>NZ_DAOLAC010000031.1:0-49755 GCF_035325325.1 Phycicoccus sp. | reverse complement strand
GTCAGTTGACCTGACGCTCCCGCCCCTCCCAGTACGGCGCGCGCAGCTTGAACTTCTGCAGCTTGCCCGTCGCCGTCCGGGCCAGCTCGTCGCGGAACTCCACCGAGGTCGGCGCCTTGAACCCGGCAGCCCGCTCCTTGCACCAGGCGATGAGCTCGGCCTCCGAGACCGACTCGCCGGGCGCGAGGACGACGAGCGCCTTGATCGTCTCGCCCCACTTCTCGTCGGGGACGCCGATGACGGCGACCTCGGTGACCGCCGGATGGCTGAAGATGACGTCCTCGACCTCGATCGAGGACACGTTCTCGCCGCCGGTGATGATGACGTCCTTCTTGCGGTCCGAGATCGTCAGGTAGCCGTCGTCGCCGATGCTCCCGCCGTCGCCGGTGTGGAACCAGCCGTCCTCGAGGGCGCGCGCCGACTCCTCGGGCTGCTCCCAGTACCCCTCGAGGACGACGTTGGAGCGCGCCAGCACCTCGTGGTCCGGAGACAGCGAGAGGGTCACCCCGAGCGCGGGCGCCCCGGCCCGCACGAGCTTCTCGGCCCGCTCCTCCACCGAGAGACCGTCCCACTCCGCGCGCCGCCGGTTGATGGTGAGCAGCGGCGAGGTCTCGGTCAGCCCGTAGATCTGGATGAACTCCCAGCCGAGCTCGGCCTCCACCCGGGCGACGGTCTTGGTCGGGGGCGGCGCGCCGGCGACGATGATGCGCACCCGGTCGCGGCCGGGGACCTCGCCCTCCCACGACTGCGCGGCCTCGAGCACCGCGTTGACGACGGCCGGGGCCGCGCACAGGTAGGTCACGCCGTGGTCACGCACCCGCCGGAGGATCTCGGCGCCGTCGACCTTGCGCAGGACGACCTGCTTGACGCCGAGGCCGGTGGCCACGAACGGCATCCCCCAGCCGTTGGCGTGGAACATCGGCAGCGTGTGCAGGTAGACGTCGCGGTCGGAGACCCCGGCGTGGAGTCCGAAGGTCAGGGCGTTGGTCCAGATGTTGCGGTGGGTGATCTGCACGCCCTTCGGCCGCGCGGTCGTCCCGGAGGTGTAGTTGATGGTCGCCGTCGCGTTCTCGTCCGGCTCCCACGGCCGCGGCGTCGAGCCTTCGGGGGCGTACAGCGCGTCGTCGTCGCCGAGGACGATGCGGTGCTCGGCCGGCACGGACGCCAGCGACGCGTCGACCTCCGGGTCGACGAGGAGGACCCGCGCCCCCGAGTGCTCGACGATGTAGCGGACCTCGTCCGGGCGCAGCCGGAAGTTCACCGGGACGAGCACCCGTCCGGAGCCGCAGACGCCGAAGAACGAGACGAGCATCCGGGCCGCGTTGTGCGAGACGATCGCCACCCGGTCGCCCACCGCGATGCCGAGCTCGTCGAGCCGCGCCGCCTGGCGCTCCGCCAACGTCGCCACCTCGGCGTAGGTGAGGTCCGGCAGCGGGTCGGCCACCTGGCTCGGCTCGTCGACGACGCCCACCCGGTCGCCGTAGACCGTCCTCGCGCGGTCGATGAAGTCGGTCACGGTCATCGGGACGAGCATCGGCGGGCCTCTTTCGTCGTCGGAGGAGTGCTGGGCTCAGTCTCGGTGATCGACGGGGCGATCACCACCGTCTGGTCAGCCGGCGGTCGGCCAGAGGTCCGTCGGGGGCGGTGGGCGGCCGGCCACGCTCGGGTCCGGTGCTTGACCCGCCCGGTGATACTCGGTATACATACCCGGTCGAGCACGCAATACCCGGTATCCGCCCGGGGAGAGAGGGGGGCACCGATGTCGGTCCGGCTCGGGCTCATGGCCCTGCTCGCCGAGGGCGAGTCCTACGGGGCCCGGCTGCGGGGCGAGTTCGAGCAGCGCACCGGCGGCACCTGGCCGCTCAACGTCGGGCAGGTCTACACGACCCTCGACCGGCTGGTCCGCGACGGGCTCGTCGCCCAGGCCGGCGACCCGGACGCCGAGGGACGCATCGCCTACCGGCTCACCGAGGCCGGGCGCGCCGAGCTCGCGTCGTGGTGGACCACGCCGGTCGACCGCACGAGCACCCCGCGGGACGAGCTGACCATCAAGCTCGCCCTCGCGGTGACGGCCCCGGGGGTCGACGTGCACCGCGTGGTCCAGGGCCAGCGCACCGCGACCCTGCGCCACCTGCGCGACCTCACCCGGCTCAAGCGGGACGCCCTCGACCGTGCGGAGGGGACGGCCGAGGGCGCCCGCAGGGCCACGTCCGAGGAGGCGGCGCACGCCGAGCACGGTCTCGCCTGGCTGCTCGTCCTCGAGAACCTCGTCTTCGCCGCCGAGGCGGAGGTCCGCTGGCTGGACCACGTCGAGTCGGTGCTGGCCCGCCATGCCCGGACCAGCACTCCACGCACCACCGCAGCACCGCAGCACGTCGCCGGCGAGGTGCCGGCCCACCGGGAGGGGACCCCCGCATGACCACCGCACCGCACGTCGTCATCTCCGACGTCACCCGCGTCCACGGCCACGACGAGACCCGCGTCGTCGCCCTCGACCACGTCTCGCTCGAGATCCACCCCGGCGAGCTCGTCGCGGTGATGGGCCCGAGCGGATCGGGCAAGTCCACCCTGCTCAACGTCGCCGGCGGCCTCGACAGCCCGACCTCGGGCACCGTGAGCATCGGCGGCGAGACCCTCGGCAGCCTCGCCCCCCGCGACCTCGCGCGGCTGCGCCGCCGCCGGATGGGCTTCGTCTTCCAGGACTACAACCTCATCCCGAGCCTCACCGCGGCCGAGAACGTCGCCCTCCCCCTCGAGCTCGACGGGGTGCGCGCCCGGCAGGCTCGCCGGCAGGCCCGGCACACGCTCGGCCTGATGGACCTCATGCCCCTCTCCGACCGCTATCCCGACCAGATGTCCGGCGGGCAGCAGCAGCGCGTCGCCATCGCCCGCGCGCTCGTCGGCAGCCGGCGGTTCGTCCTCGCCGACGAGCCGACCGGCGCCCTCGACAGCCACACCGGCGAGGAGGTGCTCCGCGTCCTGCGGGAGCGCTGCGACGAAGGCGTGGCCGGACTGCTCGTCACGCACGAGGCGCGGCACGCCGCCTGGGCCGACCGCGTGGTCTTCCTCCGCGACGGCCGGGTCGTCGACTCCACCGGCGACTCCGACCGCGCCGAGGACCTGCTGGCCGCCGGCGGCCCCGCGTGAGCACCATCGCACCCCCGCGGCCCGAGGCCCCGGAGTCCCGTTCCGACGCAGGCGAACCCGGCGCCGGGTCGCGACTCGCGCAGTGGCGGTCGTCGTGGTCGGTGGCCCTGCGGATGGCCCGCCGCGACGTGCGCCGCCATCGGGGACGCAGCGCCCTCGTCGTCGTCATGGTGCTCCTGCCCACCCTGCTCCTGTCGGCCGTCGTCACCATCGCGTACACGAGCCAGGTCTCCGGGGTCGAACGCATCCCCGGCACGATGGGCACCGGACAGGCCTACCTCGAGGGGCCGGACACCAACCGGGTTCTGCAGGGCCCCGACCTCGACACCGGCCAGGGCACGGCTGACGACGCCGCGACGCCGGTCCCGGGCCTCGACCGCGACGGGTCGGCGTTCGCGAACGCCGACGCCGTGGCCCGGCTGGTCGGCGCCGACGTCGCACCGCTCGAGCACTTCAGCGCCCGGTTGACCGACGGCGACCGCCGGCTCACCGTCGAGGGGCTCGCCCTCGACGGCAGCCTCGGCCTCGGCGACAAGCTGCGGCTCACCTCCGGGCACTGGCCGGCGCCGCCGCCCTCCGACACCGGTCGGCCCGCCGAGGCGCTGGTCACCCGCGCGTGGACCGACCGGGGCCTGCCGGACCGCGGCACGGTCGAGGTCACCGTGCGCAGCACCGCGCGCACCCTGCAGCTCGTCGGCACCGCCGACGCGCTCGACGGGTGGTCCACGCCCGGCCTCGTCACCGCCGGACCGGTCGCCGAGGGCGTCCCCGGCGACGGCGGCTGGATCGTCCTCGGCCACGACCCGGTCACCTGGCCCGAGGTGCTCGACCTCAACCGCTCCGGGTTCCGGGTCACCTCGGCCGACGTGCTCCAGCACCCGCCGCCGGCCTCAGCCGTCCCCGCCGAGGTCGCCGAGCGCACCTCGGGCGACCTCCAGCGCACGGGGCTGATGGTCGGGCTCGCCGCGGTGATGCTCCTCGTGTCGACGACGCTCCTCGTCGGGCCGGCCTTCGCGGTGAGCGCGGCCCGGCAGCGGCGCACGCTGGCCCTCGCCGCCACGAACGGGGCGCACACGCCGGTCCTCCGCCGGACCGTGCTCGCCCAGGCCGTCGTGCTCGGCGCCGCCTCGGCGCTCCTCGGGGTCGTCGCGGGGGTCGGCACGGCCTGGCTCGTCATGCGCCTCACCCCGCTGGCCGGCAACCCGCTCTTCACGACCGCGTTCGACGTCCGCTACGGCGTGCTCGCGGCGATCGCGGTGTGCGCCACCGGGTCCACCTTCGTGGCGGCGCTCATCCCGGCTCGCCGGCTCGGCCGCCTCGACATCGTCGGGGTGATGCGGGGCCAGAGCGTGTCGCCCCGGCCGAGCCTCCTCGTCCTCGGCCTGGGAGCCGTGCTCGCCGTGGTCGGTGCGGTGCTCACCCTCGGCGGGACCGGGGTCGTCGACCTCCACGCGATGCTGCCCGGGGAGCTCCAGGCCACCCCCGAGTACCTCGTCGTCGTCGGCGCGGTCGTCCTCATCGTCGGGTCGCTGCTCCTCGTCCCCGTCGTCCTGGCCGGTGTGGGCCGGCTCGGGCGGCACCTCCCGACGTCGCTGCGGATGGCCGCCCGCGACCTCGCCCGGCACCGGGCCCGCAGCGCGCCCTCCGTCGCCGCGGTCCTCGCCGTCGTCGCCGGGCTCACCTTCGGGCTCACCGGGCTCGAGAGCGACACCGAGCAGCGCCGCACGGAGTACCTGCCGACGACGCTGCCCGGGGAGGTCGTCGTCAGCTCGTGGTCGCAGAGCGGGCTGACCGACGACGACGTCGCCGCGGCGGCGCCCGGCCTCACGGTGACCCCGAACGACGCCTTCGCCGGCGACCCCGCGATGACCGAGCCGCAGCCGCCGACCCAGCCGTACGACGCCCACTTCGTCAGCGTCGTGCCGCAGGGGTGCTCGGTCGAGGACACCCTGCCCTGGATCACCGCCTCGCCCCGGGCCGAGCAGTGCGCGACGCACGGCTCGATGAGCAACGGCTCCGGCACCGTCCTCGTCCTGCCCGCCGACGAGCTGCTGCGACGCACCGGGCTGACCGGCGCCGACGCGACCCGGGTGAGGGACGGCGCCGCGGTCCTCCTCGGCGGCCGCGGCGACACGGTCCGGGTCGCCACGGGCACCTACCGGGTCGACCCGGCCGCGGAGGTGCCGGTGCCGCCCGAGGTCGCGGTCACCTCCGACACGGCCGTCCCGGCCGTGCACCTGCCGCTGACCAAGGACTCCGCCGGACGCCTGCTGGGCGGCAACCTCGCCTTCGCCGCCGGCACGCCGCTGACGAAGGACTGGCCGACCCGGGTGCTCTCGTGGACGGTCCGGGACCCCGACGGCGCCGCGGTCTCCGACGCCGTCCGCGACCGGATGTCCGAGCGACTCGGCGACGAGGTCGGCGTGCAGCGCGAGGACGGCTTCCAGCGCGACGACCGGCTCTTCGTCGCGATCCTCCTCGGGGTCTTCGCCGTCCTCATCCTCGTCGTCGTCCTCACCTCGACCGCGCTCACCCTCGCCGAGCAGCAGACCGACCAGGCCACCCTCGCCGCGCTCGGCGCGACCCGGGGCACCCGGCGGGTCATGGCGGCGGCCCAGGCCTTCGTCCTCGCTGCGGTCGGCTGCGTCCTCGGCGTCGCGGTGGGGCTGGTCCCGGGTGTCGCCATCGCCCGCCCGCTGACCGCGCAGGGGTGGGACCCCCTGACCAGCACCTCGCTCGACGGGCAGAGCATCCTCGTCATCCCGTGGGCCGACCTCGCGACGGTCGGGGTGCTCGTGCCGGTCCTCGCGGCGGTGCTCGCGGCGGCGGGTATCCGCCGGGCCCCTCAGGTCACCCGCCGGGCGACCTGAGGGTCCGGGCGGCCGGGGCACCCGCGTGGAGCCGGTAGACTGGGCGGACGCACAGGGTCTTCCGTGCGCCGTGTGAGGTGGGGACGGCGCACACCCGCTCCGCCCTACCCCTTCTCGGGAGGGCGCCCGACCCGAAGGCCCAACCCCCGTGTCACCGATCGCCAGCTACCGGCGGCTGTTCTCCCTCGCCGGTCCCCTCTACGTCCTCGTCGCGTTCATAGGCCGCCTGCCGCTCGCGATGAGCCAGATGGGCACCCTCCTCCTCGTCTCCGGCACGACCGGCTCGTACGGCCTCGGCGGGGCCGCGGCCGGCGCGCTCGCCGTCGCCAACGCGGCCGGGGCCCCGGTGGCCGGTGGCGTCGCCGACCGGGTGGGCCAGCGCCCGGTCGTCCTGGTCCAGTCGGTCGCCGGCGGCCTCGGGCTGCTCGCCCTCGTCGCGCTCGCCCGGGGTGGGGCGGTTCCGGCGGTCGTCGTCGCGGCGGCCGCGATCGCCGGCGCGCTGATGCCGCAGGTCGGGCCGCTGGCCCGGGTGCGGTGGCGGCCGATGACCCGCCACCAGGGCGAGCACCAGCCGCGGCTGATGGAGACCGCGTTCTCGTACGAGGGCGCGGCCGACGAGGCGTCCTTCGTCATGGGTCCGGCCCTGGTCGGCGTCCTCGCCGTCCTCGTGAGCCCGGCGCTGGCGGTGGCGATCGCGGCGGTCGTCCTCCTCGGCTTCGGCACCGCGTTCGCCGTGCACCCGACGGCGCGGCTGGCCCACGCGCACCGCCCGTCGGCGCAGGCCGGCGGGCGCATCCTCACCGCGACCTTCGCCGTCCTCCTCGGCGCCCAGCTGCTCATGGGCGTGATCTTCGGGTCGGTGCAGACCGGGACGACGGTGCTGACCACCCTCGCCGGGCAGGCCGGCCTCGCGGGCATCGTGCACGCGACGCTCGGCGTCGGGTCGGTCGTCGCCGGGCTCGCGATCGCCGGGCTGCCCGCGCGCTTCACGGTGCCCTCGCGGGTCCTCGTCGCGGCGACCGGGCTCGCCGTGCTCTCGGCGCCGCTCCTGCTCACCGACACCGTGCCGCGGCTCTTCCTCGTCGTGCTCGTCCTCGGCTTCGTCGTCGCGCCGTACATGATCAGCGTCTTCGTCCTCGGCGAGCGGGCCGTGCCGCCGGCGCGGGTCGGGACGGCGATGACGCTGCTGGCGTCGGTCACCGGGCTCGGCTACGCCGTCGGGTCGGCGGTCGCCGGGCGCATCGCCGACGGGCACGGGCACACCGGCGCCTTCGCCGTCACCGTCACCGCCGGGGTCGCCGCGGCGGTGCTCGCCCTCGTCGGCCAGCCGCTGCTCCGCCGGCCCGCCCCTTCACCCGACGTCCCTGCGCTTCACCCGGGAACGGTTCCGGGGTGAAGCGCGGCCGTATCGGGTGACCCGATACGCGTGAGGTGCGGGGGCCCGGCGCTGGGCGGTCGGACCGGGTCAGGCGGTCGGCTCGACGGTCAGCACGTCGCCGGGCTGGCAGCCGAGGACGTCGCACACCGCCGTCAGCGTGCTGAACCGGATGGCCTTCGCCCGGTCGTTCTTGAGGACCGAGAGGTTGACGACCGTCACGCCCACCGCCTCGGCGAGGGCCGCGAGGGTCATCCCGCGCTCCTCGAGCAGCCGGTCGAGGTGGCAGACGACGCGGTGCGGCTCGTCGACCGGCATCAGACGAGGCCCGCGACGTCGTCGCGCAGCCGCCCACCGAGCTTGAACGCCTCGGCGAGGAGGGCCACGACGGTGCCCGCGAGGACCGGCACCCACGGCAGGTCGAGGACGAGGACGACGAGGTCCGGCCCGAGCCGGGTCAGGGCCGCCGCGTCGACCGAGGCCCGGCCGAACCACACCGCCGGCAGCGCGATGGCGACGAGGCCGGCGAGCACCCGCAGGCGGGTGACGTTGACCGGGCGGAACGGGTCGCCGGCCGCGACGTCACGCATGACCCGCAGGACGAGCCATCCGGCCCCGAGGACGACCGCGCTGAGCGCGAGCCCGAGGAGGAGGTCGACGACGCGCACGGTCGTCCCGGGGTCGGGGACCAGGGCGGTGACGGACCCGTCCTCGTGCCGCACCCCGAGCGCGTCCAGCGCGGGCACACGGACCCGGCCGGCGTACCCGACCGGCATCGGGTCGCCACCGACCCACCGCGCGGCCGGTTGCACGACCTGGACGACGACGGTGACGACTCCCACGAGGCCGACGAGCAGGGCCAGCCCCCACCGGTCGGACCGCCCGAAGGCGAACAGGTCGCGGCGGTGGTGGGTGGTGGCGCTCATGGCGTCCTCCTCGTATCGAGAGTCGATGTGTTATCGACAGACGATATGCATATCGACTGTCGATGTCAACGCACGGACCGGCGTCGCGCGGGGCAGGATGGGGGCATGAGCGACCAGCCCCGCACCGACCGCGACCCCGCCGACGACGACGCGGGCCGGGCCGTCCCCGCCACCGTCGTCGGCGACCCCGACCGCGTCGTCGTCGTGACCCCCGAGGGGATGGGTGTCGCGCCGCGACCGGCGGAGGGCGAGGAGCACGAGCACGACGAGGCCGCCCGCAACCCCGCCGACCTCGTCGAGCAGCCGGCCAAGGTGATGCGCATCGGGTCGATGGTCAAGCAGCTGCTCGAGGAGGTCCGCAGCGCCCCCCTCGACGAACGCGGCCGGGCCCGCCTCGCCGCCATCCACGACCGTTCGATCGCCGAGCTCAAGGACGGCCTCGCCCCTGAGCTCGTCGCCGAGCTGGAACGGATCGCTTTGCCGTTCAAGGACGCCGAGCCGTCGGACGCCGAGCTGCGCATCGCCCAGGCCCAGCTCGTCGGCTGGCTCGAGGGCCTCTTCCACGGCATCCAGACCGCGCTCGTCGCCCAGCAGATGGCCGCCCAGGCCCAGCTGCAGCAGATGCGCGCCCTGCCGCCCGGGATGCAGCCCGGGCGCGGGCACGGCCCGGCCGGGCCCGGTGGGATGCCGGTGCCGCAGCAGCACCCGGGGGAGCCGGGTCACGCCGAGGGCACCGGCCAGTACCTCTAGGCCGGGTCCTCGCGGCGCGGCAGCCGCAGCGCGAGCCACAGCCCCGGCAGGGCCGCCAGGGCGACCACACCGAGCGCGAGGCGGGGCATCCCGACGAACGGCTGGACCGCGAGGACGAGCAGCACCCCGCCGAGGTTGCCGGCGAGGAGGAGGAACGCCGTCGCTGTGCCGGAGCGGGCGACCCCCACGTGCGCCTCGGACCACTCGAGCGCCACCGGGAGCCCGGCGAGGAGGACGAACCCGAGCACGGCGAGCAACACCCCCGCGACGACGGGCGTGTTCAGGAACACGAGCAGGACGAACACCACACCGGTGCAGGCGGTCGCGACGGCGAGGAGGGTCCGCCGGTGTCCGCGTGCGGCGGCCGGCCCGGGGAGCACGGCCGCCCCGAGGATGCCGGCGACCGTGGTGACGGCGATCAGCGGGCCGCCCACCCCCGGGTGCCCCAGGCCGGCCATCACCGGGTCGAGCCAGGTGGCGACGGCGTTGAAGACCCCGACGCCGACGAGGAGGAGCCCGGCGAGCCGCCAGAGCAGCGGTTCGTGCCGGAGCCAACGCAGCCCGTGGGCGTCGCGGTGCGCCACCGGGGCGACGACGGCGACCCGCAGCATGACGAGGAGGAGGACCGAGCCGACGACCGCGAGGACGGCGTGGGCGGTGAGCAGCCGCGGCAGCCCGCCGGCCGCGACGAGGGGGGCGCCGCCGAGGGCGCCGACGAGCACCCCGACGAACTGTGCCGCGCTGCCGACGGCGATGGCCACGGTGCGCTCGCGCGGCGGGAAGCAGCGGGCGGCGAGCGTCGTCGTCGCCGTGAGGACGAGCGGCTGGGCCACCGAGGCGAGGAGCTGACCGGCCAGCTGCCACCCGTACGACGAGGTGTCGACGAGCCGGACGAGGGCGCCGGCGACGGTGCACAGGGCACCGGCGGTGAGCGTCGCGTGCAGGCCGCGGTCGACGAACCGCCCTGCTGGGAGGGCGAGCACGACGAAGAGCAGCGGGTTGACGACGGCGAGGTCGCCGACGAGGCCCTCCGACACCCCGAGCGCGCGGGCCGACTCGACGGTCACCGGCGCGAAGGTCAGCCAGAGCACCTGGGTCGTGGCGACGACGAGCGAGAACGCGGCGAGCAGCCCCCACCGGCTCGCCGTGAAGCGGGTCGGCACGGCGTCGACGACCTCGACCTCGGTCACGTCGGGTCCTCCTCGGGGTGCGGGTCCGCGCCCAGCGTCCGGAGCGGGGAGAGCCAGCCGAAGCCCGCGGCGAGCACCCCGACCGACACCACGCCGACGATGGCTCCGCGGGTGCCGACGAGGGCCGCGAGCGCACCGGCACCCAGCGCGCCGACCGTCCACCCGACGCCGAACGAGAGCATCCGCCCGGCCGTGTTGACCCGTCCGAGCAGCGGCTCGGGCGTGGCCATCTGCCGGTAGGTCATCGAGGTGAGGAGGACCGACTGGTAGCCGATGCCCCACAGCACCATCGCGACGACCGACACCGTCCAGGACGCGGTCGTGGCCACGACGAGCCCCGCGGCCGCCGCCAGCGGGAGGGCGAGCAGGGTCGCCCGGCTCGTCGAGACCCGACGGTGGAGGCGTGGCGTGAGCGTCGCGGCGAGGATCCCGCCGATCCCCCAGGCGGCGAAGACGGCACCGAACCGCCATCCGCTCGTGCCGACCCCGAGGAGCCGGTCGGCGTACGGCACCGAGAGGGCCATGAACCCGGCGCCGGAGAGCGAGAGGAGGAAGCCGACGACGGTCTGCGAGCGCACGCCCGCGTGCGCGACGAGGAACCGCAGCCCGGTGGCCACCTCGTCGACGAGGGCGCGGGGCCGCAGCGGCGGCAGGTCGCGGGCGGCGCTCAGCCGGGTGGCGATGCCGACGACGGCGGCTGCCGAGGCGAGGAAGCTCAGGGCGTCGACCCCGAGCAGCATCGCCGGGTGCACCGCCGCGAGGAGGACGCCGGCGAGCATCGGCATCCCGAGGTCCAGCAGCGAGCCGAAGCCCCAGATCGCCGCGTTCGCCGCGCCGAGCCGCGAGCGGCCGACGATGGCCGGCAACGCACCGAACGCCGCGCCCTCGAAGAAGACGAAGCTCGCCTGGGCGAGGAAGCCGGCGACGAGCGCGTGCCAGACGGTGAGCACACCGAGCTCGTGCGCGACCGGCACCGAGCCGATGGCGAGGGCGCTGACGACGTCGGCGGCGACCATGACCCGGCGCCGGTCGAGCCGGTCGGCGAGCGCTCCGGCGAAGAGGCCGAGGAGGAGGTACGGCAGGCCCTCGACGAGGGTGACGAGGGCGGTGAGCGACGCACTGCCACTCAGCCGGTAGACGAGGACCGGCAGGGCGACCGCGGTGACGAGGGTGCCGGCGACGGAGACCTGTCGCGCGAGCCAGAAGCGGCGGAAGTCGGTGTGCCGGTGGAGAGGGCGCCCGACCTCGGCCGGGATGCGGGTCGTCGGCGGCACCCGGCGAGTCTAACGAGGCGTGGGCGGGGCCTGTCGTCGGTCGGTCCGGTCCGCTAGGAAGGTGAATGTGTCCGATGCCGCGCCCGCTCCCGGTTCCCCCGCCGCCACCGCCGCCACCGACGCCACGATGCGGGCGGTCGTCTACGACGCGCCGCGGTCGCTCACCGTCCGCGAGGTGCCGCGACCGGTCGCCGGGCCGGGCGAGGTGGTCGTCGACGTCGACCTCGCGGGGGTCTGCGGCACCGACCTGCACCTGCACGAGGGCGGCTTCTTCGCCGCCTTCCCGCTGACGCCCGGGCACGAGGCGACGGGCACGGTGCGCGCGGTCGGCGCGGGCGTGACGCACGTCGAGCCCGGGCAGCGGGTCGCCGTCGACAACGCGTCGGCGTGCGGGCGCTGCCCCGAGTGCTCCCGCGGGAACCACCTGTTCTGCGAGCACTTCCACTCGCTCGGGGTCAACGCGCCCGGTGGCTTCGCCGAGTCGCTGCTCAGCCCCGCGCACAAGGTCTACCCGGCGGACGACCTGCCACCGGAGGTCGCCGTGCTCGCCGAGCCCCTCGCGTGCGCCGTGCACGGGATGGACGTCCTCGGGCTGCGTCCCGGGGCCGACGTCCTCGTCGTCGGGGCGGGGACGACGGGGCTGCTCCTCGCGCAGCTGCTGCTCCACGGCGGCGCCGGCCGGGTGACGGTCGCCGCCCCGACCCGCTTCAAGCTGGACCTCGCGACGGCCTACGGCGTCGACCGCGTCGTCGAGGTGACCCGGGAGGCCGCCGAGACGGCACGGACGCTGCGCGACCTCCAGCCGGGCGGCTTCGACGTGACCGTCGACGTCACCGGCGCCGCGTCGGTCGTCGAGACCCTCCCGTGGCTCACCGCGACGAACGGCACGGTCTTCGTCTACGGGATGTGCCGCGAGGACGCCCGCATCCCGCTCAGCCCCTACGACGTGTTCCGGCGGCAGCTGACCGTCAAGGGCTCCTTCGCGCAGGTCGACTGCCTCGACCGGTCGCTGGCCCTGCTGCGGTCCGGGCGGGTGCGGACCGACGGGCTCGTCACCCACCGGTTCGGGCTGTCCGAGTACGCGCAGGCGCTCGAGACGCTGCGCTCGGACCCGACGAGCCTCAAGGTCCTGCTCGAGCCGGGCCGCTGAGTCAGAGTGCGGCGGCGATGGCTCGTCCGGCCTGCCGGCCGCTGAAGAGGCAGCCCCCGACGAAGGTGCCCTCGAGCGCGCGGTACCCGTGCACCCCACCGCCGCCGAAGCCCGACACCTCCCCCGCCGCGTACAGCCCCGGCACCGGCGTCCCGTCCGCGCCGAGGACCCGACCACCGAGGTCGGTGTGCAGGCCGCCGAGCGTCTTGCGGGACAGGACCCGCAGCCGGACGGCCACGAGGGGTCCGTGCCTCGGGTCGAGGATGCGGTGGGGCGGGAAGGCGCGCTTGGTCAGCCGGTCCCCGCGGTAGCGGCGCGCGACGCGGATGGCCGCGACCTGGGCGTCCTTGGTGAACGGGTTGTCGACCTGGCGGTCACGCTCGACGACCTGCCGCTCGAGGTGCGCCGGGTCGATGGGGGTGTCCGGCTCGAGCTCGTTCATCCGCGCGACGAGCCCGCCGATGGTGTCGGCGGTCAGCCAGTCCTCGCCGTGGTCGAGGAACGCCTGCACGGCCGGCGGCACCGCCGTGACCGGGCGCCGCAGGACGTCGCGGTACCGACGCTCGGTGAGGTCGAGGTTCTGCTCCGACCCCGACAACGCGAACTCCTTGCCGACGAGCGAGCGGTTGAGGACGAACCACGAGTGGTCGAACCCGGTGTGCCGCAGGTGGTCCAGCGTGCCGAGGGTGTCGAAGCCGGGCAGGTAGGGGCTGGGCAGCCGGTCGCCGCGGGCGTCGAACCAGAGCGAGCTCGGGCCGGGGAGGATACGGATGGCGTGCCCCGGCCACACCGGGTCCCAGTTGCGCACGCCCTCGACGTAGTGCCACATCCGGTCGCGGTTCACGACCGTGCCCCCGGCCGCCTCGGTGATGCCGAGCATCCGGCCGTCGACGTACGCGGGGACGCCGGTGAGCATCGTCGCCGGCGGCGTGCCGAGCCGCTCCGGCCAGTTCGCACGCACCAGGTCGTGGTTGCCGCCGATGCCTCCGGAGGCCACGAGCACGGCCTGCGCGCCGTACTCGAACGGCCCGACGACCTCCCGGCTGCTCGCCACTCCTCGAGGCGAGTCGTCCTCGGCGAGAACGGAACCGCCCACGCCGCTGACGACGCCGCCGGTCGTGACCAGCTCGTCGACCCGGTGCCGCGGCAGGTAGACGACGCGGCCGCCGGCCATGTGCTCGCGGATCCGCCGCTCGAACGGTGCGACGACCCCCGTGCCGGTGCCCCACGGGATGTGGAACCGCGGGACGGAGTTGCCGTGGCCCCCGCTCGTCCCGTCGCCCCGCTCGGCCCAGCCGACGACCGGGAAGAACGAGACGCCCTGCGCCCGGAGCCAGTCGCGTTTCTCGCCGGCCGCCCAGTCGACGTAGCTGCGGGCCCACTCGCGCCCCCAGTGGTCCGGACCGGGCCCGCCGTCGGGGGCGGTCAGCCGGTCCCAGCCGGCGGTGCCCTGCCAGTCCTGCCACGCGAGGTCGACCGAGTCGCGGATCCCCATCCGCCGCTGCTCGGGCGAGTCGACGAGGAACAGCCCGCCGAAGCTCCACCACGCCTGACCGCCGAGGTCGGCCTCCGACTCCTGGTCGAGGAGCACGACCGCACCACCCCGGTCGGCGACCTCGCACGCGGCGACGAGGCCGGCCAGCCCGGCTCCCACGACCACGACGTCGGCATCCACGAGGTGCACCCTAGGCGGTGGGCGGCCCACCCGGGGAGGTCCCGGCGGCGCCGGTGAGACGGGCCTGCCCTCCGGAGAGGTCGACCCGCAGGTCGGCGACCGAGCTGACGACGAGGTCCGCGACCTCCGCGAGGTCGGCGCGGTCGGTCGTCGTCGTGACGGCGACGAGGCCACCACACCCCGCGTCACGGGCCGCCCGCAGCCCCGCCACGGCGTCCTCGACGACGAGGCAGTCGGCCGGGGCGACCCCGAGCCGCTCGGCCCCGAGCAGCCACGGGTCGGGGAAGGGCTTGCCGCGCACGACGTCGTCGGCGGTCACGACGACCTCCGGGTGCGGCAGCGCGGTGGCGCCGAGCCGGGCCTCGGCCAGCGGGCCGCTCGAGGAGGTGACGATGGCCGTCGGCACGCCGGCGTCGCGGAGGGCGACGAGCAGGTCGTGCGCGCCCGGCAGGAGGGTCGTGCCCTCGACGTCCTCGACCTCGAGCCGCTCGATCCGCCGGAAGGCCTCCTCGCCCTGCTCGGCCGGCAGCAGCCCGGCGATGAGGTTGCGCGCGGTGACGCCGTGCTGGCCGGCCAGCCGGGCCGGGTCGACGCCGTACTCCTCGCACCAGCGCAGCCACGAGCGGACGACCGAGGGCGTGGAGTCGACGAGGGTGCCGTCCATGTCGAGCAGCACCGCGGCGAACGGGCGGGCGAGGACGTCCGGGAGCGAAGGGGTGCCGGGCACACTGCCACCCTAGGTCGTGGGACCCGGCCCGGGCCCGCAGGTGCCCGACCTAGGGTGGTCGCCATGGCCCGCCCCGCCGGACACCCCCGGACCGCCGTCGCCAGCGCCGCCGCGACGCTGGTCGCGCTGGTCGGCGGGTGGAGCTGGGCGGCGAACCTCGTCGGGCCGGGCTTCGACGAGCGGGCCGAGTCGATCAGCGCGCTCGCCTCGCTCGCCACGCCGCACCGCTGGGTGATGACCACCGCGCTCGTCCTCACCGGGGTCGGCCACCTCGTCACCGCCTGGGCGCTCGGGGCGGCCCGCCGGTGGGGTCGGGTC
Source organism: Phycicoccus sp. (assembly GCF_035325325.1). Taxonomy (NCBI): domain Bacteria; kingdom Bacillati; phylum Actinomycetota; class Actinomycetes; order Micrococcales; family Intrasporangiaceae; genus Phycicoccus; species Phycicoccus sp. The sequence goes on along the minus strand of NZ_DAOLAC010000031.1, from coordinate 34,353 downwards.
GCCCTCGGCCTCGGCGGCCTGGCCACCGTGGCCGTCGCCTGCGTCCCGCTGCCGTCCCGCGACGAGTCCTCGCTCGTGCACACGGCCGTCGCGTCGCTCTCCTTCCTCCTCCTCGCGGTGTGGCCGGCCCTCGCCGCCGGGCCGGACCGGCCCCCGGTCCTCCGCCCGCGCGTCGCGTGGCCTGCCGCCGCCGTGCTGCTCGCCGCCGTCGCCTCGCTCGGCGTCGGGATCGGGGGGAGCGCGTTCGGGCTCCACGAGCGGCTCGTCGCCGGGGCCACCGCCCTCTGGCCGCTCGTCACCGCGGTCGGGCTCTGGTGGAGCGCCGGCCACCGCATCGGGTCGCACCGCCTGCGCCACGCCCTCGGCACCGTGCTGCTCGTCGGGGCCTGCTTCGCCGCGGGCATCGCCGCCACGACCGTCGCCCCCGCCACCGCCGAGACGCGCACCTACCGGGCCTCCGTCACCCTCGACGCCGCCCCCGCCCGGCTCGGCGAGCTCGCCGCCGAGACGACCTTCGGCGACGTGCGGGTCACGTTCTCGGGCCTCGCCCCCGGGGTGCGCACGGTGCCCCAGGTCAAGGCGAGCATCACCGACGTCCTCTCGCGTCCGACGGTGAGCCTCGCGAGCCTGCGCCCCGGGCCCGAGGAGCTGAACTCGGCCATCCGCGACGTCGCCCTCGACGTCGTCCTGCGCTTCGGGATCGGCGCCCTGGTCCTCGTCCTGCTCGTCCTCGGGGTCTACGTGATGGCCCGCCGCCGCCGGCCACCGCACGTGCTCGTCGTCGCGTCGGTGGTGGCCTGGACCGTCGCCACGGTCGGCACCGCCGCCTCGCTGTGGACGACCTACCAGCCGAGCCGGCAGACCTCGCTGCGCGCCACCGACGTCCTCGGCACCTTCCAGCGCAACGCCGGCCTGCTCGACGACGTCGAGAGCCGGGCGAGCCAGGTCACCCCGTACGTCCGCAACCTGCTGGCGCTCTCGACGGCCCTCCAGCAGAAGTACGCCGCCGGGTCGCTCGAGTCGACCCCCGCGCTGCGCGTCCTCTTCGTCAGCGACATCCACGGCGGCAACCAGTACTCGCTCATGAAGTCGGTCATCGAGACCGAGAGCATCGACCTCGTCATCGACTCCGGCGACCTCGTGAACTTCGGCACCGTGCAGGAGGGCGAGGCCGCCGGGATGTTCGCCGGCATCCAGTCGCTCGGCGTGCCGTACGTGTTCGTGCGCGGCAACCACGACGCCATGAGCGCCACGGACACGGCCGTGCTGAGCCGGATGGGGAAGATCCCCAACGTCGTGCTGCTCCAGCCGCCCGGCGACGCGGGGTACCGCGAGGTGACCGTCGCGGGCGTGACCATCGCCGGGTTCAACGACCCGCGCTGGTTCGGCGACTCCGGCACCGGCTCGCGGGCCAAGCAGCTGCCGGCGCGCGACGCCTTCGAGAAGGCGTTCGAGGGTCGCACACCGCCCGACGTCGTCGTCAGCCACGAGCCGTGGGCCGTCTCCGGGCTCGCCGGCGGGATCCTGCTCAACGGGCACATGCACTCGACCGACCTCGAGGGCAACCGGATCCAGGTCGGCACGTTCACCGGCGGCGGCCCGTTCAGCCACTTCCTCAGCGCCGGGGACGGCGAGGAGCTGGTCGGCCAGCCCTCCTCGTTCGACGTGCTGACCTTCGGCACCGACTGCCGGCTGTCGTCCCTCACGCGCTACCGCTTCCGCGACGTCATCGAGGGACGGCCGGCCTACGACGACGTGTCGATCATCAACGGCAGCCGGATCGACACCCGGGCGGCGGACCCGAAGCGCACCTGCGAGAAGACCGCCGACACCCGTGTCGAGCCGTCCATCGAGGACGTGCCCTCCTCGTCCGCGTCGTCGTCCTGACCGGGGTCATCGCGCGTCGAGGACCTCGGTGCGTCGCACGACGGCGGGTTTCGGTCCGGCACCGCAGCTGAGGCTCCAGTCCGAGACCTGCTCGGAACGGACCTCGACGAGGACGCGGTCGGGGACCGGCCCGGAGCCGAGCACCTCGACGCGGGTCACGTCGCCCTCGGAGTCCACACGGCCGGGGACGACGTCGGCGAGCCCGGCCGGTCCGTGGTCGGCGAGCACGCGGGCCAGCGCGGCCTGCACGGCGGGCTCCCAGCGGGTGACCCCCCGCAGGTGGCGGCCGTCGACCCGGCCGGCCAGGTGGTCGGCGACGAGCGGCGTCACGGTCTCGGCGTCGAGGTAGCCGTAGCAGGCGCCGTCGGGGAGGGCGAGCAGCGTGCCCGAGAACCGGTGGCCCCCGAGGTGGGTGCACTCCCAGACCTCCTCGGGCCACTCGCGCGCGAGGCCGGCGACGATCGGCCGCCCCCGCACGGCACAGCACGCGTCGCGGGTGCCCTGGGTGCACACGAGCAGCATCGGCTCGGCGTCGGTGTCGCTGGCGCTCAACGGTGTCCCGAGGGCTCGGGCGGCCGCCAGGACGTCCTCGGCGGTGCGCCAGGTGCCGCGCAGCCAGGTGCGGCGCACCGTGTCGACGGCGAACCAGTGGCGCTCCCCTGGGTCGGTCCCGCGCCGGCCCTGGCGGCGTACGAGGAGGGCGCGGCCGCCGAAGGAGGCGCAGGTGGACTCGATCTCCTCGCCCAGCCGGCCGAGGAACGGCGGGGTCTCGAGCGGCTGCCTGGCCCAGGGCCCGGGGTGCTCGACGAGGAGCCAGCGGCTCGCGACCGGAGCGGACCCCCCGAGGGGCTCGCGCCGGTGCCGGGCCGCCGCCGAGCAGCGGGAGAGGTCGGTGAGGGCCATTCGGGCGATGCTACGCGGCGGGCCGCGCGCACCGGCCCGGGGAGTGCTGCCCCGGCCGGGCGACCCGCCCGGGAGGCGCGCGACCGCTCCCCGCCCTAGCGTGAGCCGCACCCACCCCACCACGTCCACCCAGGAGGAACACCCATGTCCCGACGACGTGCCATGGCCACCGCCGCGCTCGGATCGGCCGCCGCACTCGCGCTCACCGCCCTGCCCGCCCAGGCGGCGGCGCCCTCCTACGTCGCCCTCGGGGACAGCTACTCCTCCGGTACCGGCACCCGCGACTACATCGCGGACGGCACCTCCTGCCTGCGTTCCGTGTACGCCTACCCGTCGCTCATCGCGTCGGCCAAGGGGTACGCCCTCACCTTCCGCGCCTGCTCCGGCGCGACCGTCGCCGACGTGACGCGCACCCAGCTCTCCGCGCTGTCGGCGTCGACCTCGTACGTCTCGATCTCGATCGGCGGCAACGACGCCGGCTTCGCGGACGTGCTGACCGAGTGCGCGCAGCCGGGGTGGATGAGCGACTGCAACGGCGCGGTCGACGACGCCCAGGCGTTCATCAGCGGCACCCTGAAGACCCGTCTGTCGACGCTGTACTCGAGCATCCGGGCCAGGGCGCCGAAGGCCCGGGTGACGGTCGTCGGCTACCCGCGGATCTTCAACGGGGAGGACTGCAACGCGCTGACGTGGTTCTCCCCCGCCGAGGAGAAGCGCCTCAACGCCACCGCCGACCTCATCAACTCGGTCACCGCGCAGCGGGCCGCGGCGGCCGGCTTCTCGTTCGCCAACCCCACCTCGCGCTTCGTCGGGCACGCCGTGTGCGACAGCCCGGAGTGGATCAACGGCCTGTCCAACCCGATCGAGAACAGCTACCACCCGAAGAAGGAGGGGCACGCGAACGGGTACACCCCGGCGGTCAGCCCCTACCTGACCGGCGCGACCGTGACCGTGACCGCCGCGCTGCGGAGCACCGCGGCGGCGTCGGCCGACACCCTCGCGACCCGGGAGAGCCGGTGGGCCGCCGCGGACCGCAGCATCCGGCCCGAGCGCGTCCTGCTCCCCGACCTGCACAGCCCGCGAGCCCTCGCGGCGGCGCAGCGGGCCGGGGTCGACGTGGACGACCGGGCGAGCGTCGACGCCGCCGACCGTCTCTGGTCGGCCCGTCAGGCCGCCGAGCACCGGGCGCGGGTGGCCGGGCGCTGACCGGTGGCGCGGGGACGGGTGGCCGGCGCCCGGGCCGTCAGGCGCCGGCCGCGCGCACCAGCACGGTCGCGAGCGAGCGGTCGGTGACGAGGGTGTCCACCCAGCCCCCGAGGAGGAAGGCCCGGACCGCCGCGGCCTTCGCCGCTCCGGTGGCGAGCGCGACGGTCTCGGGGATGCGGCGCAGCTGCTCGTGACCGATCGTGACCATCCGGGTCTCGAGCTCGGGGTGCACGGCCCGGCCCTCGGCGTCGACGAAGACCCCGAGGGCCTCGCCCACGGCCCCGGTGGCCGCGACGTCGGCGCGCACGGCCGGGTCCACGGCGTCGTGGATGGTCGAGTGGCCGGGGACCCACGCGCCGATGCTCACGACGGTGACGGTGACCCGCGCGACCTCGTCCATGGCGCGCGCGACGGCCGCCTGGCGTCGCATCGCCGCGGCGCTCTCGGCGTCGTCGAGGATGAACGGCGCGTAGTACACGTGCGCCTCGCCGCCGGCCAGGCCGGCCGCGGCCCGCACCATGTCGACGGGGCTGTGCTCCCCGGGGATGACCATCGAGCCGCTCAGCTGGACGACCGGCACCGGCGGGAGCGCGGGCAGCGCGTCGAGGAGCGCGCTGACCGTGCGGGCCCACGGCAGCCCGAGGACGTCGTCCGGGCCGACGAGGTCGAGGAGCACGTCGGCGCCGGCCGACCCGACCTGGGCCCGGAGCCGAGGGGCGTCGTCGGCGCAGTCCACGACGAGGCAGCGACGCAGCCCGTAGGCCGCCCGCAGCCGGGCCGACAGCTCGCCGTCGACGCCGCCGGGCTCGACGATCTCGATGCGGACGATGCCCGCGGCCCGCGCGGCCTCGAGCAGCCGGGCCACCTTGAACCGGCTCACCCCCATGGCCGCGGCGATCTCGACCTTGCTCTCGCCGCCGAGGTAGTGGCGCCGGGCCGCCTCGGACGCCAGGGCCGCCTCGACGGCACGCAACGGCTCGGGCGCCCGCCCGACCTCGGGCGGCCCGACCGGCTCGGTCTCGGCCACGGGATGCGTCCTCTCCGCTCTCACGTGAGCGGATTATCGTTCACGTGAGCACACCGGACCAAGAATCCCTCCGAAAGGTTCGCCCGATGACCGACCGTCCGCTCGTCGCCGGCGTCGACACCTCCACCCAGTCGTGCAAGGTCGCCGTGTGCGACGCCGAGACCGGAGAGGTGGTCCGCCTCGGACGCGGCACCCACCCCGACGCCACCGAGGTCGACCCGGTGCACTGGTGGCAGGCCTGGGAGGAGGCGACCGCGGGCGGCCTGCTCGAGGGGGTGTCGGCGCTCGCCGTCGGAGGTCAGCAGCACGGGATGGTGCTGCTCGACGACGCCGACGAGGTCGTGCGGCCCGCCCTGCTGTGGAACGACACGCGCTCCGCCGGCACCGCGCGCGACCTCGTCGACGAGCTCGGCGGCGCCCACGCGTGGGCGGAGGCGGTCGGCGTCGTGCCGCTCGCCGCCATCACCGCGGCCAAGCTGCGCTGGGTGCGCGACCACGAGCCGGAGTCGATGAGCCGGGCCGCACGCGTCGTCCTCCCCCACGACTGGCTGACCGGCCGGATCCTCTCCGCCGCAGGCGGTTTCGAGGAGTGGACCACCGATGCCGGCGATGCCTCGGGCACGGGGTACTTCTCTGCGGCCACCCGCGAGTACCGACCCGACCTGCTCCGGATGGCCGCCGGGCGCGACCTCGCCGTGCCGCGGGTCGCCGACCCGGCCGAGGTCGTCGGGCGCACCCGCGAGGGGATGGCCGTCGCGCCGGGGACCGGCGACAACATGGGCGCCGCCCTGGGGCTCGGGCTCCGCCGCGGCGACGTCGTGGTCTCCCTCGGCACCAGCGGCACCGCCTTCGCCCGCCACGACCGCCCGACTGCCGACGCGCGCGGCTTCGTCCAGTCCTTCGCCGACGCCGAGGACGCCTTCCTCCCGCTCGTGTGCACACTGAACGCGGCCCGGGTGCTCACCGCCGGCGCCGCGACCCTCGGGGTCGACCTGGCCGAGCTCGACCGGCTGGCCCTCGCGGCCGAGCCCGGGGCCGGCGGGATGACCCTGCTGCCGTTCCTCGACGGCGAGCGCACCCCGAACCTGCCGACCGCCACCGGCAGCCTGCACGGGCTGACCCGCTCGAACGCGACACCGGCCAACCTCGCCCGCGCCGTCGTCGAGGGGATGCTCCTCGGGCTCGCGGACGCCGTCGACGCCGTCCGCGACGCCGGCTGCCCGGTCGAGCGCGTGCTGCTCATCGGCGGCGCCGCGAAGTCCGCCGCGGTGCAGCGCATCGCCCCGGACCTCCTCGGGGCGCCGGTGGCGGTGCCCGCGCCCGGTGAGTACGTGGCCGTCGGCGCCGCCCGGCAGGCGGCCTGGGCGCTGTCCGGCGCGGCGAGCGCCCCCGAGTGGGCGGTCGCGGTCGAGGCGACGTCCGCGCCCGTCGCGCCGGGTGCCGGGGCCGAGGCCCGCGAGCGCTACGCCGCCGCCCTCGCGACGACCTACCCGGGGGCCGCGGGCTGACCGCCTTCGGACGGGTCGGGCGCCGGTAGGTTGACGGGATGACCGACGCAGCGCGCGAGCTCGACATCGTCCTCTTCGGCGCGACCGGGTTCGTCGGGCGGTTGACCGCCCACCACCTCGCCGAGCACGCCCCGGGCGAGGTCCGCATCGGGCTCGCCGGTCGCTCGCGCGAGCGCCTCGGGGAGGTCCGGCGCGGCCTCGGCGAGCGCGCCGCCGAGTGGCCGCTGCTCGTCCTCGACGCCCTCGACGAGGACGCCGTCGCCGACCTGGCCGCCCGCACCCGCGTCGTCGTCACGACCGTCGGGCCGTACGCGAAGTTCGGGATGCCGCTCGCCGCGGCCTGCGCGGAGGCCGGGACCCACTACTGCGACCTCACGGGGGAGGTCCTCTTCGTCCACCGCAGCGTCGGGCGCAACCACGAGCCGGCGATGCTCTCCGGCGCCCGGGTGGTCCACGCCTGCGGATTCGACTCGATCCCCAGCGACCTCGGGGTGATGCTCTGCGCCGACGCCGCCCGCGCCGACGGCGCCGAGCTCGGCCGCACCCGGCTGGCCGTCCGCAGCATGAAGGGCGGCTTCAGCGGCGGCACCATCGACTCCGCCCGCACCCAGGCCCTCGAGATGCGCGCCGACCCCTCGACCCGTCGCATCGCCGCGGACCCGTGGGCGCTCGCCGAGGGGGGCCGTCCGCCACGGACCGGTGGAGCCGGGTCGCCGCGTCCGGGCGGCGTCGCCGGTGTCCTCGACCGGGCCGTCAAGGCCTCCCCGGTGCGACGCGACCCCGACAACGGGCACTTCACCGGTCCCTTCGTCATGGCTGCCTTCAACACCCGGATCGTGGCGCGATCGGCGTCACTCCTGCACTACGGCAAGGGGTTCCGCTACACCGAGTACTCCGACTACGGAGCCGGGCCGCGGGGCGCGGTCACGGCGTCCGTCGTCTCCGCGGGGCTGCTCGGCGCGGTCGCCGGAATGGCCTTCGGCCCCACCCGCGCGGTGCTCGACCGCGTGCTGCCCGCGCCCGGCGAGGGCCCGAGCGAGGAGGCGATGGCGAGCGGTCGCTTCCGGATGGAGGTCATGGCCGAGGCGAGCAACGGCGCCCGCTACCGCTCGGTCGTGGCCGCTCCCTACGACCCCGGCTACTCCGGCACCGCCGTGATGCTCGGCCAGGCGGCCCTCGCGCTCGCCGAGTCGAACGCCGGGCTGCCGGACTCCTCGGGCGTGCTGACGCCGGCGACCGGCATCGGCCCACCGCTCGTCGAGCGGCTGCGCGCACACGGCTTCACCCTCGAGGTCGAGCGACTGCCCTGACGGTCAGCGGTCCCGGGTGATGGCCCGGGCGATGCGCTCGGCGTCGATCCGCAGCTCCCGGAGCATCCCGGAGATCGGGTTCGTGTAGCCGGTGAACCACAGGCCCGGCGCGTTCGGTGACTGCTCGCGGCCGTGCGTGCGAGGCAGCCCACGGTCGCCGAGCACCCCGAGGTGGCCGACGAGCGGCTCGAGCCCGGCCCGGTAGCCGGTGGCGACGACGACGGCGTCCGGGGTGAGGCGGGTGCCGTCGGCGAGGACCACCTCGTCGCCGTCGAAGGACTCGACCGCTGCGACCGGCTCGACCCGCCCGGCCCGGATGGCGGCCACGACGCCGACGTCCTGGACGGGGATGCGTCCCTCGAGCACGCGCGAGTAGAGGTCCTTGCCCGCGCGCGGCATCCCGTGCTCGGTGAGGTCGGGCTCCTGGACGGCGGCGAGCACGCCGGCGACGCGGTCGACGACCGGTGGCGGGAGCCGGCGCACGGCGATCCCGGTGGCCTGCGCCGGGACGCCGAAGCGGGTGCGGGACAGGATGTGCGGCGGGGTCCGCACCGACAGCCAGACCCGGGTGGCCCCGTGCTCGGCGAGGTCGGTGGCCACCTCGGTGCCGGTGTTGCCGGTGCCGACGACGAGGACGTCTCGCCCGGCCCACCGGCGGCCGTTGCGGTAGTCGCGGGCGAGGACGACCTCGCCGGTGAAGCCGTCGAGGCCGGGCCACGAGGGTTCGACCGGGGTGTGGTTGTACCCGGTCGCGACGACGACGTGGCGGGCGGTGACGACGTCGCCACCGCCGAGCCGGACGGCCCAGCGCGCGGACCCGTCCGCCGCCGGGTCGACCCGCTCGACGGCCTCGCCGAAGCGGGTGCGGAGGCGGTGGTGCTCGGCGTACTCCTCGAGGTAGCGGACGACGTCGTCGCGCGCCACCCAGCGGCCGAAGCGCCGCGGGATCTGGTAGCCGGGCAGGTGCGACCAGCCGCGGGGGGTGTGCAGGTGGAGGCGGTCGTAGTGGTTGCGCCAGGACTCGCCGACGCCGGACGCGCGCTCGACGACCAGTGGGTCGACCCCTCGCTCGCGCAGTGCGGCCGCGACCGCGAGCCCCCCGGGGCCTGCCCCCACGACGACGACGTCCTCGACCCGCGACCCGGTGTCCACCACGTCCCGGAGACTACGCCCACGTCACACCCGTCCGGGCGGACAACGGACGAGATATCCACTACACTGCGTAGTAGTCCCTTCCGGCTCGTTCGAGGAGGCCGCCGTGACCGAGGCACCGATCAGCACTCTCTCCACAGAGGACGCGTGGGAGCTGCTGCGCAGCAACGAGTTCGGCCGGCTGGCCTTCCACCTGGCCGACGAGGTGCACATCACCCCGATCAACTACGCCATCGACGCCAAGGACCGCATCGTCGTCCGCACCGCCGAGGGGAGCAAGCTGCTCGGGCTGACGATGAACGCCGACGTCGCCTTCGAGGTGGACGAGGTGGACGAGCACGAGGCGCGCAGCGTCGTCGTCCGCGGACGCGCCCGAGCCCTCGAGGGCCACGAGGCCGACGAGACCGAGGAGCTGCCGTTGCGCCCCTGGGTCGACACGGTCAAGCTCAACGTCGTCGCGATCACGGTCGACGAGGTGAGCGCCCGGCGGTTCTCGCTGACCCGGCCGTGGATGCACATGCGCCCCGAGCCCGACTGAGCCGCGACGCGCCCGGCGAGAATCCCGAGGAAGGGCGGGGGAGGGTGGTCTCAGCCGACCGGCGTGAGCGGCACCCCGCCGTCGAGGACCGCGAGCACGTTGTCGACGGCCAGGTCGGCCATCGCCGTGCGCGTCTCGACCGTGGCCGACCCGATGTGCGGCAGGAGCACGACGTCGTCGCGCCCGAGCAGGCCCGGGTGCACCCGCGGCTCGTCCTCGAACACGTCGAGCCCGGCCCCGGCCAGCCGCCCGGCCTCGAGCGCCGCCACGAGGGCCGCCTCGTCGACGACCGGTCCGCGCGCGGTGTTGACGAGAAAGGCGCTCGGCTTCATCCGGGCCAGCGCCGCGGCGTCGACGAGGTGCCGGGTCGCCGGCGACAGCGGCACGTGGACGGAGACGACGTCGGACCGGTCGAGGAGCTCCTCGAACCCCACGACCTCGGCCTCCAGCTCGCCGACCACGTCCGCGGACGGGCGGGAGCGCCCGGACAGCAGCACCGTCATCCCGAAGGCCCGTGCCCGACGCGCCGTCGCCAACCCGATCGCCCCCGGGCCGAGGATGCCGATCACCTTCCCCTGCACCGAGGTCCCGAGCAGGTGGAACAGCCCGAACTCCCAGGGCGCGCCACCGCGCACCTCGCGCTCGGCCTCTGCGAGCCGGCGCGTCACCATGAGGACGAGCGCGAACGCGATGTCCGCCGTGGCGTCGGTGAGCACCCCCGGGGTGTTCGTCACGAGCACCCTCCGCGACCGGCAGGCCTCGACGTCGACGTTGTCGTAGCCGACCGCGACGTTCGCCACGACCTTCAGCGACGGGCCGGCGGCGTCGAGGAAGGCGGTGTCGACCCGGTGTCCGAGGGTGACGACGACCGCCTCGGCGCCGGCCAGCAGCACCGGCAGCTCGGCCGGCGGGACCGGCGCGTCGTCGTCCCGGTAGCGCACCTCGTGCACCTCCCGGAGCCGTTCGACGGCGTTCCCGGGCAGCCGGCTCGTGACGACGACGCCCGCCACGTCACATGATCTTCCGCACGACCGGCAGCGGCAGGTGGCGCATCGCCTTGCCGACCGGCACCCAGGGCCACGGTGGCACGAGCGCGTGCGCCTTCTCCTTCTCGATCGCGTCGACCATCGCCGCGACCCCCGGCACGGTGTCGACGATGAACGGCGTGTGCGAGACCCGCTCGTTCATCTCGGAACGGATGTAGCCGGGGTAGATGACCGAGACGCGGATGTCGAGGTCGGGCTCGCCGAGCATCTCGTTGCGGATGCCCTCGGCGAGCGCGGCGACGCCGGCCTTGGTCGCCGCGTACGTCGTCACCGTCTTGCGCATCCCGCGCATGGCCGAGACCGAGGAGATCATCACGAGGTGCCCGCGCCTCTGGTCGCGGAAGATCTCCATCGCGGCCTCGGTCTGGGCGAGGGCGGCGACGAAGTTGACCATCGCGGTCTGCCGGTTGGCGTCGTAGCGGCCGGTACCGAGCGGGGCGCCCTTCCCGAGCCCGGCGTTGACGACGACCCGGTCGATGGTGCCGAACGCCTCGCGGAAGGAGCGGAAGGTCTCGAACACGGCGTCGTCGTCGGTGACGTCGAGCGCTCGGACCTCGACGCGGCGGCCGGTGCGCTCGACGATCTCGTCGCGCAGCTCCTCGAGCCGGTCGAGCCGCCGGGCGGCGAGCCCGAGGTCCCACCCGCGGGCGGCGAGCTGGCGGGCCATCTCGGCGCCGAGCCCCGAGCTGGCTCCGGTGATGATCGTCGTGGGCACGAGGGGTCCTTCCGATGGGGGTCAGGCGCGGTCGGCGAGGAGCCGGGTGCACCGCTGGTCGAGATGGGCGACGACGTCCCGGAAGGCGCCGTACGCGGGGTTCGTGGTCTGGCCGTGGTGGAAGCGGTAGTAGATCTGCTGGGCGATGACGGCGAGCCGGAAGAGACCGAACACCTCGTAGAACAGGAGGTCGCGCGGGCTCACCTCGACGCCGCGGGCCGCGCAGTAGCGCGCGACCAGCTCGTCGCGGGTCAGCATGCCCGGGGTGTGCGTCGGCTGCAGCCGGAGCGCGACGAAGGTCGGGTCGTCGTCGGCCTGCACCCAGTAGGCGAGGGAGGAGCCGAGGTCCATCAACGGGTCGCCGACCGTGGCGAGCTCCCAGTCGAGGACGCCCACGACCCGCGTGGCGTCGTGGGGGTCGAGGACGAGGTTGTCGAAGCGGAAGTCGTTGTGGATGAGGACGTGCGGACGGTCCGGGGGTCGGTGCGCCTCGAGCCAGGCCATCGTCGCCTCGTGGTCGGGGACGTCGGGGGTGTGCGCCCGCCGCATCCGGCCGGCCCAGCCGCCGACCTGGCGCTCGACGTACCCGTCACCGCGGTCGAGGGCGCACAGCCCCGCGGCGTCGACGTCGACGTCGTGCAGGGCGACGAGGACGTCGACCGCGTTCTCGCACAACGTGCGCACGCCCTCGGCGTCGAGCCCGAGTGACTCCGGGACGTCCTTGCGGAGGATGGTCCCGGGGATGCGCTCCATGACGTAGAACTCGGAGCCGATGACCGACTCGTCACCGCAGTACCCGACCATCGTCGGGACGAGCGGGAAGGCCGTGGCGAGCCCGGCCTGGAGGTCGTGCTCGCGACGCATGTCGTGGGCCCCCTTGGCCTTGGTGCCGCCCGGCGGGCGTCGGAGCACGAGGTCGCGACCCGGCCAGCGCATCAGGTAGGTGAGGTTGCTCGCCCCGCCGGCGAACTGCCGGACCTCGGGCTCGCCGTCGAGGCCCCGCGCGTCGGAGGCGTTCTCGCGCAGCCACGCCGACGCGGCGACGACGTCGAAGGCGTCCTCGCCGCGGACGGCGGACGCACCGGGGACCTCGCTCACGGCAGGTACTCCTCGGGGTCGGCACCTGCCTTGCGCGCGAGCCGCTTCGCCTGCGCGACCATCATCCGGTCGTAGAGCGGGCGGACGAACCGCTTGCCGTAGTAGGCCTGCTTCCCCATCCGGTCGGTGAGGATGACCCGCTTGCGGGCGTCGATGCCGGCCAGGACGACCTTCGCGATGTCGGCGGCGTCGACCGAGGCCTTGGTGATGAGCCGGATGCCGGCCTCCTGCATCGCAGTGTCCTTGCCGGCGAACGACTCGTGGAGGTTGGTGCGGAAGAAGGCCGGGCAGACGACCGAGACGTCGATGCCCCACGGGCCGAGCTCGAAACCCAAGGTCTCCGAGAGGGCCACGACGCCGGCCTTGGTCGCGTTGTAGCTCGACATCCCCGGGCCGTGGACCAGTCCGGCGAGCGAGGCGACGTTGACGATGTGGCCGGCACGCTGCTCCTTGAGCAGCGGCGTGACCGTGTGGCAGCCGCGGGCGACGCCGAGCAGGTTGATCGAGACGACGCGCTCCCAGTCGGCCATCGCCTCGACGTCGATGCGGCCGCCGGTGGCGATGCCGGCGTTGTTGACGAGGAGGTCGAGCCCGCCCCACTCCTCGCGGACCCACGCGAGCGCGGCGTCCCAGTCCTGCTGGCTGCGCACGTCCAGCCGGCGGTACTCGGCGCCGGCCGGCACGGAGTCGGGCCGGTCGTCGGCGAGGTCGACGGCGAGCACCCGGTCACCGCGGGCGACGAGCAGCTCGACGAGGGCGCGGCCGAGCCCCGAGGCCCCGCCGGTGACGAGGGCGCGGCGGCTCATCGGCCGGCCTCCTGCGCGCGGGCGGCGTAGGGCCGCAGGAGGTGCCGGGCCACCACCCCCAGGTGCACCTCGTCGGGACCGTCGGCCAGCCGGAGGCTGCGCGCCCCGGCGTACGCGGCGGCGAGCGGGAAGTCCTCGCTCATCCCGGCGCCGCCGTGCAGCTGGATGGCGAGGTCGATGACGTCGCAGGCCATCTGCGGCACCGCGGCCTTGATCTCGCTCACCTCCGAAAGCGCTCCCTCGATACCCACGGTGTCGAGCTTCCACGCCGCATGGAGCACGAGCAACCGGGCCTGGTTGATCGCGATCCGGGCCCGGGCCAGCCGTTCCCGGTTCCCGCCGAGGTTGGCGATCGGCTTGCCGAAGGCGACGCGCGTCGTCGAGCGCTCGCAGGCCAGCTCCAGGGCCTTCTCGGCGAGCCCGACGAGCCGCATGCAGTGGTGCACGCGTCCCGGGCCGAGCCGGCCCTGGGCGATCTCGAACGCGCGACCCGGTCCGAGGAGGACGTTGCCGGCCGGGACGCGCACCGCGTCGAGGCTGACCTCGCCGTGGCCGAGCGGCTCGTCGTACTGGCCGAGCGCGGTGAGCATCCGCTCGACCGTGACGCCCGGGGCATCCATCGGGACGAGGACCATCGAGTGCTGGCGGTGCCGGTGGGCCTCGGGGTCGGTGAGCCCCATGAAGATGCCGACGCGGCTGTCCGGGTGCCCCGCACCGGTGCTCCACCACTTGCGGCCGTCGAGGACGACCTCGTCGCCGTCGAGCCGAGCGGTCGCGGCCATCGTCGTGGCGTCCGAGCTCGCGACCCCCGGCTCGGTCATGAGGAAGACGCTGCGGATGCGCCCGTCGAGGAGGGGGACGAGCCACTCCTCCTGCTGCTCGGGCGTGCCGTAGCGCAGGAGGACCTCCATGTTGCCGGTGTCCGGGGCGTTGCAGTTGAGGACGAGCGGCGCGAGGGTCGAGCGACCGGTCTGCTCGGCGACGCTCGCGTAGTCGACGTTGGTCAGTCCGGTGCCGCCGTCGGTGCCGAAGCGGCCGGCCCACTCGTCACCCTCGCCCGCCGGCAGGAAGAGGTTCCAGAGACCCTGGTCGCGGGCGCTGCGCTTGAGCGCCTCGACCTCGGCGGTGGGCGGCCAGGCGTCCTCGCCGCGGGCCCGGCGGGCGGCGAGGTCGGCGAGGAGTCGCTGCTCGACGGGGGCCACCTCGGTGTCGACGAAGGCGCGGACGCGGGCGGCGAGCTCGGCGGCGCGGGCGGACGGGGCGAAGTCCATGCCCTTGACCCTAACCCTCTGTTGAGCAATGCTCAATAGCGTGGGAACGGCGGCACGGGTGCGGATGACCCCGCAGGAGCGGCGCCGGCAGCTCGTCGGCATCGGGCTGCGGATGTTCGTCGAGCGACCGGTGGGGGACCTCTCCGTCGACGAGGTGGCGGCCGCCGCCGGCGTCTCGCGCGGGCTGCTCTTCCACTACTTCCCCACCAAGACCGACTACCACCGCGCGGTCGTCGCGGCGGCCGGTCGCCGGGTGCGGCGCAACGTGACCCCGGACGAGGGGGTGAGCGGCGAGGCGGCGGTCCGGCAGGTCGTCGAGCGGTTCCTCGACCAGGTGGAGCGGCGGCGCGAGTGGTACGTCGCGCTGGTCCGGGGGCGGACCGAGCTGTCCCGGGCCGCCCCGGACGACCCGATGGAGACGGTGACCGAGTTCGTCGCCGACCTCGCCTGTCGCGAGCTCGCGCTGCCCGCGTCCGCCCGACCCGCCGCGCGGGGATGGGTCGCCTACCTCGAGGATCGCGCGCTCCAGTGGTCGGCGCTGCCGGAGCGGGAACGGTCGGCGGGGCGCGCCGAGCTCGTGACCCACTGCGTCCGCGCCCTCGCGGTCCTGACCGCGACGGACGGGATACGGGGTGGGGTATCGTGAGCGGATGCTCGCCGCCCTCCGCCTCTGGTCAGCCCGGCAGTGGTGGTCCACCGGCGCCGCCGCGGTGACGACGGCCGTCGTCATCGCCGTCCCCACCGCCATGGTGCCGACGCCGGTCTTCGACCGCGCCGTCCCGACCACCTGGTGGGCGTGGCCCGCCCTCGTCGCCACCTCGGTGCTCGGCGGTCTCCTCGTCGCGACCTACGTGCGTCGGCCGGACGGTCCGCGCGCCGAGCGCCTCGACCGTCGCGGCACCGCCGGCGGGCTGCTCACGTTCTTCGCCGTGGGGTGCCCGGTGTGCAACAAGGTGGCCCTCCTCGCGCTCGGCTACACGGGAGCCCTGCAGTGGTTCGCGCCGGTCCAGCCCGTCCTCGCGGTGGGTGGGGTGGCCCTCCTCGGATGGGCCCTGCGCTCTCGGCTGCGCGGCCAGCTCGCGTGTCCCGTCGTGCCCCCGGCTGGACCGACGGCGGTCCGAGAACCGCTCAGCCGGCCTTCTCGAGGGTGACCGGGACGCCGTTGAGGACCGCGTTGCCGCTCAGCGGGTCGACGACCGCCGGGTCGGTGACGTCGTTGACGGATGCCCCGGGCAGCGTCGTCGCGGTCCGCATCCGGACCCCGTCGCGCGCGTGCCCGTAGCCGTGCGGCAGCGACACGACGCCCCGCATCACGTCCTCGCTCGCCGCGACCTCCACCTCGAGCTCGCCCGCGGCCGACCGTAGCCGGACGCGGTCGCCGTCCGACACCCCGCGCGCGGCGAGGTCGTCCGGATGGGCCAGCAGCGCGTGCCGGGGGCGTCCCTTCGTGAGGACGCCGGCGTTGTGCAGCCACGAGTTGTTGTCGCGCTGGTGGCGGCGCCCGACGAGCAGCAGCTCACCCTCGGGCCGGTCCACCGAGAGCGCCTCCAGCACGGTGGGCAGCGCGTCGAGGACGAGTGGTGTCGCGAGGTCGATGCGCCGGTCCGCCGTGCGCAGGCGGCCCGGGAGGCGCGGGCGCAGCGGGCCGAGGTCGAGCCCGCCGGGGCCGGCCGCAAGGAGCTTCCGGACCGAGAGCCCGGCCCCGCCGGTGCGCAGCAGGAGGTCGAGCTGGCGGGTCGGCGAGGTGCGCAGGCGTGCCTCGAGGGCGAGTGCGGCCCGGGAGAGCCGGCGCCGCGTCGAGGTTCCGCGGGCCTGCAGGTACGCGAGCCCGAGGTCGCGCGCGATCTCCCAGTCGTGCCGCCCTCCGGGGTCCTTCGGCAGCAGCGCCGGAGAGAAGCGGGCGGCGTCGCGGACGGCGAGCAGGTGGAAGACGAGGTCGTAGTGGTCGCGCTCCAGCGGACCGGTCGGCGGGAGGACGACGTCGGCGTGTCGGGTCGTCTCGTTGAGGTAGAGGTCGACGCAGACGAGGGCGTCGAGGTCGCGGAGCGCGGCGTCGAGCCGGTGGCCGCCGGGCGTCGACGACACCGGGTTGCCGGCGATGGTGAGGAGTGCCCGCACCTGCCCCTCCCCCGGTGTCGTCATCTCCTCGGCCAGTGCGGAGACCGGCAGCTCGCCGCCGAAACCGGGCAGGCCGCGGACCCGGGACCGCCTGCGGGAGAAGCCACCCGGCCCCAGGACCCCGCGGCCCACGAGGTCGACGGCCGGGGTCGTGAGCATCGTCCCGCCCGGCCGGTCGAGGTTGCCGGTGAGGATGTTGAGCAGCTGCGTCGCCCACTGGCAGACGACGCCGTGGGCCTGGGTCGACGCCCCCATCCGGGCGTGCACGGCGGCGGAGGGGGCGTCCAGGAGGGCGGTCGCGAGCGCGCGGACGGCGTCGGCCGGCATCCCGCTCGCCCGCTCGGCGACCTCGGGGGTGAACGGCTCGACGGCCGTCCGCACCGCCTCGACGCCGTCGACGTAGGCCGCGGGCGCTGCCCGACCGGAGGCGAGGACCTCGCGGACGAGCGCGAGGAGGACGGTGGCGTCCGACCCCGGACGGACGAAGTGGTGCTCGTCGGCGACCTTGGCGGTCTCCGTGCGGCGCGGGTCGAGGACGACGAGCCGGCCTCCGCGGGAGGCCAGCTCGCGTCGACGTCCCGGGAAGTCGGGCACGGTCCAGAGCGAGCCGTTCGAGGCCATCGGGTTGTGGCCGACGAGGACGAGGAGGTCGGTGCGGTCGATGTCGGGGACCGGGAGGAGGAACTGGTGGCCGTAGAGGGCGTGCGCCACGACGTGGTGCGGCAGCTGGTCGACCGAGGTGGCGGAGTACCGGTTCCTCGTGCGGAGCAGCCGGACGAGCGACGGGTGGTGGGTCAGCGCCCCGAGGCTGTGCACGTTGGGGTTCCCGAGGTACACGGCGAGGGCGTCGTCGCCGTGCTCGCGCTGCACGCCGGCCATCAGCGCGGCGGCCCGTCGGATCGCGACGTCCCACGTCGCCTCGTGCAGCTCGCCGTCGGTACCGCGGACCAGCGGGCGGCGCAGCCGGTCGGGGTCGTCCTGGATCTCGGGGAGCGCGAAGGCCTTGGGGCACAGGTGTCCCCGGGAGAGCGGGTCGGCCTCGTCACCCCGGATGCGGCCCACCTTCCCGTGCTCGTCGAGGTCGACGACCAGCCCGCACATCGCTTCGCAGAGCGTGCACGAGGTGCGGTGGACCGCCGCGGCCGTCATCGGGACCGGGGCCCGAACGAGGGGGACTCGCGGCGCAGTGCGGCCTCCCGAGCGGTCTTCGTGTTGCGGCGGCCGAGGAGCCTCGCCTGCTCGAGCCGCTCGCGGGCGAAGGTGCGGCGTGGACCGGACGACCACGTGCGCTCGAAGAGGCGCTTCGTCGCGGCGACCGAGTCCGGCGACCGGGTGGCGACCTCCTCGAGGAAGCGGGTGGCCGCGACGAACGGCTCGTCGTGCACCTCGCTGGCCAGTCCGAGCTCGACGGCGCGCGTGCCGCTGACCACCTCGCCGGTCATCGTCAGGCGCTTCGCGACGTCGAGGTGCACCTGCTGCGAGAGCGCCTGGACGCCGCTCATGTCGGGGACGAGCCCCCACCGTGCCTCGAGGACCGACCACTGCGCGTCAGGGGTGGTCATCCGCAGGTCGGCGGCGAGCGCGATCTGGAGCCCGCCGCCGTAGCAGTGGCCGTGCACCGCGGCGACGACAGGGACCGGCAGGCGGCGCCAGGCCCAGCACGCCTCCTGGAAGAGGTTGGTGCCCCGCCACGGGCGGGAGACGAAGGCGCGCGCGACCCGGGGCGGCTCGCGCAGCACGGTGGCGAAGTCGAGTCCGGCACAGAACGAGTCACCCGCGCCACCGAGGACAACGCCCCGGAGGGTGCGGTCGGTCCGGAGCGAGCGCGCCGTGTCCACGAGCGCCTCGAGGGTGTCGAGGGTCAGGGCGTTGAGCTTCTCGGGGCGGTCGAGGCGGACCTGGGCGATACCGCCCTCGACGGTGCAGGAGACCGGCGCGGACATGCGGCCAGCGTACGGGCGCGGACAACCCCGCGGTCGAGGGCGGCGGTGACGACCGGGCCGAGGGGGTCCGGATGCCTGCTCGAGCCGTCTGTCAATCCGCGGTAACACTTTGTCCCACAGGCGAATTTATCACCTCGAACACTTGTGCGAGGACGTCTGGGAGGGTAGGATCGATTCACGAGGGGAGGGGGAGCCGATGACCACCAGCGCAGGACCGCAGGACGTCGTCGACCTCGCGCGCCGAGCCGCCGAGCTGCTCGGTCCCGCCCTCGAGTCGTCACCCACGACCGGGTCCCGCGAGGACTGGGCAGCGGCCCTCACAGGACTCGGGGCCCTCGCGGCTCGCGTCGAGGCGGCTCGCGACGTGGCGCTCGTCCGGCTGGCGGCGATCGAGCCCGAGGTGCTCGACGACGGCGAGCTGGTCGAGACCCACCGCACCCCGGGCCATGTCGCCCTCGACGCACCCGCCATCGCATCAGGGGCGCTCTGCGTCGGCGCCGTCCAGGCCGAGCGTCTCGTCCGCGAGGCCGTGCGCCGGGCCGCCGACGGTCCCGAGGGCAGCGACACGAGCACCGGCCTGGGCGGGCTGCACGCGGCGATGGCGGCCGGCCGGCTCGACGCCTACCGCGCGTCCGTCGTGGCATCCGAGCTCGAGGAGGCATCCCCCGCCCTGGCGGCCGCGATCGTCGCGGGCCTCGACGAGCACCTCGAGCGGGAGGATGCCACGCGCCTGCGGCGTCGGGTCCGCCGGATGCTCGCCCGGGTCGGCCCCGAGGTCCTCCGCCGGGCGGCCGACCGTGCCCGAGAGGGCTGCTCGCTGCGGCGGTGGGCCGCCGAGCCGGGCGTCGACACGTGGCTCGGGACCTTCCCCGCCGAGGACGCCGCCCGCGCCTGGGCCGCCGTCGACGCCCTCGCCCAGCAGCACGTCGCCGACGGCACCTGTGCCACCGTCGAGCGTGCCAGGGCGCAGGCCCTCATCGACCTCGTGACGGGCAACGCGACCATCGACCTGCGCGTGGTCCTCACCACTCCCGTCGAGAGCGCTGCCGGCCCCACGCCTCCGACCACGCCCGCAGCTCCCGGCGACCTCGTCGAGGTTGGCGTCTCCCGCACCACGCAACCCGTCCTCGTCCCGCGCGAGTGGCTCGCTCGTACGGTGTCGGCCGCGCCGACCAGCTGCTCGCCCTGCCACCCCGACTCGGGCGCGCTCGTCGACCCCGACGGCGAGCTCGCCACCGAGGCCTACCGCGCCGGCTCCCGGCTCACGGACCTGGTGCGCACCCGCGACGGTCGGTGCCGCTTCCCCGGATGCCATGTCGCGGCCCGCTTCTGCGACCTCGACCACGTCGTCCCGTGGCCCGTCGGCCCGACCGCCGCCGCAAACCTCGCCTGCCTCTGCCGCCGGCACCACCGGGTCAAGCAGCGTCCGGGATGGTCAGCGGTTCTGGCCCCCGACGGGTCGATGACCTGGACCGACCCGACCGGCCGCACCCGCACCACCCACCCGCTCGACGCCCTCGACCCCGTCGTCCTCCCCGACGCCGGGACCGACGAGGACGGTCGGGTGCAGTCCCCCTCGCGGCACGACGACGAGGCACCGCACAGCGCGCTCGAGTTCCGGCTCGAGCACGCCCTCGCCGGACAGGGGCTCCCGCCGCCGGGCTGTCGGTTCGACCACCCGTATCCCCAACGCACGGTGACGGTCAGCTCGTGCCACACCCGTGCCCACGGCAAGCCCCCACCACCGACGGCGCCCCCGTTCTGATCTGTCCGTTTGCCGATGGGCGTCCGGACTGCCGATGAGCGCCCGTCGCCTCTGCCGCTGTTGGACACGCACCGCGGGTGGCTAGGGTCTGGATCGTGAACCACATCGAGCAATGACGGCCCCAGCCCGGGGCCGTCCCTTCTCGTGGAGCTCGACATGAACGTTCGCCCTCTCTGGACTCCCGTGTGCCGCGCCGTTCTCCAGGCGTCGGGCCACCGCTTCTGCTGCCACATCCCGGGTTGGCTGGCGGGGTCGCGGTGGGAGCCCGTCGACATCAAGCCGTGGAACCCCTACAACATCGCATGGCGCGTTGGGCAGTTCCTGATGCGCCACGGCGAGAGCTGAGCGAGGAAGTCGTCCGTGCCCGTGTGCTTGGCGTGGGAGGGTCGGCTCGTCCCGAGGAGGAGCAGATGTCCCAGTTCGGCATGGTGGTCCGGTTCACGCTCAAGCCCGGGCGGGCCGAGGCGTTCGACGCGTTGATGCGCGACACGGTGGCGGGCATCGCCGCCCACGAGCCGCACACCTTGGCGTACGCGGTGCACGCGCTCGACGGCGAGCCCGACGTCCGCATCTTCTACGAGCTCTACGCGAGCGAGGACGCCCTCGCCGAGCACGAGTCGCAGGCCACCACGCGGGCGTTCCTCGACCGCGTCGACGACTTCGTCACGAGCGTCGAGGTCCAGCGACTGCGGTTGGTCACCGCGACCGGCATCGTGGGCGTCACCGACCCCGAAGCGCCGGCGCCGGGCTGAGCGCGCGCGAGCGGCGGACCCGGGTCAGGCGACCGGAGCGGCCGGCGCGGCCACGGCACGCCGGGTCGTGACGTCGCGACGGTGCAGCAGGACCGAAACGCCGAGCACCGCGAGGCCGAGGACGGCGAGCCCGACCCCCACCCACGACGGCGCCGTGTAGCCGTACCCCCGCGCGATGACGACGCCGCCGAGCCAGGCGCCCAATGCGTTGGCGAGGTTGAGCGCCGCGTGGTTGCCCGCCGCCGCCAACGTCTGTGCCGCCCCGGCGACCTGCATCAGCCGCAGCTGGAGGTTGATGACGAGGACCGAGGCGAGGACCGACGTCAGCGCCAGGACGACGAGCGCCGGCACCACCCAGCGGGCCACGAGCGCGAACAGCCCGAGGGCGACGCCGAGCCCGACCATGCCGATGACGACCGAGCGGAGCACCGACCAGTCCCCCATCCGCCCGGCGAGGAGGTTGCCGACGAACCCGGACGCGCCGAAGACGAGGAGGAACACGGGCACCCACGACGCCGACAGCCCGGTCACCTCGGTGACCGTCGGGGCGATGTAGGAGTACATCGCGAACATCCCGCCGAAGCCGACGGCGCCGACCGCGAGGGTGAGGAGCACCTGGAGGTTGGAGAGGGCGCCGAGCTCCGAGCGCACGGTGCGCGAGCGGTCGCCCGGCAGGCGGGGCACCTGCGCGGCGACCAGCGCCACGGTGGCGAGCCCGAGGACCGCGACCAGCCAGTACGCCGAGCGCCAGCCGAGGTTCTGCCCGAGCCACGTCGCGCCGGGAACGCCGAGGACGTTGGCCACCGGGATGCCGAGCATCACCGTGCCGACCGCTCGCCCGGCCCGCCCGGAGGGTGCGAGGTCGACGGCGACGAGGGCCGCGACGCCGAAGTACGCGCCGTGCGGCAGCCCGGAGAGGAACCGCGCGCCCACGAGCGTCCCGTACCCCGGGGCGACGGCGCTCAGGGCGTTGCCCACCGCGAACGCCACCATGAGCACGACGAGCAGGCCCTTGCGCGGCAGCGTCGCCCCGAGGGCCGCGATGAGGGGCGCCCCGACGACCACGCCGGCCGCGTACGCGGAGATGGCGTGCCCCGCCACCGGGATCGTCACCGCCACCCCGTCCGCGATCTGCGGCAGCAGGCCCATCGTCACGAACTCGGTCGTCCCGATGGCGACGCCGCCGAGGATGAGGGCGAACGTGGCGAGCGAGGGATGGCGGGGCTGGGGCACGAGGAGTGCAAGAGCGCCGCCCCGGCCGCGCATTCCCGAACGGCTCGGTTCCTAGGATGGCGGGATGCGCGCAGCCCAGGTGACCCGGCTCGACGGACCCGAGGCCGTCGAGGTCGTCGAGCTCCCCGACCCCGCGGAGACGGACGCCGCCGAGCGGACGGTGGTCGTCGACGTCGCCGCCGCCGGCGTCTGCTTCCCCGACGTCCTGCTGACCCGTGGGCTCTACCAGATGCGCCCCGACCCGCCCTTCGTCCCGGGCTCCGAGGTGGCCGGTCTCGTCCGCAGCGCCCCGAGCGGCAGCGGGTTCGCACCCGGCGACCGGGTCGCGGCCTTCACCGTGCTCGGCGGCTTCGCCGAGGCGGTCGCCGTCGACCCCGCGATGGTCTTCCCGCTGCCGGACGACACGACGTGGTCACAGGCCGCTGCCCTGCCGATGAACTACCTCACCTGCGACTTCGCGCTGCGCGAGCGTGGCCGCCTCGCGGCGGGCGAGACGGTCCTCGTCCACGGCGCGGCCGGCGGGGTGGGCACCGCCGCCGTCCAGCTCGCGAAGGCCTGGGGCGCGCGCGTCCTCGCCGTGGTCTCCACCGACGCCAAGGCCGAAATCGCCCGCACGGCGGGCGCCGACGAGGTCGTGCCCGCCGACGGCTTCCGCGAGGCCGTGGCCGCCCTCACCTCCGGCCGCGGCGTCGACCTCGTCGTCGACCCGGTCGGCGGCGACCGGCTCACCGACTCGCTGCGCTGCCTCGCCCCCGGCGGACGGCACCTCGTCATCGGGTTCACCGCCGGCTCGATCCCCGAGGTCCGGGTCAACCGGCTCCTCCTCAACAACGTCTCGCTCGTCGGCGTCGGCTGGGGCGCCTGGTGGACCCACCCGGCCGGCCCGGGCGCCGCGTACCTCCGGCAGCAGTGGGACCACCTGCTGCCGCTGCTTGGCGACGGGTCGGTCGACCCCGTCGTCGGCGAGGTGCGGGCCCTGGACGAGGTCGTCGACGCCCTCCTCGCCGTCGAGCAGCGCCGCGCCACGGGCAAGGTCCTCCTCACCCCCTGACGGCGCCAGTGGACCTCCGGACCGCGGACGAAGGTCACAGGAGGTCTTGACGCTCTCTTGACGGTCCGGGCCTCCCCGACCCGGCAGAGTGGCCGGGTCCGGTGCCCACGCACCACGCCCCGTCCCGGGAGGAAGTCCCTTGCTCGACACCATCTTCGGCATCCCCGTGCACGCCCTCGTGGTGCACGCGGTCGTCGTCCTCACCCCCCTCCTGGCGCTGATGATCCTGGCCTTCTCGGTCAGCGCCCGGTTCCGTGCCTGGAGCGGCTGGCTCACCGTGGCCGTCGGGGCGCTCGCGACGGTCTTCTCGTTCCTCGCCTCGTCCTCCGGGGAGTCGCTGGAGGAACGGGTCGGACGCAGCGACCTCGTGCACGAGCACGCGGAGATGGGTGACGTGCTCCCCTGGGTCGTCCTGCTCGCCACGCTCGTCGCCGCCGTGCTCTGGTGGGTGTGGCGCCGCGACCGGGCCACGACCCCGGAGGACGGGCGCACCGGCGCGTCGGGCCTCTTCCGCATTCTCGCGGTCGTCGGCGTCGTCGCCGCCGTCGGCCTCGCGGTCGACGTCACGCTCGTCGGCCACTCGGGCGCCAAGGCGGTGTGGAGCGACGTCGGCTCCAAGCCCGCCCCCGCCGGCGGCGAGGGCGACGACTGACCCTCCCGCCGACCGACGTCAGGCGGCGAGCTCGGGCTTGACCCGGGCCGCCGTCCACGTCCCGGCCCGCCGGGCGGCGAGCGCCCCGAGGACCAGTGCCCCGACGCCCCACGCCCCGATGACGGCGACGTCGAGCGCGAGCTGCGCGGTCGGCCCGCCGTACATGAGCCGGCGCACGCCGTCGACCGCGTACGACATCGGCAGCACGTGGTGCAGCGGGTGCAGCGGTCCCGGAAGCGTCTGCCATGGGAAGGTCCCTCCGGCGGAAACGAGCTGGAGCACCATGAGGACGAGGGCCATGAACTGCCCGACCACCCCGAAGCGGGCCATGAGCAGGTGGATGACGGCGAGGAACGCCGCTGAGACGAGCACCATGAACAGCCCGAGGAGCACCGGGTGCGCGACGTCGATGCCGACGCCGAGCGCGACGACCCCGAAGGCGACGACGGCCTGTGCCCCGCCGAGCAGTGCCGGGCCGAGCCAGCCGCCGAGCGACACCCGCCACGCCGGCTGCCCGGCCGCGAGGGCGCGCGCCGACAGGGCCCGCATCCGGGTGAAGAGGACGAACCCGCCGATCCACAGGGCGAGGCTCATGAAGAACGGGGCGAGACCGGCGCCGTAGCTGCCGGCGGCGGCCTCGGCGTCGCGGGAGACCGCGACCGGGCTGCCGATCGTCTCGGCCATCGCCTTCCGCTGCGCCTCCGAGGGGTCGGGGATGGAGTCCGCGCCCTTCGCCAGGCCGTCCGAGAGCTTCGTCGCCCCGGTCGACAGCGTGCCGAGGCCGGAGTCGAGGTCGTGCGCGCCGGATGCGAGCTGCCGCGAGCCGTCGAGCGCGTCGTGCTCGCCCGCCGCCAGGCGCTGCGCACCCGAGGACAGCTGCGCGCTGCCGTCCGCCGCCTGCGCGATGCCGCTGCTCAGCGCGGGCGCGGCCGTCGCGAGCTGCTCGGCACCGTCGGCGACCTGGTTCGCGCCGGAGGCGAGACGGCCGAGGTCGGCCGACGTGGACTGCACCTTCGCGTTGGCGTCGGTCACCGGACCGGAGAGCGTGTCGAGCCGGGCGAGCACGGTCTGCACCTGCGCGTCGGTGAACCCGGCGGCCCGCAGGTCGTCGGCGAGGCGGCCGCGGGTCGTCGTCAGGTCGCCGAGCAGGCCGTCGGCGGCCGCGGCGACCTGCCGGCCGGCAGCGGCCACCTGCGCGTTCCCGTCCGCGACCTGCCGGGCCCCGGTGGCCAGCCGGCGTGTCTGGGTCGGCAGCGACGCGGTCTTCGAGCGCAGCGTCCCGAGCCCGTCAGCCAGGTCACCCGCACCCGAGGCGAGGTCGTCCGCGCCCGAAGCCAGCTGCTGCTGGCCGGCGAGCAGCCGGTCGGCGCCGTCGGCGAGGTCCGACGCACCGGCGGCGGCCGTGGACGCCCCGGAGGCGAGCTGCTTCGCGCCGTCCGCGGCGTCCACGACCTGGGCGCGGATGTCGGCGAAGCCCTCGAGGAAGCGGCTCGCGGCGGTGCTGCTCACCTGCTCGGCCACCGACGCCGTGACCTGGCTGACGAGCGTGTTGGCGATCGTCCGGGCGAGGTAGTTGTTCGCGTCGTTCGTGCGGATCTCGAGCGTCGCCTGCCGCGGATGGTTCGTGGCACTGCTCGCGAGGTCGGTGGAGAACGACCGCGGCAGCACGAGGACGAGGTCGTAGTCGCCGTCGCGCAGACCGGACTCCGCGCGGCCCCGAGAGACGCGCGACCAGTCGAACGTGTGCTTGTCGAGCAGCGTCGTCGCCACCTGGTCGCCGACCCGGAGCCGCTCGCCGCCGGAGAGCGTCGTGCCCGCGTCCTCGACGACGAGGGCCGCGGGCACCTCGCTGAGCCGGCCGTACGGGTCGTCGTTCGCGTAGAGGTAGAGCCCGCCGTAGATGGACGGCACGAGGACCATGGCGACGAGCGCGAGCCGGCCGACCCGGCTCGCGCCGATGCGGCGGAGCTCGGTGAGGGCGAGGCGGAGCGCGGTCATGCCGCCACCTCCTCGACCGAGCCGAGCTCGGCCCGGACCGGCAGCGCGAGCTGGCGCATCGTCGCATGCGTCAGCTGGACGACGACGGTGAGGCCCGAGGCCGCGTGCGCCCCGAGTAGCGGCCACCAGAGCCGCGGGTCGCCGCCTCGCCGGTCCGGGTTGGTCACGACGAGCACCCGGGTGGCCGCCCGCTCGGCCGCGGCGGAGGTGAGCACGCGGACGCGCTCCTCGGGAGCGAGGCTCTCGAACGGCGCGTCCGCGGCGGCCAGCACGCCGTGCCGCTCGAGGAACGCGGCCACCGCGCGACGCCCCGACGGGCGCCCGGCGAACGCGAGCTCCTCGGCGACGACGTGGTGCACGGCGAGGCCGTCCTCCGGTGCCGACACCTCGGGGACGTCGACCAGGGCGACGTGCCGCTGCAGCGACGGCGTGTCCTCGACGCCGTCGAGCAGCACCCGCCCGGAGGCGAGGGGCATCCGGCCGGCGAGGGCCAGGGCCAGGGCGACCTGGCCGTAGCCGGGGTCGCCGGCCACGGCGGTGACGCGGGCGGGAGGCGCGGTGAAGGAGGTCGGACGGACCAGTGGGCTGCGCGTCCCGGCGACGGCGACGGCGTCGGCGGTGAGCTGCACGATGACTCCTCGGGGCTGACGTTCGGTTCTGCGCGAAGCGGTACCGTTCGGTACCAGCACAGTGGTACGGTACAGTACCAGCCATGGACACCGCCAATCCCACACTCGAGCGACCGACCGACCGCACGCAGCCGGTGCGCGAGCGGCTCGAGACCGGCCTCGCGACGGCGGTCGCGGAGAAGGGACTGGCCGCCACCACGATCGCGGACGTCGCCCGCCTCGCCGGCACCTCGAAGCGCACCTTCTACGAGCACTTCGCCGACAAGGAGGAGTGCTTCCTCGCGCTCTACCGCACCCGCAGCGCCGAGCTGATGGCCGCCGTCGACGCCGCCCTCTCCCCCGGCGCCACCCCGGCGACCGTGCAGCTGCACGACGCCGCCCGCGCCTTCCTCACCTTCCTCACCGAGGACCGCGCCCTCGGGCGGGCGCACGTCGTCGACGTCCAGACCCTCGGCGAGCGCGGGGTGCGGGCCCGCCGCGAGGTCGTCGACCGGCACGCGGACACCCTGCTCCGGATGCTCGAGCAGGCGCGCGACGCCGGCACCGCGGTGCGCCGGCTGACCCACCTCGAGGCGGTCTGCGTCGTCGGGGGCCTCAACGAGGTCGCCCTGCGTGCTCTCGAGGCATCGCCGGAGGAGCCGATCGACGACCTCGTCGAGGAGGCCACCCGGTTCATGCAGGCCGTCGTCCTCGCCGACTGACCGACCCCGGCACCACCTCGCCACCCCCGCCCGGCCACTAGCCTCGGGGTCATGGAGTTCCGGAACGCCTACGCCCACGGCTTCGCCCGGGTCGCGGCGTGCACCCTGCCCGTCGCCCTCGCCGACCCCGCCGAGAACGCCCGGCGCATCGTCGAGCAGGTCCGGGCCTGCCACGACGACGGCGTCGCCGTCGCCCTCTTCCCCGAGCTCTCCCTCTCCGGGTACGCGATCGACGACCTGCTCCTCCAGGACGTCCTCCTCGACGCCGTCGACCGCGCGGTCGTCACCGTCGCCGAGGCCACGGCCGGCCTCACCCCGCTGTTCCTCGTCGGCGCCCCGCTGCGGCACGGCAACCGGCTCTACAACTGCGCCGTCGCCATCCACCGCGGTGAGGTCCTCGGTGTCGCCCCCAAGTCGTACCTGCCGACCTACCGCGAGTTCTACGAGAAGCGCTGGTTCGCCTCCGGCGCAAGGCAGCAGGGGCAGTTCCTCGTCCGTCCGCAGTGGCCGGGCTCGGACGCCGACGGTGAGGTCCCGTTCGGGCCCGACCTCCTCTTCTCCGCCGAGGACCTGCCCGACCTCGTCGTCCACGCCGAGGTCTGCGAGGACGTCTGGGTGCCGGTGCCGCCGAGCCACGAGGCCGCGCTCGCCGGCGCCACCGTGCTGCTCAACCTCTCGGCGTCCCCCATCACCGTGGGTCGCGCGGACGACCGCCACCTGCTGGCCCGCAGCGCCAGCGCCCGCTGCGACGCCGCCTACCTCTACGCCGCCGCGAGCGCGGGCGAGTCGAGCACCGACCTGTCCTGGGACGGCATGACGATGGTCTACGAGCTCGGCGACCTGCTCGGTGAGTCCGAGCGCTTCCCCGACGGCCCGCGCCGCACCGTCGTCGACGTCGACCTCGGCCGGCTGCGCCAGGAACGCCTGCGCCAGGGCTCGTTCGGCGACAACGCGGACGCCTACTCCGCCGACGACGCCGGCTTCCGGGTGGTCCCGTTCCGCCTCCGCCCGCCGAGCGGCGACCTCGGCCTGCGCCGCACCGTCGACCGCTTCCCGTTCGTCCCGGACGACGAGTCCCGCCTCGCCCAGGACTGCTACGAGGCGTACAACATCCAGGTGTCCGGGCTCGAGCAGCGGATGCGGGCCATCGGCGGCGGCGACCCGGAACGGATGCCGCGCATCGTCATCGGCGTCTCCGGCGGGCTCGACTCGACCCACGCGCTCATCGTCGCGGTCAAGGCCTGCGACCGCCTCGGGCTCCCGCGCACGCACGTCCTCGGCCTGACCATGCCCGGGTTCGCGACGAGCAATGCGACGAAGGCCAACGCCGTCCACCTCATGGAGTCGCTCGGGATCGAGTGGGAGGAGGTGGACATCCGGCCGCTCGCCACCCAGATGCTCCGCGACCTCGGCCACCCGGCGGGCGACGGCGAGGAGGTCTACGACGTGACCTTCGAGAACGTCCAGGCCGGCCTGCGCACCGACCTGCTGTTCCGCACCTCCAACCACCGCGGCGGCATCGTGCTCGGCACGGGCGACCTCTCCGAGCTCGCGCTCGGCTGGTGCACCTACGGTGTGGGAGACCAGATGTCGCACTACGGCATCAACGCCGGGGTGCCGAAGACCCTCATCCAGCACCTGATCCGCTGGGTGGTGTCGCACGGCGAGCTCAGCGACCCCGAGGCCGACCGGACCCTCCTCGCGATCCTCGACACCGAGATCTCCCCCGAGCTCGTGCCGGCCCGCGAGGGGGAGAAGATCCAGTCGACCCAGGACACCATCGGGCCGTACGCGCTGCACGACTTCACGCTCTTCCACGTGCTGCGCCGCGGCGACCGGCCGAGCAAGATCGCGTTCCTCGCCGAGCACGCGTGGGCCGACGCGTCCACCGGCGCGTGGCCGGCCGGCTACCCCGAGCGCGACCGCGTCGCCCACGACCTGCCCGCCATCCGGCACTGGATGGGCGTCTTCCTGCGCCGGTTCTTCCAGAACCAGTTCAAGCGTTCGGCGATCCCCAACGGCCCCAAGGTCGTCGCCGGTGGGTCGCTCAGCCCGCGCGGCGACTGGCGGATGCCCTCGGACGCGAGCGCGGCCGCGTGGCTCGCCGAGCTCGAGGAGAACGTCCCCGAGGCCTGAGCCGTCCGGCGCCTCGGCCCGGGTCAGCCCGCGAGGGCCGCCAGCGCGTCGCCGTCCAGCCGGAAGCGGGTCCACTCGTCCTGCGGGCGGGCCCCGATCGACTCGTAGAAGCCGATGCTCGGTGCGTTCCAGTCGAGCACCCACCACTCGAGCCGGTGGTACCCGCGCTCGACGCACACCCGGGCGAGGGTGCGCAGCAGGTCCTGGCCGAGGCCGCTGCCCCGGTGCGCGGGGTCGACGTAGAGGTCCTCGAGCCAGACCCCGTTGGTCCCGGTCCACGTCGAGTACGACAGGAACCAGACCGCCATCCCGACGACGTCGCCGTCGACCTCGGCGACGTGCGCGAACGTCGTCGTCGCCCCGCCGTCCGGGAAGAGCGCCGCGTGGACGTGCTCCTCGGTGGCGTCGACCTCGTGGAGGGCTTTCTCGTACTCGGCGAGGTCGCGGACCATCCGGACGAGGTCGGGGACGTCCGCGGGGGTCGCGAGGCGGATGCGCTCGGTCACCCCGCGACCCTATGCCGCAGCCGGTCTCAGCTGTAGAAGCCGCCCGAGTACCGGTGGATGAAGCACCGGCACGAGGAGGCGACGGCGCCGTAATAGTCGTAGTGGCTGTCCTCGTACGCGGTGGCGAGCGACGCGCACTTGCGCTGGCCGGGGCCCACCGAGAGGTTGATCGTCGGACCGCGGCCGGCGACCGTCGGCTCGGCGGTGAGGCTGGCGCGGTACGAGCCGCTGCTCACGTACCAGAGGCAGAGCGTGTCCGTCCCGTCGTTGTAGCTGAGGTGCGCCCCGGCGCCGAGGTAGCGGTCGGAGAAGCTGTTCGCGGACGCGACCGGTGCGGCGCCGAGCGCCAGGCCGAACGCCGCCGCGAGGACGGCGAGGATGCGGATCTTCATCAGGAAACCCCCCATGGGTCGTCGTGGGTCGTGCCCGCCGTTCCCCCGACCGGCACCGCCGGCGACGTTACCGACGGGCCTCGGGCCGCGCCACCGGGGACCCGTCGGCCAGACTGGGCCGGTGCACCCCGACCCTCTCTTCCACGTGGCCGACGCCGTCGAGTGGGCGGACGCCCTCACCGCCGGCCGGTACGAGCGCTCCACCCGCGGGCTGTCGCTCGCCGAGGTCGGGTTCGTCCACCTCTCGACGCCCGCGCAGTGGCCCGGTGTGCTCGAGCGCTTCTACGCCGACCACGACGGCGACCTGCTGCTCCTGACCATCGACCCGACCCGCCTCGGGGACTCCGAGCTGCGTTGGGAGACAGGGCATCCCGGCTCCGATGAGCTCTTTCCGCACCTCTACGGCCCACTCGACGTCGAGGCCGTCACCGAGGTGCGGGCCCTTCCCCGCTAGGGCGCGACGACGGCGCCCTCCGGGAGGTCGAACCAGCGCAGGTGCTCGAAGTCGGCCGAGACGTGGGTGTCCGCGTGGTCGAGCTCGGGCGGGGTGGCAGCGGCCAGCACCGCCGCCGCGTCGCGCAGGTGCTCGGCCAGCATCTCCTCCCCGCCGCGCAGGTCGCTCGAGGGCATCGTCACCGAGCCGTCGTCGCCGTAGCGGACGTCGGCCAGCCGCAGCGGCGGCTCGACGACGCCCTGCCGGTGGCGCCACAGCCCCGTCTCCGGGCAGAACGTGTAGTCGCCGAGGAGACGCCAGCCGTCGCGGGCGACCATCCGGACGGCCTCCACGACGTAGTCGGCGACGGTGTCGGAGATGAAGTAGTTGAAGTTCACCCGGACCCAGCCGGGTTTGATGCCCTCGCAGCCGCCGGTGATCTCGCGCTCGAACTCGTGGCTGCGCTCGAGGTCGATGCCGAGCAACCGGTGCCCGTACGGGCCGGCGCACGAGCAGCCGCCGCGGGACTGGATGCCGAAGAGGTCGTGGAGCAGCGCGACGACGTAGTTGTGGTGCAGGTGCCGGCCGGCCGGCGAGCGGACGACGAAGGAGACGATCGAGAGCCGGGGTGCGTCGAGGTTGCCCAGGATCTCGATGGCCGGCTCCTCGCGCCAGGCCCGCACGGCCCGCTCGAGGAAGCGCTCCTCGCGGGCCCGGATGGTCGAGGTGCCGACCGCCTCCTTGAGCTGGAAGACGAGCCCGGCGCGGATCGACTCGATGATCGCCGGCGTGCCGCCCTCCTCACGGTGTGCGGGGTCGGGCAGGTAGGCGTGGTCCTCGGGGTTGACGTAGGCGACGGTGCCGCCACCCGGTGTCACCGGCACCCGGTTGGCGAACAGCTCGCGACGGGCGACGAGGACGCCGGGGGTCGAGGGACCGCCGATGAACTTGTGCGGCGAGAGGAAGATCGCGTCCTTGTAGGACAGCGGGTCCCCGCCGGCCGGCGCGCTCATCTCGATCTCGACGTACGGTGCCGCCGCCGCGAAGTCCCAGAACGCGAGGGCGCCGTGCCGGTGCAGCAGCGCCGAGATGCCGTGCGTGTCGCTGACGATGCCGGTGACGTTGCTCGCCGCGCTGAAGGACCCGATGAGCAGGGGCCGGCCGGCGTGCTCCTCCAGCCGGGCCTCGAGGTCGGCCTGGTCGATCCGGCCGTCGGGGTCCTCGCGGATGGTCACGACGTCGGCGATCGTCTCGCGCCACGGGAGCTCGTTGCTGTGGTGCTCGTAGGGCCCGATGAACACGACCGGTCGCTGGTCGGCGGGGATGACGTCGGTGAGGTGCCACCGGTCCTCCAGGGCGCTGGGGACGCGCAGCCCGAGCACCCCGACGAGCTTGTCGATCGCGCCGGTGCACCCCGACCCGGCGAAGACGACGACCGTGTCGTCGTCCCCGCCGACGGCGTCGTGGACGATCCGGCGGGCCTCCTCACGCAGCCGGGTCGTCTGCAGGCCGGTGCCGCTCGACTCGGTGTGCGTGTTCGCGTACGCCGGCAGCACCTCGTCGCGCACGAAGTCCTCGATGAACGACAGCGCCCGCCCGCTCGCGGTGTAGTCGGCGTAGGTGACCCGCCGCCGCCCGTACGGCGTCTCCATCACGTGGTCCTCGCCGATGACCGACTCCCGGATGTGCCGCAGCAGCGCCTCGGCGCGGCCGTCGGCGGCAGTGCTCGAACCCATACCCCTCAGCGTCCCACGTCCGTTCGCGGCGCCGCGCCCGCTAGCGTTGACCGACGGGCGACAGCGCGTGTCCCGGGGTGTCGACGAGGAGGGTGCGGTGGGCCAGGACGACCTCGACGCCGAGCTCCAGCACCGCCGCTCCGGAGAGGGCGAGCACCGGCTTCCGCCGTCGATCGCGGTGCTCGTGGCCATCGTCACCTACGCCCTCCTGCCCCAGCCGCTCCTCGTCGGCCCCCGGTTGGCGATCCCGGCGCTCGAGGTGCTCCTGCTCGTCGCCCTCGTCGCGGTGAACCCCGTGCGCCTCGTCCGGCAGACCCGCTGGTCGCGCTGGGCGTCGGTGGGACTGGCCGCCGTGGTCATCGGGACCAACCTCGTCGCCCTGGGGATGCTCGTCGCGACGCTCAACTCCGACGAGGACCCGAACCGCCTGCTCGTCGGCGCGGTCCAGGTGTGGCTGACCAACGTCATCGGGTTCGCGCTCCTGTACTGGGAGCTCGACCGGGGCGGCCCGGTCTCGCGCCATCGCGAGCGCCGCGACCGCCTCCCGCCGGCCGAGTGGCGCTTCTCCCAGGACGAGAACGCGCAGACCGTGCGGGAGGTGAAGGCGACCTCGAGCGAGCAGAGCGGCTGGGTCCCGGTGTTCGTCGACTACCTCTACGTGTCCGTGACGAACTCGAGCGCGTTCAGCCCCACCGACACGATGCCGCTCAGCTCGCGGGCCAAGCTGCTCATGGCGCTGCAGGCCACCGCGGCCCTCGTCGTCTCGCTCCTCATCGTCGCCCGCGCGGTCGGGGCCCTCGGGAGCTGACCGCGGGTCCGCCGGCTACTCGCAGACGATGCCGTCGGAGTCGGCGTCGCGGTACCAGCCGTACTCGGGGTCGACGCCACGCCGGTACGGCCCGTACCCCGCGGCCTTGGCCGCCTTGCACGTGGGAAACCGCGGGTCGGTCGTGGTGGCCGGCGGCGTCGTGGTCCGGGGCCTCGTCGTCGGGGTCGGCGTGCCGGTGACCACCCGCCCGCCCCCCAGGGGCACCGCCCGGGCGGTGGGCAGCGGCTGGGCGGGGCAGGTGAGGAGGATGCGCCGGATCGCGTCGCGCTCGGCCGCCGTGACCCACAGGTGGTACTTGCGCTTGACCGCGACCTGGCGCGCGACGTACGCGCAGCGGGAGGCCTTGAGCGGTGGCAGCCAGGTGGCGGCGTCGCCGTCCCCCTTGGACTGGTTGACCGAGCCCTCGACGGCGAGCAGGTTGAGCGGGTCGTTCGCGAACGCCGTGCGGACCGTGCCCCCCAGCTGCTGCGCGCCCTTCTGCCAAGCGTCCGACAGGGCGACGACGTGGTCGATCTGGACCGCGCTCGAGGTGCCCTGCCCGCGCACGAAGGACCGCCTCTGCCCGGTGTACGGGCTGGTGAGCGTGCCGGTGAGGACCACGCAGCCGTGGGTGCCCGCCTTGAGCGTCAGCGCGCGCAGGTCGCGGCGCAGGACGTCGTTGCGGGTGTCGCAGCCGTTGCGGTCGACGTCGGTCCACGCCGGCCCGAAGAGGGCACGGTCGTAGCCGGTGCGGGGCGCCCGGCCCTTGACCGGGAGCGCGGCGAGGGCCGCGAGGGCGGTGCCGGGCGCGGGGCGGGCGGTCGGCGTCGGTGTCGCGGTGGCGGTCGGCGTCGCCGTGGCGGTCGGCGTGGGAGCCCTCGTCGCACTCGCCGTCGACGAGGGCGTCGCCGCGCCGTCCGTGGCGGTGGTCCCGGACGAGGCGGCCGGGGAGCCCGACGCCAGGTCGGAGGGGGGCGGGGCGGGATCGGCCGTTGCCCCGCCGACGCCGGCGAGGACGACGGCGGCGGCGAGG
>NZ_DAOLAC010000030.1:0-50812 GCF_035325325.1 Phycicoccus sp. | reverse complement strand
CGACGACGGGATCGCTCTACTCCGACCTGGTGATCGCCCTGCGCGACACCGATGGAGCGCCGATCCTCGAGAAGTACGTCGTTCCGGCCACCACCGAGACCGCCGAGAGCACCGAGTACTGCGTGCAACCGGTGTCGTACACAGCGGTCACCGGCGTCGCGGCGACGACCAACCCGGTCGACGGACGCACCGTCTGGCCGATCCCGCTGCAGGGGGCCTGGATCACGAGCGACCCCGGCAACGGCCGCGGCGGATGGCTGCCACGAGTGCGCGTCGGAACCGGCTGGAACGCCATGACCGCCCTCGCCGGACCGGGCGACCTCACCGGCGACGGCAAGGCCGACCTCCTGGCCCGCGACACCCTCGGCCAGCTCTGGCTCTACCCCGGCAACGGCCCCGGCGGATGGCTGCCACGAGTGCGCGTCGGAACCGGCTGGAACGCCATGACCGCCCTCGCCGGACCGGGCGACCTCACCGGCGACGGCAAGGCCGACCTCCTGGCCCGCGACACCCTCGGCCAGCTCTGGCTCTACCCCGGCAACGGCCGCGGCGGATGGCTGCCACGGGTGCGCGTCGGAACCGGCTGGAGCGCGATGACCGCACTGGTCTCCTGACCCGTCGCGACCGGCCAGGCCCTGCACCCCGTGGTGCAGGGCCTGGCCCCCGCCTGCTCACCCCACGAAGACGCGGGCGTTGCGGAACATCCGCAGCCAGGGGCTGTCGGCCTCGACCGGCCCACTGGTCCACGACATCTGGACGTTGCGGGAGACCCGCTCCGGGTGGGGCATCATCGCGGTGAACCGGCCGTCGGCCGTCGTCACCGCGGTCAGCCCTCCGGGCGACCCGTTCGGGTTGTGCGGGTGGGTGGTCGCCGGCCCGCCGCGGTGGTCGACGAAGCGCGCGACCTGGTGCACCGTGCCGAGGTCGCCCCGAGCCGAGAAGTTCGCGAAGCCCTCTCCGTGCGCCACCACGATGGGGATGCGGCTGCCGGCCATCCCGGCCATGAGCACCGACGGGGAGTCGAGCACCTCGACCTGGGTGAGTCGTGCCTCGTACTGCTCGGAGCGGTTACGGGTGAACCGCGGCCACGCCTCGGCGCCGGGGACGAGGTCGGCGAGGGCCGCGAACATCTGGCACCCGTTGCAGATGCCGAGCCCGAACGTGCCGTCGCGGTGGAAGAAGTCGTGGAACTGCTCGGTGAGGTCCTCGGAGAACAGGACCGAGCGGGCCCATCCCTCCCCGGCGCCGAGGGTGTCGCCGTACGAGAAGCCGCCGGCGGCCACCAGCCCGTGGAAGTCGGAGAGGTGCGCCCGGCCCGCCTGGAGGTCGGTCATGTGCACGTCGTAGGCGTCGAAGCCGGCCCGGTCGAGCATGAACGCCGTCTCGACGTGGCTGTTGACACCCTGCTCGCGCAGGACGGCGACCTTCGGCCGCACGCCGGTCGCGACGTACGGCGCGGCCACGTCGTCGGTGGGGTCGAAGGTGGGCGCGACGACGAGCCCACCGTCGTCGTCGGCGCCGACCGCGGCGTGCTCCTCGTCGGCGGCGCCGGGGTTGTCGCGCAGCACCGAGATGCGCCACGAGACCTCGTCCCAGGCCTGCGCGAGGTCGCGCACCGACTCGTCGACCAACACCCCGCCGGCCGCCCGCACCCGCACCCGTCGCTCGCTGACGGTGCGCCCGACGACCGAGGTGAGGTCCCCGAGGCCGTGGCCGGTGAGGACGTCGACGACCGTGTCGGCGTCGCCCTGGGCCACCCCCAGGACGACGCCCAGCTCCTCGGCGAACAGGGCTGCAACGGAACGGACCTCGAGGTCCAGGCCCATCCCGCCCGCGAACGCCATCTCGCAGGCCGCGGCCCAGAGGCCACCGTCGGAGCGGTCGTGGTAGGCCGTGACGAGGCCCTGCTCGCGCAGCTCACACAGAGCCGTCGCGAGCGCGACGACCCGCTGGGGGTCGTCGAGGTCGGGGACCTCGCGGCCGAAGGCGCCGGACACCTGGGCGAGCATCGAGCCGCCGAGCCGGTCGCGGCCGGCGCCGAGGTCGACCAGGACGAGGGCCGAGCCGTCGCGCAGCTGCGGGGTCCACGTGCCGCGGACGTCCGGGAGCGAGGCGAAGGCGGTGACGACGAGCGACACCGGCGAGGTGACCTGCTTCGCGTCCCCCATCGGGTCGGTCCACCGAGTGCGCATCGAGAGCGAGTCCTTGCCGACCGGCACGGAGATGCCGAGCGCCGGGCACAGCTCCATCCCGACGGCGCGGACGGTGTCGTAGAGCGCGGCGTCCTCACCCGGTTCGCCGCAGGCGGCCATCCAGTTGCAGGAGAGCTTGACCCGCCCGAGAGCGGCCACCGGCGCCGCGAGCAGGTTGGTCAGCGCCTCGCCCACCGCCATCCGGCCGGAGGCGGGCGCGTCGACCGCCGCCAGCGGCATCCGCTCCCCGCTCGCCATGGCCTCTCCCGCGAAGCCGACGTGGTCGGCAAGGGTCACCGCGACGTCGGCCACCGGCACCTGCCACGGCCCGACCATCTGGTCGCGGTGGGTCAGCCCGCCGACGGTGCGGTCCGCGATCGTCACGAGGAAGCGCTTGGACGCGACGGTCGGGTGCCGGAGGACCGCGTAGGCCGCCTCGCGGACGTCGAGGCCGGCCAGGTCGAGGTCGTCTCCGTGTCGCTCGACCCGGGTGACGTCGCGCGTCATCCGCGGCGGCTTGCCGAGGAGGGTCTCCATCGGCATGTCGATCGGCCGGTCCTCGCCGGGGACGTCCTCGGGACCGTCCGCGAGGACGAGCTGCCCGTCGTCTCGGGCCACCCCGACGACGGCGTGGGGGCACCGCTCGCGGTCGCAGAGCGCGGCGAACCGGGCGAGCGACTCCGGTGCGACGGCGACGACGTACCGCTCCTGGGACTCGTTGCACCACACCTCCTTCGGCGCGAGACCGGACTCCTCGAGCGGGACCGCGGAGAGGTCGAAGCGCGCACCGAGGAAGGCGCCGTCGACGAGCTCGGGGAAGGCGTTGGAGAGCCCACCGGCGCCCACGTCGTGGATCGCGAGGATCGGGTTCCCCTCGGGGCCGAGGCTCCAGCAGTGGTTGATGACCTCCTGGGCCCGCCGCTCCATCTCGGGGTTGCCGCGCTGGACGGAGTCGAAGTCGAGGTCTGCCGCGTTGGCCCCCGCGGCCATCGACGAGGCGGCGCCCCCGCCCATCCCGATGCGCATGCCGGGACCGCCGAGCTGCACGAGCAGCGTGCCCGCGGGGAAGGTGACCTTCTCGGTCAGGTCTGCGCTGATGGTGCCCAGGCCACCAGCGGACATGATCGGCTTGTGGTAGCCGCGGCGGACGCCGTCGACGGTCTGCTCGTAGACCCGGAAGAAGCCGCCGACGCCCGGCCGCCCGAACTCGTTGTTGAACGCCGCCGCGCCGATCGGGCCCTCGACCATGATGTCGAGGGGGCTGGCGATGTGGCTGGGGGCGCCGTACTCCGTTCCCTCCCAGGGCTCGTCGGTGCCGGGCAGATGCAGGTTGGAGACCGCGAAGCCGGTGAGCCCGGCCTTCGGCTGGGAGCCGCGGCCGGTCGCGCCCTCGTCGCGGATCTCACCGCCCGCGCCGGTGGCCGCTCCGGGAAAGGGACTGATGGCGGTCGGGTGGTT
The DNA here is from genome assembly GCF_035325325.1 of Phycicoccus sp. Lineage (NCBI taxonomy): Bacteria > Bacillati > Actinomycetota > Actinomycetes > Micrococcales > Intrasporangiaceae > Phycicoccus > Phycicoccus sp. The sequence goes on along the minus strand of NZ_DAOLAC010000030.1, from coordinate 47,162 downwards.
GTGCGTCTCGACCTTCATGAGGACGTGCACCTCGCCCTCGCGACCGCGGTACGGGCTCGGACCGTCGGTGGCCTCGGGCAGCCAGCGGGTGCGCGGCCCGCCCTCCATGACGGAGGCGTTGTCCTTGTACGCGACGACCGTGCCGGCGCCCGCGACCTCCTCGGTGTGGCGGATCATGCCGAACAGCGAACGAGCCTGCGGCTCACCGTCGATGACGAAGTCGGCGTTGAAGATCTTGTGCCGGCAGTGCTCCGAGTTCGCCTGGGCGAACATCATGAGCTCGACGTCGGTCGGGTTCCGGCGCAGGGCCGTGAACGCGTCGACGAGGTAGTCGACCTCGTCGTCGGAGAGGGCGAGCCCGAAGTCGCGGTCGGCCTCCTCGATCGCCGCGCGACCCCGGCCGAGCACGTCGACGTGCACCATCGGGTCGGCGTCCGCGATGTCGAACAGACCGGCCGCCGCGTCGCGCGACGGGAGGGCGGACTCGGTCATCCGGTCGTGGAGGACGTCGGCGCACCGGGCCCACTGCTCCTCGGTGAGCGGGGCGTCGCACCCGAGGTGGTACTCCGTCACCCGCTCGACCCGCCGGACCGCGACTCCGCAGCTGTGCGCGATGTCGGTGGCCTTCGAGGCCCACGGCGAGAGGGTGCCGAGGCGCGGAGCGACGACGACGAGGGCGGCGTGGGGTGCCTCCGGGACACCCCCGAACGGCTCGCCGTAGGTGAGCAGCCGCTCGACCGTCGACGTCGTGACCGGGTCGAGGGCCTCGTCGCTCGCGACCCAGTGGACGTACCGGGCGGCAACCGACGACACCTGCGGCGCGACGACGCGCAGCCGGGCGAGCACGCCGGTCGCGCGGAAGCTCGAGAGGGCGGCGCCCCCGGGGACGGTGGTCAGCACGAGGTCGTGCGACGAGGCCATGGCGGGTGTCTCCCGAGGGGGGTGCGGCGCGGGTGGCGATCTGCCGGTGCTCAGGCTACCGGCGGCGGCGCACCGCCCGGCCGCCGGACCAGGACCGGGCGAGCGCGGTGTACCATCTGGTACATGATCGACGTCTCGCGCCCCACCACCCTTCCTGCGCCGGCCCTCTGGCCGGTGATGTCCGGAGTCCGCGACTGGGCCTCGTGGCTGCCCACCGTCGAGTCCGTCACCCCCCTCGAGCCGGAGCGGCCGGACGAGGTCGGCGCCGCGTACGCCGTCGAGCAGCCCGGACTGCCGCGCGCGACGTGGACCATCACCGAGTGGGTCCCCGGGCGCTCGTTCACCTGGGAGTCGCGCGCAGTCGGGATCCGCACCACCGGGACGCACGAGCTCCAGGAGGGTCCCGACGGGACGACGATCCGGCTGGGGATCCGCTGGGAGGGTCCGCTCGCCGGGATCGTCCGGGCGTTCGTCGGGCGCAAGAGCCTCGACTACGTCACCCGCGAGGCGGCGGCCCTGGAGGCGACCGCCGCCGCCCGCACCACCGGCGCGTGACGCCGCCGCGGCCCGGCGGCCGGGACGAGCTGCTGGCGCGAGCCGTGGCCTGGTTCGCCGAGCACGGCGTCGGCGACACCAGCCTGCGCACGCTCGCCGCCGGCATCGGCACGAGCCACCGGATGCTCAACTACCACTTCGGCTCTCGCAGCGGCCTGCTCGGAGCGGTCGTCGAGGCGGTGGAGCGCTCCGAGCAGGAGGCGCTCCTCGGACTGTCGGCGACGACCGAGGACCCCTTCGAGGCCGGCGCCCTGTTCTGGGCCCGCGTCGCCGACCGGGCTGCCGTCTTCGCTCCGCTCTTCTTCGAGCTGTCCACCCACGCGATGCGCGGCGAGCCGCACGCCGAACCGCTGCGTCGCTGGTTCGGCGAGGGATGGCTGCCGGTGCTGGCGCGGGCCTACCGGGACCTCGGTGTCGGCGACGGCGCCGCCGAGACGCTCGCCCTGCAGTCCCTCGCGATGGCCCGCGGCCTGCTCTTCGAGGTGGCCGTCACCGGCGACCGTGCCGCGGCGGACCGGGCGATGGCAGGCTGGACCACGATGGTCCGGCGCGAGCTCGAGGAGGGGCGATGAGGGTCGTGGTGCTGGGGGGCAGCGGCGCGATGGGGGCCCGGGTGGCCGACCGGCTCGAGGCGCGCGGGCACGACGTCGTGCGCGCGTCCCGGGCGACGGGGGTCGACGTCACCGTGCCGGACCGCCTGCTCCGCACCTGTGAGGGCGCCGACTGCCTCGTCGACTGCCTCAACCTCACCACCCTCTCCCGCCGCCGGGCGGTGGCCTTCTTCGGCCGGGCCGCCCGGACGGTCGCGGAGACGACCGCCGCCGCGCGCGTCCCGCACGTCGTGGCGGTGTCCATCGTCAACGTCACCGAGCCGGCGGTCTCCCGGGCGACGGGGTACTACGCCGGCAAGGCGGCCCAGGAGGCGGGGTACGCCACCGCGCGGGTTCCCGTCACCGTCGTGCGGACCACCGCCTGGTTCACCCTCGCCGAGACCTTCCTCCACCAGATCCGGGTGGGCCGGTTCGCCCTCGTGCCGCGGATGGGCCTGCAGCCGGTGCACCCGGACGCCGTCGCCGACCTCGTCTCCGACGTCGTCGAGGCCGGTCCGACCTCGGGACCGGCCACCTCCGACGGGCCGGTCGTCCGGCAGCTGGCCGGACCCGAGCGCACGGACGCGACGACGATGGCCCGCGCCCTCGCCGCCCGCGAGGGAAGCGGGGTCCGGGTCGTCGGGCTGCCCGCGCCGACGGCCGGGCTGCGCACCGGCCTGCTGCCGGCCGCGGACGTGCCGCGCGACGGCCGCCGCTTCGAGGACTGGGTCAGAACCGGCGGCCGGTGAGCCGCTCGTAGGCCTCGACGTACTTCGCGCGGGTGCGCTCGAGCACGTCGAGCGGGAGCGGCGGCGGCGCCTCGCCGGACGCCTTGTCCCACCCGCTCGCCGGCGAGAGGAGCCACTCGCGGACGAACTCCTTGTCGAAGCTCGGCTGGGGGTGGCCGGGCTCCCACTGGTCGGCCGGCCAGAAGCGGGAGGAGTCGGGGGTCAGCACCTCGTCGGCGAGGACCAGCGCGCCGTCGTCGACGCCGAACTCGACCTTGGTGTCGGCGATGAGGATGCCGCGTTCGCCGGCGATCTCGTTGCCGCGGGCCAGGATCCGGGTCGTCAGGTCGCGGGCGCGGGCCGCGAGGTCGGGACCGACGGCCGCCTCGACCTCCGCGAACGACATCGGCTCGTCGTGCTGGCCGGACGGCGCCTTGGTCGAGGGGGTGAACAGGGGCTCGGGCAGGCGCGATCCGTCGGTCAGCCCCTCGGGGAGGGTCAGCCCGCTCACCGTGCCGTCGGCCCGGTACTCGCGCAGGCCCCCGCCGGTGAGGTAGGCCCGGGCGACGCACTCGACCGGGAGCATCTCGAGGCGGCGGACGAGGACGGCCCGGCCGCGGACGGCGTCCGGCACGTCGGTGGAGACGACGTGGTTCGGGACGAGGCCGGCGAGCTGCTCGAACCACCAGAGCGACATCCGGGTCAGCACCTCGCCCTTGCCGGGCACCGGGGTGTCGAGGACGAAGTCGAAGGCCGAGATGCGGTCGGACGCCACGAGGAGCAGGAGGTCCTCGCGGGGGGCGCCGGCGTCGTCGAGCGGCGCGTAGAGGTCACGCACCTTGCCCGAGTAGACGTGGGCGTACCCGTCGAGGACCGGCGCGGCGTCGGGCGTGGGCGTCGAGGCGTCGACCATGGGCCCATCCTTCCAGCCCCCCGAGCGCGCCGCGCCCTCCTCCGCCGCCCGAACCCCACGCGCTCCACGCGTATCGGGTCACCCGATACGGCCGCGCTTCACCCGAGGACCGTCCCGGGGCGAGGCGCACCGTTCCCGGGGGAGGCCGGCTCGCCAGACGCCCGGGCGTGACGGCCGACTTGATTTGAATAGGTTGCCTATGTAATCTGGGGAGGTGCAGACGGACGACCTCGCCAATGCGCTGCTGCGCTCGGCCGCCGGGCTCTCCCGGTGGGCCAGCCGGCACGCCGACCTCGAGATCCCGTGGGCCCAGGCCCGCGTGCTGTCGCTGCTCGAGGAGCTCGGGCCGGCCCGGGTCACCACCCTCGCCGCCGCCGACGACACGAGCCAGCCGACGATGACCACCCAGGTCCAGCGCCTCGAGGCCGAGGGCTGGGCCACCCGCACCACCGACCCGGTCGACGGCCGGGCGAGCCTCGTGTCCCTCACCGCCGCGGGGCACGAGGCGCTCGCCGGGGCCCGCCGCGCCCGTGCGGCGGCCCTGCGCCCGGTGCTCGAAGGCCTCGACCCCGAGCGGCTGCGGGCCGCTACGAGCCTGCTCAGCGAGCTCGTCGAGGCGACCCGCTCCGCCGCCGGGCACGAGCCCGCGCGCACGACCTCCTGACCACCACCACCCGAGAGGACCACCAGCCCATGTGGCGTCAACCGAAGACCGTCTGGAGCGTCGCGTTCGCCTGCGTCGTCGCCTTCATGGGGATCGGCCTCGTCGACCCCATCCTCAAGCCGATCGCCGACCAGCTCGGTGCGAGCCCGTCGCAGGTCTCCCTGCTCTTCACGAGCTACATGGCGGTCATGGGCGTCGCGATGCTCGTCACCGGATGGGTCTCGAGCCGGATCGGCGCCAAGCGCACCCTGCTCGTCGGGCTGGCCATCATCATCGTCGGCGCCGGCCTCGCCGGGATGCAGGACAGCGTGGGCGGCATCGTCGGCTTCCGGGCCGTCTGGGGCCTGGGCAACGCACTCTTCATCGCCACGGCGCTCGCGACGATCGTCAACGCCGCCCGCGGCTCGGTCGCGCAGGCGATCATCCTCTACGAGGCCGCCCTCGGCCTCGGCATCGCCGCCGGCCCGCTGGTGGGAGGCGTCCTGGGCGGGATCTCCTGGCGCGGACCGTTCTTCGGCGTCAGCGCCCTGATGTTCGTCGCGCTCGTCGCGACGTGGAGCACCCTCCCGGCCGGTGACCAGCGGCCGCAGCCCACCCCGCTGAGCGCGCCGCTCAAGGCGCTGCGCCACCGGGGGCTGCTCACCGTCGGGCTCACCGCGCTGCTCTACAACTTCGGCTTCTTCACGCTGCTGGCCTTCACGCCGTTCCCGCTCGACATGTCGGCGCACGGCACCGGCCTCGTGTTCTTCGGCTGGGGCCTGCTGCTCGCGCTGGCCAGCGTCGTCGTCGCCCCGTGGGTCCAGCGGCACGTCGGCACCTTCACCGGGATGGTGGCCGCGCTCCTGGGCTTCGCCGCCATTCTCGCCGTGATGGCCCTGTTCACCGACCAGAAGGCCGTCCTCGTCACGGGCGTCGTCCTGGCCGGCGGCTTCCTCGGCATCAACAACACGCTCATCACCGAGACGGTCATGAAGGTGGCCCCGATCGAGCGCGGCGTCGCGTCGGCGGCGTACAGCTTCGTCCGGTTCAGCGGCGGCGCCGTCGCCCCCTGGCTCGCCGGGAGGCTCGGTGAGCGCTCGGTGCACCTCCCGTTCTGGGTCGGCGCCGGAGCGGTGCTCCTCGCGGTCGCGGTCCTCTCGACCGGACACCGGTTCGTCCGGACCATCGACGACCAGCCGGGACACGGGGCCGAGCCGATCGAGTCCGAGGACGAGGCGGAGGCCGTGACGCTCGGGACCGCCTGAGCCGCACCGGCGGCCTGCGCCGCGGACCCGCGTGGGTCAGTCGCCCCGGGCCGCCGCCGGCCAGCGCCGGGCGCCCGGACCCTCGACGGCCAGCTCGTCGTCGTGGTTGTAGACCGGGCAGGAGCGCAGGGACAGGCAGCCGCAGCCGATGCACGACGACAAGCCGTCGCGCACCCGTTCCATCGCCTCGATGCGCGCGGTGAGGGCGTCGTGCCATGTGCGGGACAGGCGCTCCCAGTCGCGCTTGGTCGGCGGGTGGTCGACGGGCAGGCCGGCGAGCGCGTCACCGATCTCGGCGAGGCTGAGGCCGAACCGCTGGCCGGCCCGGACCACGGCGATGCGTCGCAGCACGTGCCGCTCGAACCGGCGCTGGTTGCCGCCGTTGCGCACCGAGCGGATGAGTCCCTTCTCCTCGTAGAAGCGCACGGTCGGCACGCTGACGCCGGAGCGTTCGGCGACCTCGCCGATGGCGAGCAGGTCGTGTCGGTCCATCCGTCAAGGATATTCCCTTTGACCTCAGGTGCGCTTGAGGTAGCAGGATCACTCCGTGACCGCGACCGACGACACCTCCACCGTGCCCGCCGCCGCCCACGAGCGGCTGCTCGACCGCCGCCACCTGCCGGTCGTCGTCGGCGTCGTCGCGCTCGTCACCCTCGCCGCCTTCGAGAACCGCGCCGTCCAGACCGTGCTGCCCGTCGTCGTCCGCGACCTCGACGGCTGGGCGCTGTTCGGCGCCTCGACGGGTGCCTCGCTCGTCACCTTCACGGTCGCGATGGCGCTCTCCGGCGGCTGGACCGACCGGCACGGCGCGCGCCGGGTCCTGCTCGCGGGCATCGGCCTCTTCGCCGTCGCCCAGGTCGTCTCGGCCCTCGCCCCGTCGATGACCGTGTTCGTGGCCGGCCGGGGCCTCTCCGGCGCGGCCGAGGCGGTCATCGACACGACACTCATGGTGCTCGTCGCGCAGGCCCTGCCGGAGTCGCTGCGCGCGAAGGTGTTCGCCTCCTTCGCCGCCGCCTGGATCCTCCCGTCCCTGCTCGGCCCGGGGTTCGCGGGCGCGGTCGAGGCGCTCGCCGGCTGGCGGTGGGTGTTCGCCGGGCCGCTCCTCGTCGTGGCCCCCGCGCTGTGGCTGCTGCGCCCGGCGCTCCGGCAGGGCGGGCCGACCGAGGGCGCGACACCCGCGCAGGACTCGGGGGCCCGCAGCCGGCTCGCCGCGTCCCTCGCGCTGGCCGCCGGCCTGGCGGTCACCACCTTCGCCGCGCCCCTGCTCGAGGCCCCGTCGACGCGGGCCACCGGGCTCGTCGTCGTGCTGGCCGGCGCGCTGCTCGTCCTCGCCGCCGCCAGCCGGGCGCTGCCCCGCGGCACCGCCCGGCTCGTCCCCGGCCTCCCGGCGGTGGTCGGCCTGCGCCTGCTCACGTCGGCCGCGTTCACCGGGGTCGGCGCGGTGCTGCCCCTGATGCTCGTGACGACCCACCACGTCTCGGCCGGCGTCGCCGGCGTCTCGCTGTCGGTGACCGGGGTGCTCTGGGCCTTCGGCTCGTGGCTCAACAGCACCGGGGCCGTGCAGGCACGGGTCGGCCCCGGCGCCCGCATCCGCGCCGGAGGCCTGCTCATCGCCCTCGGGGCGGTCGGCCCGGTCCTGCTCGCCCTCGACCTCGTCGGCCTGCCCCTCGGGATGGTCGGCTGGGCCGCCGCCGCGACCGGGATGGGCATCCTCTCCCCCACCCTCTCGACCGAGCTGCTCGAGCACGCACCCGCGGCCGAGCGCGGGCGGGCCAGCGCCGCACAGGGACTGGCCGTCTCGACCGGCGTGGCCCTCCAGACCGGGCTCGTCGGCGGGGTCGTCGCCTGGTTCGGGCCGGGGATGGACGGCCCGCGGTACGCCACCCTCATGGTGGTCGGCGCGGCGGTCGCGCTCGTCGTCGCCGCCGGCGGACCGCGGGTGCGCCGGGCCCGGGATGAGGTCGCCGCCCCCGCTGCGTAGCGTGGGGGGCATGGACCTCCGCATCTTCACCGAGCCGCAGCAGGGTGCCACCTACGACGACCTCCTCGCGGTCGCCCGGGCCGCGGAGGACCTCGGCTACGACGCGTTCTTCCGGTCCGACCACTACCTGCACATGTCCGGCGACGGCACACCCGGCCCGACCGACGCGTGGACGACGCTGGCCGGGCTGGCCCGCGAGACGACCCGCATCCGGCTCGGCACGCTCGTGACCTCGGCGACCTTCCGCCTGCCCGGCCCGCTCGCCGTGGCCGTCGCCGGGGTCGACCAGATGAGCGGTGGCCGGGTGGAGCTCGGCCTCGGCGCCGGATGGTTCGAGAAGGAGCACCACGCCTACGGCATCCCGTTCCCGCCGTTGCGCGAGCGGTTCGACCGCCTCGAGGAGCAGCTGGCGGTCATCACCGGGCTGTGGTCGGCGCCGGCCGGCTCGACGTACGAGCACGACGGCTCGCACTACCCGGTGAGCGACTCGCCTGCGCTCGCGAAGCCCGTCCAGCCGGGCGGGGTGCCGATCATCGTCGGCGGGGCGGGGAAGCGACGCACGCCGTCGCTCGCCGCGCGGTACGCGGCCGAGTTCAACGTGCCGTTCTCGTCGGTGGAGGAGACCCGCGAGCTCTTCGCCCGGGTCGACCGGGTGTGCGACGAGCACGGCCGCGACCCCTTGAGCCTGGTGCACAGCGCCGCCCAGGTGCTCTGCGTCGGTCGCGACGACGCCACCGTGCGCCGCCGCGCCGCCGCCATCGGCCGGGACGCCGCCGAGCTGCGCGCGAACGGGCTCGCCGGCACCCCGGAGGAGGTCCGCGACCGGGCCGGGCGGCTCGCCGAGGCCGGGGCGGCGCGCCTCTACCTCCAGGTGCTCGACCTGCACGACCTCGACCACCTCGCCGACGCGCACGCCGCCCTGACCGGCTGACGCCGCCGGAGGCCGGTCAGGCCGGGACCGTGACCTCGCCGCGCTCGGCCCGCTCGGCGATGTCGCGTCGATGGTGCGACCCGTCGAGCCCGACGGCGTCGACCGCGGCGTAGGCGCGCGCGCGGGCCAGGCCGAGGGTCGCGCCCCGCCCGACGACCGAGAGCACCCGGCCACCGGACGACACCAGCACGCCGTCGGCGTCGCGCGCCGTGCCCGCGTGGAGGACGTACGCGTCCGGCTCGCCGGGCAGGGTGTCGAGCCCCGTGACGGGGTCACCGGTGTGTGGGGTCGCCGGGTAGTCCCGGGCCGCCACGACGACCGTCACGGCGTGCTCGTCGGACCAGCGCAGCGGCTCCGCCTCGGCGAGGCGCCCCTCGGCCGCCGCGAGGAGCAGCTGCCCGAGCGGGGTGCGCAGCCGGTCGAGGACCACCTGGGTCTCCGGGTCGCCGAAGCGCACGTTGAACTCGATGACGCGCGGCCCGCGGACGGTCAGCGCGAGCCCGACGTAGAGGACCCCGGCGAAGGGCGTGCCCCGCTTGGCCATCTCGTCGACGACCGGCTGCGCGATGCGCGCGACGACGTCGTCGGCGAGGCCGGCGGGCGCCCAGTCGAGCGGGCTGTAGGCGCCCATCCCCCCGGTGTTCGGGCCGGCATCGCCGTCGCCGACCCGCTTGAAGTCCTGGGCCGGCGCGAGCGGCCGCACCGTCTGCCCGTCGCAGACGCAGAAGAGGGACACCTCGGGGCCGTCGAGGAACTCCTCGACGACGACCCGGCCGTCCGGCTTCGCCAGGCAGGCCCGGGCGTGCTCGAGCGCGGCGGCGCGGTCGTCGGTGACGACCACCCCCTTGCCCGCGGCCAGCCCGTCGTCCTTGACGACGTGCGGCGCACCGAGGGCGTCGAGGGCCTCCGCGACCTCGTCCTCGTTCGTGCAGACGTGCGCCATCGCGGTCGGCACGTCGGCGGCCGACATCACCTCCTTGGCGAAGGCCTTGCTGCCCTCGAGCCGCGCCGCCTCGGCCGAGGGCCCGAAGCACGCGAAGCCGGCCGCCCGCACCGCGTCGGCGACACCGGCCACGAGCGGCGCCTCCGGACCGACGACGACCAGCCCGACGTCGTGCCGGCGGGCGAGGTCGACGACGGCATCCGCGTCGGTGACCCCGCCGGGCAGCGGCTCGCACAGCGCGACCGCCTCGATGCCGGGGTTGCCCGGGGCGGCGACCACCGCGTCGACGGCGGAGTCGAGGGCCAGGGCCCGGACGACGGCGTGCTCGCGGGCACCGGAACCGATGACGAGGACCTTCACGACAGCAGCCTAGGGCCCGCTCCTCGTCCCGTGCGTCGGACGCCGAGTCCCGGGATGTGGACGCCTGTCGGGGTACGGGGTCACGGTTGGGTCACGACCTGCCGAGGAATTGGCATCGGCCGCACCCCAGCACCGAGGGTGGGGAGGCCGTCGCCCTCGGGCCCCGTCACGACCGGCGCACCTCGACGTGCGCCCGCCCCCGGTGCTCGACCGGTCGCGGCACGACACGAAACCGAACACACACGCAACGCACGACTCGCGAACGACACGAACGGTGGTACGCACACATGCGACTTCGCAGGAACTCTCTCGCCCTGACGGCGGTGGGCCTCACGGCAGGCCTGGCGCTGACGGCCTGCGGGAGCGACGGCGGTGGCTCCGGCGGCGACGACAAGGCCCTCGACGGCGTCTCGGTCACCGTCGGGTCCAAGGACTTCACCGAGAACATCCTCCTCGGCAAGATCCTCGTCAAGGCCCTCGAGGCCAAGGGCGCCGACGTCACGGACCAGACCAACCTCGGCGGGTCGGCGGTCAACCGCAAGGCCCTCACCTCGGGTGAGATCACGGTCTCCCCCGAGTACAACGGCACGGGGTGGACGGTCTACCTCGGCCACGACGACCCGGGCAAGGACCCGAAGGCGCTCTACGAGAAGGTCGCCGAGGAGGACCTCTCGAAGAACCAGCTCAAGTGGGTCGGCAGCTCGCCCTTCAACGACACCTACGGGTTCGCCGCCAACGGCGACCTGGCGAAGAAGGAGGGCGGCTTCGACCTCCAGAAGATGGCCGACTACCTGAAGGCCCACCAGGACGCCACGCTCTGCCTCGAGACCGAGTTCCCCGACCGTCCCGACGGCTTGGTGCTCTTCGAGGACGCGACGGGCTACCAGGTGCCGCAGAGCCAGATCAAGATCCTCGACACCGGGCTGGTCTACACCGAGACGGCCAAGGGCGCCTGCCAGTTCGGCGAGGTGTTCACGACCGACGGCCGGATCACGGCCCTCAACCTCGACCTCGTCGAGGACCCGGGCGTCTTCATCCTCTACAACGTGTCCTACGTCTTCCGGGACGAGACCTACTCGAAGAACGCGCAGACCTACGACGCGCTGGCCGAGAAGATCCTCGCGCCGCTCGACAACAAGAAGATGGCGGAGCTGAACGCCAAGGTCGACGTCGAGGGCGACTCGGCGGACAAGGTCGCCGAGGACTACGTCGACGAGCTCGGCATCACCTGAGCCCGATCCCTCTCCGACACCGACGGAGGCGCCCACCCCGCGGGGTGGGCGCCTCCGTCGTCGCGCGGCGGGCCGCGCCTCAGAGGCCCTTCGGCCGCAGGTAGGTCTCGGCCAGCGCACCGACCCAGTCGAAGGTGAGCGCGACGATGGCCACGAGCGCGGCCCCGATGATGAGCACCGGGTCCTGCTGCAGCTTGAGGCCGACGGCGATCGTCACGCCCAGCCCGCCGCCCCCGATGAGGTAGGCGAGCGTGGCCATCCCGATGTTGAGGATCATCGCGACCCGCACGCCGGCGAGGATGACCGGCACGGCGAGCGGCAGCTCGATGCGGGTGAGCACCCGCCACCGGGTCATCCCCATCCCGCGGCCCGCCTCGATGACGCTGCGGTCGACGCCGTCGAGCCCGACCATCGTGTTGCGCAGCACCGGGAGCAGCGCGTAGAGGACGAGGGCGACGACGACGGTCCGCAGCCCCTGCCCGAGCATCGCCAGGAAGATGATGAGCAGGCCGTAAGCGGGCAGCGCCTGGCCGGAGTTCGCGACCGTGACGATCGCCGGTCCGAAGCGACGCAGCGGTGGTCGGGTCAGGGCGATGCCGAGAGGAACCGCCACGACGACGACGAGGACCGTCGACCACAGCGCGATGGTGAGGTGCTGGACGAGCTGCGGCCACAGCTTCGTGCTCCACTGCAGCGACGAGGACTGCTGGATGACGGAGTCCCCGAGGCCGAGGCTGCGGTAGTAGAGGAAGAGCGCGAGGGCGAGCAGCGCGATGCCGACCGGCGCGAGCTTGAGCCCCAGGTGCTTGCTACGGGCCCGGGCCAGCCAGGACGGCTCGGCCGGCGCCGCGGAGCCGGACCCGGGATCCGGGTCGCGCCCGTCCGTCGTCGTGCCGGCATCGCCGGTCCGCGCCCGGACGGACGTCAGCCCGCTCACGACGCCACCCCGATCCGCTCGTAGTGCTCGCGGGCCTCGACGCGGGCCTGCCGGATGACCCGGTTGAGGTGGGTCAGCCGCACGACCCCGTAGAGCGAGCCGTCGTCGCGGACCACGCAGGCCACCGCGGCCGCGCTGATGAGCATCTGCTCGAGCGCCTCGAAGAGCGTGGCCCCGAGCTCGACCTTGGCGAGCACCTCGGTCCCCGACTCCGCGGTGACGCGCTCGGCGGACTCGAGGTCCTCGACCGAGAGCCACCGGGTCGGGCGGCCGGTCTCGTCGAGGAGCAGGACGTACGCGGCGTTCGCGTCCTGGGCCGCCCGCAGTGCCCGCGCGGGGTCGTCGTCGACGCCCATCGTCGGGTACGGGTCGAGCTCGACGGCGTCGTCGACCACCTCGAACTGCAGGCCCTTGAGGGTCGAGCCGCTGCCGATGAAGTCGCGCACGAAGTCGTCGACCGGGAAGGCGAGGATGCGCTCGGGGGTGTCGATCTGGCGGATGTGGCTGCGCTCGCCGAGGATCGCGATGCGGTCGCCCATCCGGATCGCCTCGTCGATGTCGTGCGTGACGAAGACGATCGTCTTGCGCAGCTCGGCCTGGAGGCGGAGGAACTCGTTCTGGAGCCGCTCGCGGGTGATCGGGTCGATGGCCCCGAACGGCTCGTCCATGAGCATGATCTCGGGGTCGGCGCCGAGCGCCCGGGCCACGCCGACCCGCTGCGCCTGGCCCCCGGACAGCTCGCGCGGGTAGCGGTCGCGGTAGGTCTCCGGGTCGAGCCCCACCATCGTCAACAGCTCGTCGACCCGCTCGCTGACGCGGGCGCGGTCCCAGCCGAGCATGCTCGGCACGGTCGCGATGTTCTGGGCGATGCTCTGGTGCGGGAAGAGGCCGACCTGCTGGATGACGTACCCCATCCGGCGGCGCAGGCGGTCGGCGTTGACCGACGTGACGTCCTCGTCGTCGAGGTGGATGGTGCCGCCGGTGGGTTCGATCATCCGGTTGACCAGCCGCAGCGTCGTGCTCTTGCCGCAGCCGGAGGGGCCGACGAGGACGAGGATCTCGCCCTCCTCGACCTCGAGGCTGAGGTCCTCGACCGCCGGGGTGCGGCTGCCGGGGTACTTCTTCTCGACGTGCTCGAGTCTGATCTTGGGGGCGTGGCTCATGGTCGTCTCTCGTCTGGTCTCGTGCGGGGGCTTCGGTGTCGTCGCGAGTCGTCGGTCGGGGTCGTCCGCTGGGTGGGCGCCGCTCGGCGCCGGGGGCTACGCCCGCAGCCCCTTGGAGGTGGTGGCGCGCTGGACCCCGGCGAAGGTGAGGTCGAGCAGGAGGCCGAGCAGGACGGTGAAGACCGTTCCGGTCCACACCGACTCGAGGCTGTTGGGCAGGCCGAGGCGGGTCAGCCCGCCCTGGATGTACTCGCCGAGGCCGTCGCCGCCGACGAGCACCGCGATCGCCGCGATGCCCACGGTGATGAGGCTGGAGACGCGGACGCCGGCCATGACGACCGGCCAGGCGAGCGGCAGCCGGATCCGCAGCAGCTGGCGCACCGGACCCATCCCCATGCCGCGGGCCGACTCGACGACGGCAGCCGGGACCGAGTCGAGGCCGGTAACCGTGTTCCGCAGGATCGGGAGGATGGCGTAGAGGAACAGCGCGAGCATCGCCGGCGTGTTGCCGATGCCGACGAGCGGGATGAAGATCGCGAAGAGCGCGAGCGAGGGGATCGTGAGGAAGATGCCGCTGATGGCCAGCGCGAGGGCGCGCGCGGTCGGGTGGCGGTGCACGACGACGCCCAGGACGACCGAGAAGAGGGTCGCGCCGAGGACGACGACCAGCACGATCCGGGCGTGGTCCCAGGTCGTCGCGAGGATCTCGTCGGGGCGTCCGGAGACATAGGTGATCCAGCTGGTGATTCCGTCCACGGGGTCTGTCCTCCGGACATTCGGGGAGCGACCACACCGGGCTCGGGAGCGTGGCCGGGCTCTCAGTCCTACCAGACGGCCGGGGGTGGCGTCAGGGGCCCGGGGGCAGGTCGTGTCCGTGCTGTGACCTTTCGGCGGCGCGTTCGCCGGAGTCGCGCTCGGCCCGTGGCGGGCCCCGACTAGACTGGCGTGTTCCGTGTCCGGCCGACCACTGCGAGGAGAACGGCGTCCCGTGACGACCCACCACCCGGGCCAGCCCGAGGCCTCCGCCGACGTCGAGCGCGAGGTCGCCGTCGAGCAGGCGCACGTCGACCGTGTGTACGCCGAGCTCGAGAAGGCCGCCCTGCGCGCCCGCGACGTGGAGGCCGACGGTCTCGCCCGGGGGCGCACCGACCGCACCGGCGACGTCCGCGACGAGGAGCTGACCGGGCTCTTCGAGCGCGACGCCCTCGTCTTCGCCGCCGCCCGGCGCCGGGCGATGATCGACACCCAGTACGAGGGCCTCGTCTTCGGGCGCCTCGACCTCGGCGCGGAGGACTCGACCGCCGCCGAGCGCGAGGTCCGGCACATCGGCCGCCTCGGCGTGCGGGACGACGACTACGAGCCGCTCGTCGTCGACTGGCGGGCGCCGGCGGCCGCGGCGTTCTACCGTGCGACGCCCGTCGACCCGATGGGGGTGGTCCGGCGCCGGGTACTGCGCTGCCGCGGCGCCCGCGTCGTCGGCGTCGAGGACGACCTCATGGTCCCCGAGGCGCCGGAGGACATCGTCGTCGTCGGCGACGGCGCGCTCATGGCGGCCCTCACCCGCAGCCGCGGCCGGCAGATGCGCGACATCGTCGCCACCATCCAGCGCCACCAGGACGAGGCGATCCGCGCACCCTCCCGCGGCGTCACCGAGATCACCGGCGGCCCCGGCACCGGCAAGACCGTCGTCGCCCTGCACCGCGCGGCCTACCTGCTCTACGCCGAGCGCCGGCGGTTCGAGCACGGCGGCATCCTCGTCATCGGCCCGTCGGCCGCGTACACCGCCTACATCGAGCGTGTGCTGCCTTCTCTCGGTGAGGAGTCCGTGGCGCTGCGGGCCCTCGGCGACGTCGTCGACGGGATGACCGCGGTGCGCCCGGACACCCCGGAGGTCGCGGCCGTCAAGGGGTCGCTGCGCATCCGCCGGCTGCTGTCGCGGCTCGCGTCCCGGGCTCCGGTCGGGGCGCCGACCACGCTGCGCGCGTTCGTCGCCGGCCACGCCGTCCGGCTCGACGAGGGCGCGCTGCGCCGGGTGCGCGCGGAGGTGCTGCGTGACCACCAGCACAACCTCGGGGCGGACGCCGCGCGGGCAGCCCTCGCCGAGGCCGCGTGGCGCAGCGTGCGCCAGGGCGAGCGGTCCGACTTCCTCGACGCCTTCGACGCCTCGCGCGACGTCGACGAGTTCATGGCCGCGTGGTGGCGCCAGCTCGACCCCCGCGAGCTGCTCCTCACCCTCGCCGACACCGAGCACGCCTACGCCGTCTCCCGCGGGGTCCTCGACCAGGAGGAGGCCGCGGCGCTCGCCGCCTCCGTCCGCGAGTCGCTCGCGACCGGCGAGTGGTCGGTGTCCGACGTCCCGCTCGTCGACGACCTGCTGGCGCGGCTCGGCGCGGTCCAGGAGGCCGAGCGCGAGGACAGCGGGTTCTACGACATCGAGGAGCTCGACGACCTCGCCTCCTACGGCGTCCAGGACGTGCGGGCCGGGCTCGGGCGCGGCGGGCCGGTCGAGACCCGAGCCGTCGTCACCCCGGCCGACGCGCACGAGCGCCTGCTCGCCGGTCGCATCGAGCGGGCCGCGGCGTACGCCCACGTGCTCGTGGACGAGGCCCAGGACCTCTCCCCGATGCAGTGGCGGATGGTCGCCCGCCGCGGCCGGACGGCGTCGTGGACCGTCGTCGGCGACGCGGCGCAGGCGTCGTGGGCGGACCTGCCGGAGGCGACGCGCGCCCGGGAGGAGGCGTTCGCCGGGCTCGAGCGGCGTGGCTTCCACATGGACACGAACTACCGCAACGCCCGCGAGATCTTCGACCACGCCCGGGACGTCATCCTCCCCCTCGTGCCGGACGCCGACATCCCGGAGGCGGTGCGCGAGACCGGCGTCGAGCCGGTCGACCGCGTCGTCACCGGTGGCCTGGTGGAGGCGGCGGCGGACGCGGTCGACTCGCTGCTCGAGCAGGTCGACGGCTCGGTCGCCGTCGTCACCCCGCGACGCTGGGCGGAGCGGCTCGCGGCCCTCGACGGCGCGGGCGACGGACGCGTGCAGGTCATCGACCCGCTCTCGACCAAGGGCCTGGAGTGGGACGCCACGGTCGTCGTCGACCCCGACGCCATCACCGAGGAGTCCCCCGGAGGCGTGCGCGTCCTCTACGTCGTGCTGACCCGTGCGGCGCACCGGATGCACGTCCTGCGCCCCGTCTGACCGTCCGTCCGGCAGGGCGCCGATACCCGCCCCGCGACCCACCCCCACCCGTCGCGCGCGTATCGGGTCACCCGATACGGCCGCGCTTCACCCCGGAACCGTTCTCGGGTGAAGCGCCGCGTTATCGGGTCACCCGATACTCGCGGGACGCCGGAGCGGGGGTCAGGCGTCGAGCAGGGCGTGCCGCTGGATGATCTCGTGCCGCCCCGGGCCGACACCGATGGCCGACACGCGCGCCCCGATGAGCTCCTCGACCCGCAGCACGTAGCGCTGCGCGGCGGCCGGCAGCTCCTCGAAGGTGCGGCACCCCGAGATGTCCTCCCACCAGCCGTCGAGCATCTCGTACACCGGCTTGGCGTGGTGGAAGTCGCTCTGCGACACCGGCATCTCGTCGTGCCGCACACCGTCGACCTCGTAGGCGACGCAGACCGGCACCTTCTCGAACCCGGTGAGGACGTCGAGCTTGGTGATGACGAAGTCGGTGACTCCGTTGATGCGCGTCGCGTACCGGCCGATGACGGTGTCGACCCAACCGCAGCGGCGCGGGCGCCCGGTCGTCGTGCCGTACTCGGCGCCGGTCTTGCGCAGTGTCTCGCCGTCGTCGTCGAACAGCTCGGTGGGGAACGGGCCCTCGCCGACGCGGGTCGTGTACGCCTTGAGGATGGCGATGACCCGCGACACCCGGGTGGGCGGGATGCCGGAGCCGGTGCAGGCGCCGCCGGCGGTCGCCGACGAGGACGTGACGAACGGGTAGGTGCCGTGGTCGACGTCGAGCAGCGTCGCCTGGCCGGCCTCGAGCAGCACGTTCGCGCCGGCGTCGAGCGCCTGCTCGAGGACGAGCGCGGTGTCGGCGACCATCGGCCGCAGCCGCTCGGCGTACCCGAGCAGCTCCTCGACGACGAGGTCGACGTCGACGGCGCGCGTGTTGTAGATCTTCACGAGCACCTGGTTCTTGAACCCGAGCGCCGCCTCGACCTTCTGCCGGAGGATGCCCTCGTCGAAGAGGTCCTGGATGCGGATGCCGACGCGGTTCATCTTGTCGGCGTACGTCGGCCCGATGCCCCGCCCGGTCGTGCCGATCCGGCGCTTGCCGAGGAACCGCTCGGTGACCTTGTCGAGCGTGCGGTTGTACGGCGCGATGACGTGCGCGTTCGAGGAGACGACGAGCCTGGAGGTGTCGACGCCGCGGGCCTCGAGGCCGTCCAGCTCCTGGAAGAGCACCTCGAGGTCGACGACGACGCCGTTGCCGATGACCGGGGTCACCGACGGCGTGAGGATCCCCGAGGGCAGCAGGTGCAGCGCGTACTTCTCGCGCGTGCCGTCCTCCCCCTCGACGACGACGGTGTGCCCCGCGTTGTTGCCCCCGTTGAACTTGACGACGTAGTCGACGTCGGTGCCCATGAGGTCGGTGGCCTTGCCCTTGCCCTCGTCGCCCCACTGGGCTCCGACCAGCACGATCGCCGGCATGCCCGGCTCCTTCCCGACGGCTGCGCCGGGACGGCCTGCCCCGGCGTGGCGAAGGCCCCTCGCGGATCGCGCCGGGGCCTCGTCCGCCCCACCCTACCGCGACGCGACCGGGCCCCGGCGAGCCCGTCCGTTCGCTCAGTGCCGACGGCTCGCGAGGACCCACCCGAGCTGGAAGCGGGTGTCGACGCCGTTGACCGACATGAGCCGGGCGACGCGGCGACGCACGGTGCGCAGGCTCACCCCGAGGTGCCGCGCGATGGCCTCGTCCTTGACGCCGAGCTCGAGCAGCTCGACGAGGCGGGGGTCGCCGTCACCGTCCCCCTCGTCCGACGGCACCGGCACCGCGTGCCGCCAGGCGAGGTCGAAGTACGCGGTGTAGAGCCGGATGACCAGCGGGTCGCGCAGCAGCACGTACCCGGCCTCGACGTCGTCCCACTCCCCGAGCGCGACGACCGCCGTCTCGCCGAAGACCGCGAACTCGGTCGACGTCGTCGGGAGCACCCGCTGGTCCTCCCCGGCCTCCGCCCAGATGCCGAGCCACCGCTGCCCGCCGGGCGTCGTAAGCACCTCGGCCGGGTAGACCGCACGCTGCGGGTCGCCGCGCTCGATCCGGTCGCGGTTGACCCGGACGGTGGCCTCGTCGAGCGCCGGCCCCTGGTCGACGGTGAGGACGAAGTTGCGGACCATCCCGCGGCTCTCGGTGAGCAGCCGGTTGACCACCGTCGGGGTGACGGCCGGCGCCAGGGGCTCGGCTCCGGTCTCGCGGGCGCCGAGGCTGCGGCTCGTCGCCGAGGTGAGCAGCCGGGCCGCCTCGTCGAGCTCGCGGCGGCGGGTCTCGACGCGCTCCTGCTCGAGGCGCAGGTGCTGCTCGAGGAGGAGCAGGATGCCGCCGTCGGAGTCGCCGCGGTGCTCCGCCAATGCCCGGTCCTCCCCCTCGCCCACGCGGCGGAGACCCGCTCTGACGTGGCCATTTGCTGCCAGTGGCAGCCAAGTGTCGCACGATCGAGGGCTGCGCAGGCACGATTGGCGGGCGCAGCCGAGGACGCAGGGGACCATCGGGGTGCGCGTTCCGTGGCGAGAGCGGAGCGAGGACGATGTCCCGGTGGTTGTTCCACGGCTGACCGGGGCCCGGGCGCCTGAGCGCCCGGGCCCTCGTCGTGGCCTCGAGGACCGGCGTCCGGCCGGCCGCCCGGTCTAGAGACCGAGCTCGCGCGCTCCCGTCGCGCTCGAGGCCCGGAGGAACTCCGCGCAGCGGTGCCGCTCCTCCTCCTCGCCGATCACCCCGGCCGCTCGCGACAGGGCCGCCAGCGCGCGGAGGAACCCCCGGTTCGGGGCGTGCTCCCACGGCACCGGGCCCTGACCCCGCCAGCCGCTGCGGCGCAGGGCGTCGAGGCCACGGTGGTAGCCGGTGCGCGCGTAGGCGTACGCCTCGACCGGCCGGTCGTCGGCGAGGGCGTCCTCGGCGAGCACGGCCCAGGCCAGCGAGGACGCCGGGTGCGCGGCGGCCACCTGGTCGGGCGCGACGCCGTCCTCGAGCGGGCGGGCGGCGGGGTCGTCGGGCAGGTGGGTCGGCGGGATGCCGAGCAGGTCGCTGGTGCTCATGGCGCCACGCTAGCCGCCGGTCCGGCCGGGCGTGACACGGGAAACCCCGGGGTCGCACGGGAAGCGTTCCGGTGCGACCCCGGGGTTTCCGGCACCAGGCGGGAAACCTGGGGTCAGGCGGGGTGGGTGCCGGCCGAGCGCAGGTTCTGGCAGGCCTCGACGACCCGCTGGGCCATCGCGGCCTCGGCCTCCTTGCCCCAGGCGCGGGGGTCGTACTGCTTCTTGTTGCCGACCTCGCCGTCGATCTTCAGGACACCGTCGTAGTGCTTGAGCATCCAGTCGGCGACCGGACGGGTGAAGGCGTACTGGGTGTCGGTGTCGACGTTCATCTTGACGACGCCGTAGTCGACCGCCGCCGAGATCTCCTCGGGCAGCGAGCCGGAGCCGCCGTGGAAGACGAGGTGGAACGGCTTCTCGTCCGGGGTGCCGAACTCCTGGTGCACGGCGTCCTGGGCGGCCTTGAGGACCTCGGGGCGCAGCTTGACGTTGCCCGGCTTGTAGACGCCGTGCACGTTGCCGAAGGTCAGCGCCGTCATGTAGTAGCCGTTCTCACCGGTGCCGAGGGCCTTCGCCGTGGCGATGGCGTCGGCCGGCGTCGAGTACAGCTTGTCGTTGATCTCGTGCGCGACGCCGTCCTCCTCGCCGCCGACGACGCCGACCTCGATCTCGAGGATGACGTTCGCCGCCCGGCAGAGCGCGAGCAGCTCCTCGGCGATGACGAGGTTCTCCTCGAGCGGCACGGCCGAGCCGTCCCACATGTGGCTCTGGAAGATCGGGAGCCCCCCGGCCTTGACGCGCTCGGTCGACGCGGCGAGCAGCGGACGGACGAAGCCGTCGAGCTTGTCCTTGGGGCAGTGGTCGGTGTGCAGCGCGATGTTGACCGGGTAGTTCTTCGCGACCTGCTCGGCGTACGCGGCGAGCGCGAGCGAGCCGGTGACCATGTCCTTGACCGTCGAGCCCGACGCGTACTCCGCGCCGCCGGTGGAGACCTGGATGATGCCGTCGGAGCCGGCCTCGGCGAAGCCGCGGATGGCGGCGGTGACGGTCTGGCTCGACGTGATGTTGATGGCGGGGTACGCGAACGAGCCGTTCTTGGCCCGGTCGAGCATGTCCGCGTAGACCTCGGGCGTTGCGATGGGCACGATGCCCTCCTCGATGACGTGGGGTGCCGTACGTCACCGATCTTTCCACCATCGCCACGCCCCCGCCGAGGGTGTCCGCCGTCTCACACGATCGCGCCCTGCCGGGCGCTGGCCGGTGGACGCGGCAGGGCGGGGCGGCGCCTGCACGCCGCCCCGCCCGGGGGCCGTCCCCCGGGCCCTGCTTCCCGGGATCCGACCGGCCGAGTGGTCCGACGGACCCTCTGCCGACAGGGACGGACCGGATGCGGTTTCGGTCTCTGTGTGGAAGTCATCCTGCGACGTTCAGTGTGCCTGTGTCCCCGGAACGGAGGAACTCGACAGGTTCGACGACGGAATCCGTGGGGCCGGTGTGACGGCCGTGGCCCCCGGTGCGGATGCGTCGGCGTCCGACCCGAGGTGGCTGCGGTCCGGGTGGGTAGGCGTGCTCAGGCGTCCTCCGGCGCGTCCGCGGGACCATCGGCGCATGGAGACCCTCGACGCCCGCGCCGTCGCGGCGGCCACCCCCGCCTCAGGCAACCGCGTCGTCGACCTGCTGCGGGTCGCGGCGCTCGCCGTCGTCGTCCTCGGGCACTGGCTCCTCGCCGCCGTGACCGTGCGCGACGGGCAGCTGCGCACCGGAGCGGTCCTCGACCTCGCCCCGTGGACGCACCCGCTCACCTGGGTGTTCCAGGTGATGCCGGTCTTCTTCCTCGTCGGCGGCTACGCGAACGCGGTGTCCTGGCGGCGGGCCCGGGAGCGGGGAGCGGCCTGGCCCGAGTGGCTGCGGGCCCGGCTGCGGCGGCTCCTCGTCCCCGTCGTCCCGCTCCTGCTCACCTGGGTCGTCCTGCTGACGGTGGCCGTCGCCGCCGGCGTCGACCGCGGCTCGCTGCGCACCGCCTCGCAGGTCGCCCTCGTCCCGACGTGGTTCCTCGCCGCCTACGTCGTCGTCTGCGCGGTCGCCCCGCTGACCCTCCTCCTCTGGGAGCGCCTCGGGTGGGCGTCGGTCGTCGGCGCGCTCGTCGTCGGCGGCCTCGTCGACCTCGTCAGCCTGACCAGCGGACCGTGGTGGGTGGGCTTCGCGAACTACGTCGTCGTGTGGGGTGCGGTCCACCAGCTGGGGTACGCGTGGCTCGACGGCCGGCTCGACGGCACCGCCCGGCGTCTCGGCCTGGCCACCGTCGGCGCCGTCGGCCTCGTGGCGCTGGTGTGGGCCGGGCCGTACCCCGTCTCGATGATCGGCCTCGACACCGCCGTCGTGAACAACAGCTATCCGACGCGGGTGACGCTCGGGTTCCTCGGCCTGCTCCAGGCCGGGGTGGTCCTGGCCCTCGAGCCGGCGCTGCGGCGCTGGATGGCCCGTGACCGGCCGTGGGCGGTCACCGTCGCCCTCGGCACGCGGATGATGAGCGTCTACCTCTGGCACCTGACGGTCATGGTCCTCGTCATCGGCGCCTCGCTGCTGCTCGGGGGGCTCGGGCTCGGGGTCGAGCCGCTCTCGCCCGGGTGGTGGGCCTCCCGGCCGCTCTGGTGGGCACTCCTCGCGCTGGGGACGGCGGGCCTCGTGGCGGTCGTCGGCCGCGTCGAGCAGGTGCGCCCGACCCGTGGCCCGGTGGCCCCGTGGCGCCCGGTGGCGGCGGCCGTGCTCGGCTGCGGCGGCCTCGGCGTGATGGCGGGCCAGGGGCTCGTCGCCTCGTCCGGGCTGCGCTGGTGGTGGGCGCTGCTGCCCGTCCTCGGCGTGGCCCTCATCCGCTCGCGGCGCGCAGACCGTCCCGGCGAGCGGTGAGATGGGCCAGCTCGACCTCGTTGCGGCACAGCTGGATCGCCCGGTCGAGCTGGGCGACGGCTGCGTCGTCGTCGCCGGTGCGAGCGAGCAGCTCCCCGCGGACGGCCGGCAGCCGGTGGCTCCCGGCGAGGGCCGCGTCGAGGCCGTCGAGGGCGGCCAGTCCCGCCGCCGGCCCGTCCCGCTCCGCGACGGCCACGGCCGCGGCGAGCCGGGCGCTGGGTGACGGGTTGACCTGCAGCAGCGCCTCGTACGCGTCGCAGATGCGGTCCCACCGGGTGTCCTCCGGGGTCGGGGCGAGCGCGTGCTCCGCGGCCACCGCCGCCTGCAGCCGGTAGGACTCGACGAGCGGGTCCGGGCTCGGCCCGACGCCGGCGAGCACGCCCACCGCCTCGGCCACCTCGTCGTGGTGCCAGCGGGCGCGGTCCTGGTCGGGGAGCAGGACGAGCTCGCCGTCGGGTCCGACCCGGGCGTGGCGGCGGGAGTGCTGGAGGAGGACGAGGGCGAGCAGCGCCCGCAGCACCGGCTCGTCGGGGCGCAGCGCCGGGGGGACGCGGACCAGCCGCACCGCCTCGCCGGCCAGGTCGGCCCGCAGCAGGTCGGGCCCGGACCCCGGGGCGTAGCCGGCGGTGAACGCGAGGTAGGCGGTCTGGGCGACGACGCGCATCCTCGACGGCAGGTCGGCGGCGCCGGGCACGCCGTACGGGATACCGGCCGCGACGATCTTCTTCTTCCCGCGGGTGATGCGGGCCGCCATCGTCGCCTCGGGAACGAGGAAGAGCCGGGCGATGTCGGCCGTCGTCACGCCGACGACGAGGCGCAGGGCGAGGGCGCTGGCCACCTCGGGCGCGAGCGCCGGGTGGCAGCACATGAGGACCAGCCGCAGCCGGTCGTCCTCGACGAGGTCACCGGGGTCGGCCATCGCCCCTCCTCCGGGTCGGGTGGCGTCGACGACGAGCAGGGGCTCCTTGCGGGCCGCCATCGCCTCGGCCCGCAGCCGGTCGACGACGCGGCGCCGCGCCGCGGTGAGCAGCCAGGCGGCCGGGCGCTCGGGGACGCCGTCCGCCGGCCAGTGCCGGGCCGCCGCCTCGACCGCGTCGCCGAGCGCGTCCTCGACGAGGTCGAGGCGGCGGAACTGCCCGAGGAGGAGCGCGACGAGCCGCCCCCACTCGTCGCGGACCGCCGCGGCCAGCGCCTCCTCGGGCGTCACGCCGACTCGTACCCCTCGACGCCGACGACCGGCCGGATCTCGACGGTGTACGAGGCGGGCAGCAGCCGGGCGGCGGCGATGGCGTGGTCGAGGTCCGGGAGCCGGACGTCGTAGTAGCCGCCGACCTGCTCGGTGAGCTCGGCGAACGGGCCGTCGGTCACGGTGCGCTCCGGGCCGCGCAGGGTCGTCGCGGTGTCGGCGTCCCCGAGGGCCGCGCTCGAGACGCGCTCCCCGTGGGCGTCGACGAAGCGCTCGAAGGCGTGGTGGGCGTCGAAGTACCCCTGCCGGACCTCCGTGCTCGCGTCGGCCCAGATCCCCGGCTCGTAGGCGATGAGGACGAGGTAGCGCATCACGACGGCGCCGGCCCGTCGTCCTGCTGGCCGGTGCCGGCCACCATGTCGCGCAGCTCGATGAGCTCGCCCCGCGCGGCGAACTCGGTGCAGATCCGCACGAGGTCGGCCCGGTCGTCGGTGTCGAGGAGGTAGAAGCCGACCACCTGCTCGACCGACTCGGTGAACGGGCCGTCGGTGACGAGCGCCCCGCCCTCGCCGTCGGGGCGCATCGAGGTGGCCTCGGCCGACGGCGTGAGCGGGCCGGCGACGACGATGCGGTGTCCGCCGGCGGCCAGGTCACGGTGGAACTGCTGGTGGCTGCGCATCCCCTTCTCGTGCTCCTCGGGCGGCAGCTGCGCCCACTCGGCCTCGGGGGCGGGCAGCAGGACGAGGTGGCGGCTCACGCGGTCCGGTCCTCGGGCGTGACGGTGCGCCGGACCTCGACGGTGTCGCCGAGCGCCGCGATGATGCGGCAGCAGTCGAGCAGGTCGTCGAGGTCGTCGGACTCCACCTGGTAGAAGCCGCCCACCTGCTCGGCGGTCTCGGTGAACGGGCCGTCGGTGACGTCACCGCCGCCACCGGGGATCCGCTTGCCCTCGCTGGTGGCGTGCAGCTCGGCACCGCCGGTGATCCGGTGACCGCGCCGGGACAGCTCCTCGGAGAAGCGGGTGTACTCGGCGTACCCCGCGGCCCGCTGCTCGGGGTCCATCGTGGTCCACCAGCGGTCGGCGTCACCGACGATGAGGACGACGTACTCGGTCATGGCCTGCTCCTTCGCTCACGGCCACCCGGACGGCGACCTCACCCCGGTGACGAACGGGCCCGGCGGCATTCGACAGGTCTACCGAACTTTCTCCCCGGATGCGTCGACGCGGGCTCGGCCGGTCATCCGGCGAGCGCGGCGGCGAGGAGGCGCAGGGTCTCCTCGCGAGCCGGCGCGCGGTCGGCGGGCGTGCCACGGGTCGCTCCGGCGACGGGGTGGACCATCACCTCGTCGACGCCGAAGGTCGCGGCGAGCTCGCGGACCTGCGCCGCGGCGTCGTCCGGGGTGCCGACCACCCAGCGCCGGAGCATCTCCGACCCCAGCTCCTCGTGCGCGGCCGGCACCGCCACGGCCTCGGCCTCCTCGACGAGCAGCTGGGCGGCCAGCGGCTGGCCGGTGCGCAGGGCCACCATCGAGCGGACGTTGGGCAGCGCGAGTCGCCGAGCCTCCTCGGCGGTCGGCGCGACGACGGCGTTGACGGTGAGGAAGGTGCGCGGCTCCGGGTGCGCCTCGGACGGCTGGTACTGCGAGCGGTAGAGGGCGAGCGCCTCGGCGGTCCCCCGGCCCGAGAAGTGGTGCGCGAAGACGTACGGCAGCCCGCGGGAGGCGGCGAGCCGGGCCGAGAAGTCGGAGGATCCGAGCAGCCAGACCGTCGGGACCGACGCGGCGCGCGGGGTGGCCCGCAGGACGTGGTCGCCGGTGGCGAGGCGCAGTCCGACGCCCTCCGGCGACATCATCGCGAGGACGGCGTCGACGTGGTCGGGGAAGCGCTCGGCGGCGTCCGCGTCGACCCCGCCGCCCCCGCTGCGCAGCGCCCACGCCGTGACCGGATCGGTGCCGGGGGCGCGACCGAGGCCGAGGTCCACCCGGCCGGGAAAGGCCGCCTCGAGGAGCGCGAACTGCTCGGCGACGACGAGCGGCGCGTGGTTGGGCAGCATGACCCCGCCCGAACCGACCCGGATGCGCTCGGTCGCGGCGGCCACCATCGCGGCGAGCACGGGCGGGTTGGTGGCGGCGACGGCGGGCATGTTGTGGTGCTCGGCCAACCAGTAGCGGCGGTACCCCTGCTCGTCGGCGACCCCGGCCAGCGCGCGGGTCGCGGCGAGCGCGTCGGCCGTCGTCTGGTCGGAGCGGACGGGGGCGAGGTCGAGGACGGAGAGCGCGGGGGTGGTCACCCGAGGTGCAGCGGCGTGGGCACCGGTGCTATTCCGGTGCCTCTCGACCGGACCGTTCGGGGCGCTGGCCGAAGACGTGCCGGCGCACCCAGGCGTGCATCGCCACCGCCGCCGCGGCGCCGGCGTTGACCGAGCGGGTCGACCCGAACTGGGCGATGTGCAGCATGACGTCGCAGGCCTGCTGCATCTGCGGGGTGAGGCCCGCCCCCTCCTGACCGAACACGAGGACGCAGGCGTGGGGCAGGTCGTGGGTCTCGAGCGGGACCGACCCCGGCACGTTGTCGACCCCGACGAGCGGCAGCCGGCCACCGTCCGGCCCGGCGGTCGCCGCCCAGGCGGCGAGCGCCGCGGCGTCGGGATGGTGCACCTCGTGCTGGTAGCGGTCGGTGACCATCGCGCCGCGGCGGTTCCAGCGGCGCTTCCCCACGACGTGGAAGGCGGCCACGTTCGTCGCGTTCGCGGTGCGCACGACCGAGCCGATGTTGAGGTCGTGCCGCCAGTTCTCGATCGCGACGTGCAGCGGGTGCCGACGGGTGTCGAGGTCGGCCACGACCGCCTCCATCCGCCAGTACCGGTACCGGTCGACGACGTTGCGCCGGTCCCCGTCCCGCAGCAGGTCGGGGTCCCAGTGCTCGCCGTCCGGCCAGGGCCCCTCCCAGGGCCCGACACCGACCTCGCGCTCCTCCACGGCAGGGAGCGTACGACCCGACGCACAGGCGACCCACAGCGCGCTGCGTCCCGGCCTCCCGGCCGCAGCACCTACCCTGAACCCGTGATGCACGCGCTCGGGCCGAACTGGATGGACCCCCAGTACCTCTTCGACACGTACGGGACGGCCTTCTTCTGGCTGTCGCTCGCGATCGTCTTCGTCGAGTGCGGGCTGTTCTTCCCGATCCTGCCCGGGGACACCCTCCTGTTCTCGGTCGGCATCTTCATCGCCACCGGCCAGTTGCACGACAACCTGCTCGTCGCGCTCGTCGCGCTCTTCGCCGCGGCGTTCGCCGGGAACGTCGTCGGCTACGAGATCGGCCGCGCGGTCGGCGCGCCGCTGCGCCATCACGACGGCCGGATCGTCAAACGGGTGTACTTCGACAAGACGGAGGACTTCTTCGCGAAGTACGGCGCCCGGGCGCTCGTCCTCGGCCGCTTCGTCCCCATCGTGCGGACCTACATCACCGTGGTCGCCGGCATCGGGCGCATGGAGCGACGGCACTTCTTCACCTGGTCGGCCGTCGGCGCCTTCCTGTGGGTCGTCGTCGTCACCCTCGCCGGGTACTTCCTCGGCAACGTCGGCTTCGTCAAGGACCACCTCGAGCTGGTCATCCTGCTCATCGTCGTGCTCTCGGTGATCCCGATGGGCGTCGAGTACCTGCGCCACCGCCGTCAGCGGGGGATGTCGCGCGAGGAGACCGCCGAGGAGTCGGCCGACGTCGTCGAGGCCGTCGAGGACGCCGACCGCTCCTGACCCGGCCGGTGTGACGCAGCAGACGGCGGCGCCCGCCGGACGCGGCTCCACACGGGAGGGGGACGCCCTCCGTCCGCGTCCCCACGTCGGAAGGAGCGGCGATGGACAGGTTGGAGCAGCGGGTGGCCCTGGTGACCGGGGCGGCGAGCGGCATCGGGCGGGCCACCGCCCTGCGGCTGGCGCAGGAGGGAGCCCGGGTGGTCGTCACCGACATCGACGACGACGGGGGTCGGCAGACCGTCGAGCAGGTCGCGGCGGCAGGCGGTGAGGCCGTCTTCGTCCACCACGACGTCGCGAGCGAGGCCGACTGGGCCGCGGCCTGCGACGTCGCGCGGGAGCGCTTCGGCCGGCTCGACGTGCTCGTGAACAACGCCGGGATGGGTGACCTCGCCCCGATCGAGGACACCACCCTCGAGGCGTGGGAGCGCACCGTGGCGATCGACCAGACGGGCGTCTTCCTCGGGATGCGCACCGCGGCGCCGCTGCTCAAGGCGTCCGGCCACGGGTCCGTCGTCAACATCAGCTCGATCTTCGGCACGAGCGGCGGCTTCGGCGGCTCGCCGGCCTACCACGCGGCCAAGGGCGCCGTGCGCACCCTGACCAAGAACGTCGCGCTGCACTGGGCGACGGAGGGCGTGCGCGTCAACTCCATCCACCCCGGCTTCATCGACACCCCGATCCTCGACCAGGCGCGGGGGACGGCGTTCGAGGAGGCGATGGTCGCGATGACCCCGATGGGTCGCCTCGGTCGCCCGGAGGAGGTCGCGGCGGCCGTGGCGTACCTCGCGAGCGACGACGCCTCGTTCGTCACGGGACTCGAGCTGTACGTCGACGGCGGCTACCTCGCCCGCTGACCCGGGCCGGCCGGCGGCTCGGCCGGGCGTCAGCCGAGGTCGATGAGCCCGCGGCGGTGCGCCTCGGTGACCGCGGCGGTGCGGTCCTGCACCCCGAGCTTCGCGAAGGCCCGCAGCAGGTGCGTCTTGACCGTCGCCTCGCCGATGAACAGCTCGCGCCCGACCTCCGCGTTCGACAGGCCGCGCGCGACGAGGCCGAGCACCTGCACCTCGCGCGTCGTGAGGTCGGGCCCGACGGGGGCGCGGAGCCGGTCGGCGAGCCGTGCGGCGACGGGTGGCGCGAGGACCGTCTCACCGCGGGCGGCCCGCCGGATGGCGTCCGTGAGGACCGACGTCGGGGCGTCCTTGAGCAGGTAGCCGCGGGCCCCCGCCTCGACGGCCCGGACGATGTCGGCGTCGGTGTCGTACGTCGTGAGGACGAGCACCTGCGGTGCTGACGGCATCGAGCGGAGCCGGGCCGTCGCCTCGGCGCCGTCCATGACCGGCATCCGCAGGTCCATGAGGACGACGTCGGGCTCGAGGCGCGGCACGAGGGCGAGCGCCTCCGCGCCGTTGCCGGCCTCCCCGACGACGTCGAGGTCCTCCTCCTCGCCGAGGACGGCGACCATCCCGGCGCGGACGACGGGGTGGTCGTCGACGACGAGCAGCCGGATCACCGGGGCACCTCCAGGCGCAGGGTGGTGCCGGAGCCCGGCGCGCTCGTCAGCGCGACCTCGCCGCCCACCTCGGCGGCACGCGCCCGGACGCCGTCGAGGCCGAAGCCGCCGGGGTCGGCGGTGGGGTCGAAGCCGCGCCCGTCGTCGCACACGGTGAGGACGACCCGCTCCGGCTCGTAGGCGAGCCCGACCGCGACCCGGCCGGCCGCCGCGTGACGTCGGACGTTGGAGAGCGCCTCCTGCGCCGTGCGGAGCAGCACGACCTCGGCCACGCCGCCCAGCGGTGCGGGCTCGCCGTCGACCGAGACCTCGGTGCGCAGCCCGGTCTCGCTGCTCACGGCGTCGCCGAGCCGCTGCATCGCCTCGACGAGGGTGCGCGACTGGAGGTGGCCGGGGGTCAGCTCGGCGACGATGAGCCGGGCCTCGGCGAGGTTGTCGACCGCGGTGCGCTCGACGAGCGAGAGCCGCTCGCGGGCGGTCTCGACGTCGCCGCGGGCCAGCGCCGCGTCGGCCGCCCGGGTCAGGGTGACCACGCTCGTGAAGCCTTGGGCGAGGGTGTCGTGGATCTCGCGGCTGATCCGCTCGCGCTCGACCTGCACCCCGCGGTCGCGCTCGACCGCGGCGAGCCGGGCCTGGGTGGAACGCAGCTCGTCGATGGTCTCGGCGCGCGACTGCGCCTCCTGGACGATGCGGTTGATGAAGATGCCGAGGGCCATCGAGACCCCGAGCGAGATGAGCGAGGTGATGAGGATCGGACCGAGGGTCGTGCGGTCGAACCCGCTCTGGACGAAGCGGAGCGTGCCGAAGGCGGCGAGGGTGAGGAGCGTCCCGGACGCCGCGAGCCGCACCCGGAGCATGGCCCACATCTGCGGGTAGAGGACGAAGAAGAGCATCCACGACTCGGTGCCCGGGTCGACCCACTGCACGGCGAGGAGGGCCGACCACGCCACGAGCTGGTAGGTCAGGCCCGAGCCGTCGTCCTGGCGCAGCCCGCGCACGCCCACCGCGACGTAGGCCACCGCGATGACCCCGAGGAGCAGGAGCGTCGGCCAGCGGCCGAACGTGCCGGGGTCGTCGAGGAGGGACACGACGACCGCGGCCCCCCAGACGACGGCGAAGACGGCGTGCCAGAACGGTTCCTGGCGGCGCCACATCTCGACGAACTCGGCGCTGGACGTGCCGGGGTCCGTGGCACAGTCGGCGACCTCGCTCATGGGGTCATCCTGCCGTGCCCGGACCCCGCCCGGTCCCACGACCGCCTCAGACCGTCCCGCGCTTGAACCACTTGAACGTGGTGACGCAGAGGAGGAGGCCGCCGACCGCCCACGCGGCGAGGACGAGGAGGGTGCGACCGGTCTCCCACGAGTGCGCCATCTCGACCGAGGCCATCGAGTCCGGGTAGAAGACCGAGCGCATGCCCTGGGCGATCCACTTGAGCGGGAAGAGGCTCGCGACCTGCCGCAGCCACTCGGGCACCGAGTCCCAGCCGATGTAGACGCCGGAGATGAACTGCAGGACGAGCATCGGGCCGATGACGACCGCGCCGATCGAGCGCGCCGACGACAGCGACGAGTAGGCGATGCCGAGCACCGTGCCCGCGAAGACGCCGAGGGCGAAGACGGCGGCCAGCAGCAGCCAGCGGTCGGCCGTGGCGGGCAGGTCGACACCGAAGCCGAACCTCGCCACGACGAGGAGGACGGCGAGCTGCAGGACCGAGCTCACCGCGACGAGGCCGACCTTGCCGAGGAAGTAGGCGACCGGCGGCATCGGCGTCGAGCGCAGCCGCTTGAGCGAGCCGTCGTCGCGCTCGGAGGCGACGGACATCGCCATCGTCTGGAAGCTCGTGAGGAGGACGCCGGCGGCGACCATGCCGGGGAGGAAGTAGTGGGCGGCGCTCATCCCCGCGCCGTTCTGGTCGAACTGGCTCGAGAAGATCACCGAGAAGAGGGACAGCAGGAGGATCGGGAAGAGGAACGAGAAGAAGACCGCCTCCTTCTCGCGGGAGTACATCTTCAGCTCGAGCGCGGTGCGGTCGAGACCGAGGGCGATGGCGTTCACGCGGGGACCTCCGTGCGCTCGTCGGTGACGTGGGGGGCGATGAGCCCGAGGTAGGTGTCCTCGAGCGAGGGGCGGGTGACGGTCAGCTCGGGGACCTCGCCCGGGAACCGGGCCGCGAGGGTGGCGACCTCGGCCGTCGGCGTCGCCGTGCGGACGCTGCGGCGGGTGCCGTCCTCCTCCCAGGAGACGGTGGCCTCCTGGGACTGCCGGCCGCCGAGGGCGGCGGGGGTGTCGAGCGCGAGCAGGCGTCCCGCGGCGATCACCCCGACCCGGTCGGCGAGCTGCTCGGCCTCGTCGAGGTAGTGCGTCGTGAGGAGGATGGTCGTCCCGTCGTGGGCGAGGGTGCGGATGAGCCCCCAGAAGTCGCGGCGGGCCTGCGGGTCGAAGCCGGTCGTCGGCTCGTCGAGGAAGAGCAGCTCGGGCCGGCCGACGATGCCGAGGGCGACGTCGAGCCGGCGACGCTGGCCGCCCGAGAGTCCGGCGATGCGGTCGTCGGCCTTCTCGGTGAGGCCCGTGGCCTCGAGGACCTCCTCGACGTCGCGTGGTGACGCGTAGCTCCGGGCGGTGCTGCGCAGGACCTCGCGCGGCGTCAGGAGGTCGAGGCCGCCGGCCGTCTGCAGGACGATGCCGATGCGGTCGCGCCAGGCTCGCGGCGAGCCGTGCGGGTCGGTGCCGAGGACCGCGACCTCGCCGCTGTCGCGGTCGCGGAAGCCCTCGAGGATCTCGACGGTCGTCGTCTTGCCGGCGCCGTTCGGGCCGAGGAGGGCGAACACCTCCCCGGTGCGGACGTCGAGGTCGAGGCCGTCGACGGCCCGTCGGTCCCCGTAGGTCTTGGTCAGCTCGCGGATGCGGATGGCGGTGTCGCTCATACCTCCAGCGTGCTCGGGTCGGGGGTGCCGCGGGACGCCCGAGCGGTTGACGTCACGTCCACCGACCGGTGGACGACCCAGGCGGCGACCGCCGCCACGAGCAGGGTGCCGACGCCCGCGACGAGGTACGCCGTGCGCGGTCCGGCCAGCGTCCCGATCGTGCCCCCCAGGACCAGCGCGAGCGCCCCGGCACCTCGGGAGAGCCCGCTGACGAGGGCGACGACGGCGCCGCGGTGGGTGGCGTCCAGCTCGTCGAGCAGGAGCCCGAAGACGAGGGAGTTGACGACGCCGAGGAGCAGCCCGAGGCCCAGCCCGAGCACGAGGTAGGTGAGGTAGCCGGGCGCCATCGACTGGCCGGCCTGACCCAGCCCGATGAGGGCCATGGCCCCGAGGACCGCCCGCACCCGGGAGGTCCGCGTGGTCGCGGCCCCGGAGAGCACGGCGCCGACCACGGCCGCCCCGCCGTGGACGGTCTCGGCGAGGCCGAACTGGGCGGCTGAGGCGCCGAGGACGTCCCGGAGGAGGAACACCTCGACGGCGTTGACGGACTCCACGGTGACCACGAGCGGGAGGAGCGCCAGGACGAGGACGCCGAGCGCGGGGTCGTCCCGCAGCGCGGCCACCCCGTCCCGCGGGAGGAGGGTCGCGGTCCACCGGCGCGGGGGTGCGGAGGCGTCGGCGGCGGGGCGCTCACGGACGGCCCGGCGGAGAGTGGCCGCGGCGCCCGCGAGGACGAGGAAGGAGAGGGCGTCGAGCGCGAGCGCCGCCGACGGGCCGTGCCACTGGACGAGGACGCCGCCCAGTCCGGCGCCCGCCGGACCGGCGACCCCGCGCAGGGCCTGCTGCAGGGCGACGACCCGGCCGGCCGCCCCCGACGGCACGAGGGTCGGGACGACGGCGGACCAGGCCGGGTTCCCGAGGGCGAACCCCGTCTGCAGGACGAGGACGAGGACGAGGGTCGCGGCCAGCCCGTCGACGACGGCCAGCCCGGCTGCGGCCCCGGCCTGCACGAGCGCGGTCACGACGAGCACCCGCCTCGGGTCGGCGCGGTCGGCGAGGGCACCGGCCGGACCCATCGTCGCGACGACGGGCAGCGCGAAGGTCCCGAGGAGGAGGGCCACCGCCCACGGTCCCACCCCACCGGCGTGGACGCGGAGCAGGAGGGCGACCATCGCGGCCGAGTCGCCGGCCACGCTGACGGCGGCCGCGAGGAGGACCACCCGGACCGAGGGGACCCCCATCACATCGCGGTAGTTCTGAAGCATCTGTTTCATAGTTGTGAAGGTAGTGCTTCACAACTGCCGCCGTCAACTACCATCCGGAGGCATGGCGACACCCAGGCCGAGCGAGCTGCGGATCACCGACCCCCGCGCGCTGCGCGCCCTGGCCCATCCAGCCCGGCAGCGGCTCATCACCGAGCTGTTCTCGGGTGAGGTGCTCACCGCCACCGAGGCGGCCCGGCTGTGCGGCCTCACGCCGTCGGCGATGAGCTACCACCTGCGGGCGCTGGAGAAGTGGGGCATCGTCGAGCGCGACGAGAGCGCGGACGGTCGGGAGCGCCCGTGGCGGGCGACGGCCGACGGCATCACGATCACCCCTGAGGCGCACCGAGGGGCCGGCACCGCGACCAGCCGGCTCTCCATCCACACGTGGTTCAGCGACCTCGAGGGCGACCTGGAGCGGCTGGCCGAGGCCGTCGGGGACGGCGAGGACCACGGCATGACCTCCCGGGGACGGGTGTGGCTCACCGACGCCGAGGAGCGGGAGATGCGTGACCGGATCATCGAGGTCGTGCGCGAGTACCGGGGTCGGACGCGCCACGAGCACCCCGAGGGCGCACGCGCCTGGAACGTCTACGCGCTCGTGCTCCCCGCGGAGCCGGCCGACGGCTGAGCGCCGGCGGTGTGGCAACGTCGTGGCCGGGGTAGGACCCGCTCGACGCCCCCGTCCCGACCGTAGGGAGGACCCGTGCCCGGACACCCACCACCGGAGCCCGCCCTCGCCACGCTCTGCCACGACCCGTTCTTCGAGGACGGATGGCTCTACGAGCGCAAGCTCGACGGCATGCGGGTGCTCGCCGAGCGGCGCGGCGGTACGACCACCCTGTGGTCGCGGAGCGGCCGCGACGTCACCGAGAGCTTCCCGGAGGTCGCGGAGGCGGTGACCGCCGGGACCGACGGGGACGTCGTGCTCGACGGTGAGGTGGTCGCCTTCGACGGTCCGCGGACCAGCTTCGAGCGCCTCCAGCCGCGCATCCACGCCCGCGGAGCGGCGGCGGCCCGGGCGAGCGCCACCCCGGTCTTCTACTACGTCTTCGACGTCCTCTCGGTGGCGGGGGACGACCTCCGGCGCCGGCCGCTCACCGAGCGCAAGCGCCGGTTGCGGGCGGCGGTCCGTCCCGGTGGCGCCCTGCGGATGACGCCCCACCGGGTGCGCGCGGACGCGGCGGTGCTCGGCGACGCCTGCGCGCGCGGCTGGGAGGGGCTCATCGCCAAGCGCGCCGACTCGCGCTACGAGACCGGGCGGACCAAGGCCTGGCTGAAGTTCAAGTGCGAGGCCGGTCAGGAGCTGGTGATCGTCGGGTGGACCGACCCCGAGGGCTCACGGTCCGGGCTCGGCGCACTGCTGCTCGGGTACCACGACCGGCCCGGTGGCGACGCGCTGGTGTACGCCGGCAAGGTCGGGACCGGGTTCTCGGAGACCGTGTTGCGCGACCTGCGCGAGCGGCTCGACGCGTTGGCGGTGGCGTCGTCGCCGTGCACCCGCGGGAAGCTGCCGACGGCCGGGGTGCACTGGGTGCGTCCCGAGCTCGTCGCCCAGCTGGCCTTCACGGAGTGGACCTCGGCCGGGCAGCTGCGCCATCCGCGCTTCCTCGGGCTGCGCACCGACAAGGACCCCGCCGACGTGGTCCGGGAGGCGTGAGGATGGCCGACACCGTCAGCGTGCACGGCGTGGAGATCAGCCACCCCGACAAGGCGCTGTGGCCCGACGTCACGAAGGCGGACCTCGCGCGGTACTACGCCGAGGTCGCCGAGGCGATGCTTCCGCACCTGCGCGACCGGCCGATCAGCATGCAGCGCTTCCCCGACGGCATCGGGCGTCAAGGGTTCTACGAGAAGAAGCTGCCCGCGCACTTCCCGGAGTGGGTCGACCACGTCACCGTGCCGACGTCGGACGGCGAGCAGGAGCAGGTCGTCGTCTCGGACGCTCGCACGTTGGTGTACCTGGCCCAGCAGGCCTGTGTCACACCGCACCCGTGGCTCAGCCGGCGTCCGGCGCTCGACGAGCCGGATCTGCTCGTCGTCGACCTCGACCCGCAGACCGACGACCTCGCGGCGCTGCGCCGTGGGGCGAGGGTCGTCGGGGAGCTGTTCGACGACATCGGGCTCGTACCGTTCGTGCGCACGACGGGCTCCCGGGGGTACCACGTGACGTCGCCGCTGCGCCCGGAGGAGGGGTTCGACGACGTCCGGGCGTTCGCCACCGAGCTGGCCGACCTGCTCGCCGTGCGCGAGCCCGGCCTGTTCACGCGGGCCGCGCGGACCGCCGACCGGGGTGATCTGGTCTACCTGGACGTGCTGCGCAACGGGTACGGGCAGACGGTCGTCGCGCCGTGGGCGCCACGGGCCCGGCCGGGGGCTCCGGTCTCCGCGCCGATCGAGTGGGACGAGCTCTCCCGGGTGCGCCCCGACGGCATCGACCTCGCCGGAGCCCGCCGCCGGGTCGCCGACGGGCGCGACCCGTGGGCGGGGATGCGCCGCCGCGCCCGCGGTCTGGCCCGCCCGCGCGAACGCCTCGCCCGGCTCCGCGGCTGACCGGTGGGCCGGTCGGCCGGTGCGCCTCAGGCGGCCGCGTCGAGGAGTGCCTCGAGGTGGCGTTCGAGGGGTGAGTCGGGTGCGTCCTGCTGGTGGTCGGGTTCGGGGTCGGGTGGGTCGGTGCCCCAGCCGAGCAGGGGCGGGGCGGTGGCGCGGTAGGTGTGTCCGGTGGGGTGGGTGGTGCGCCAGGTCGGTGGCGAACCACGGACGATGCTCACCTGCCAGCCGGGGGTTTCCTTGACGCCGTTGCAGCGGGCGCACTTGCCGCCGCCGTTGCCGAAGCTCGTCGCGCCGCCGGCGTGGACCGGGTGGGTGTGGTCGGCGTGCACGACCGGTGCGTCGCACCACGGCGTGGTGCACACGTCGTCGCGCAGCACCAGCATCCGCCGCAGCAGCCCGGTGAACCGGCGCCGTCGGGAGTCCATCGCGACCAGGTCCCGCCCGCCCGGGCTGGTGTACAGGCGGCGCAGCCACACCGAGGCCTCGGCCGCGTCCCGCACCCAGGCGCGGGCGACCGGTGCCGGGACCGACCCGTGCCCGGGGATGCGGGCCGGCTCGAACACCGACCGGTCGGGGTCGCCGGTGCCGAGCAGGGCCCGGTCGGTCATCACCAGGTGCACCTCGACCGGCTGCACCTGCCCCGGCGCGAGCCCGGCCATGACCCGCAGCGCGGTGTCCGCCGCGACCGGGCCGGCCGCGCGCCCGTCCGCGGGCTCGTCCTCGCACTGCCCACCGACCACGGCCTTCGCGCGGGCGGTGAGGGCGGCGTACGCGCCGACGACCTCCCGCAACGGACCCAGCACGCTCAAGTAGGCCATCCCGTCCGGCGCCGGCCGCACACTGACCCGGCGGGAGGCCACCGCGGCCTCCATCCGCCGGATGACGCTCGCGGCGTCGAGCTCGGCCGCGACCCGCCGCGCCGCCCGCCCCAGCGCCCGCGCCGACAACGACCCCATCACCGGCCCCAACCGGGCATCGACCACGGCCCGGTCCTCCCGGGACAGGGTCGCGGTCTCCCGCGCCACCTGCACCGCGTGCCACTCCCCGACCTCGCCCGCGGACAGGCGGGCCATGGTCTCGGGCAGCTCCTCGACCAGCGCCCGCGACAACCCCACGAACCGGTCCCCCAGACTCGGCGACTCCCGCCGCGCGAACGCCACCTCAGAGCCCCAGCGAACGCACCGCCTCCCGCGCCGGACCCGCCGCCTCCCGCCCGATCCGGACCGCGTGCACCGCCCGCGCCTGCGCCGCCGACACCGCCCCCTTCAACCGCTCCAGCTCCGCCACCAGGGCCAGCCGCTCACGATCCGTCAAGGCGTCGATGTCGAACTGCGCGAGGGCATCTCGCACGGCGACGATCGCCTCGACCGGTCCCCGGTCGAGGACCACACCCCTGCGGTTCCCCTCCATGAACCCAACCTAGACGCGACCACCGACACCCCTCCCCGACGTCGCCGGGCACCCCACCACCGGCATGCGCTCACACCGATGAGAGGACGGTTTCGCTGGCGCCCTGCGAGACTGCTGCGGTGGCTGACGACTGGTTCCGCTCTCCTGACTGGTCGCCAACGGCGCAGGCCGACTTCGAGGCACGGCTCAGGCGTTCACGTGACTGGAACCATGCTCAGTACCTCCGGATCAAGGGACTGGCGCTGAGGGAGGCGGGCTTGCTCCACGCTGCCCGCAGTTTGTGGGAGCGCATCATCGAGCAAGACCTTGGCTATGACTTCGAGAAGGCGGGGACGCTCGAACACCTCGGAGATTCGTACCGCGACACCGAGCCTGAGCGAGCGACGCAGTACTACAGGCGACTCCTTGCCGAGCACCCAACCCTGAGTGGGACAACCGCCACGGTCGAGATCGCCTTGGCAGAGGTGGAGATGGCCAAGGGGCGACGGGCCGACACCGACGAGGCTCTCGCGCTCCTGAACTCGTTCCTCGAACGCGGCCGGTCGCAGTTCCCCAGCGTGCTCTTCCGCTGGCACCTGGTGCTCATCGACATCGCTCAAGCGACAGGCGAAGCGCAGACGGTGCAGCGTGCTGCTCGCGTCGCGCTGGACTTGGCCGCGCGCGGTCCAGTGTTCTCTCGTCACAGGGACGTTGGCGTAGTCCACGCGGACCGTCAGACCATGAGACGGCTGCGGAGACTGGCGACGTAGTGCGTTCGTTCCATCGCACGCTCCTGCCGCCCTCGATGTGTCGATGGATGACGCCGCGGTTGCCGGCCCCCAGGTACGACCCGGCCGTCGGTGGGTCGGCGTAGCCTGCGCCGATGGCCGCCGCGCCCGTCCGCCGCCTCACCGACGACGTCCCCGCGGACGTCGAGCGGCGCCTTCGCCGGCTGTGCCTCGCCCTGCCGGATGCGTACGAGGAGCATGCCTGGGTCGGCACCCGGTGGCGGGTGCGCACGCGGACCTTCGTGCACGTCCTCGGGGTCGACGACCCGCTCGACGGAGCCCAGGTGGTCATGACCTTCCGCGCCGCCGGCGAGGAGCTCGAGGCGCTGCGGCGCGCGGGTCCGCCCTTCCACGTCCTCGGTTGGGGCCGGGACGCGATGGGTCTCACGCTCGACGCCGCGACCGACTGGGAGGAGGTCGCCGAGCTCGTCGTCGAGTCGTACTGCGTCCTGGCCCCGAGGAAGCTGGTCGCGCTCGTCGACCGCCCGGATCCCACCTAGAGGCCTCGACCGGGCCCCATGTCGTCGTCCTCAGGGCAACCACCGCGACGACGGGTTCGCCTCCATGGACCTGTCCGACAGCGCCCGCGGTCGCGGGCCACCGAGGCCTGGGGTCACGGCGAAGGACTGCCACCCCATCGTCCGCGAGTACCTCGTCCGGCTCCGCGTCCGGGACGAGCCCCTCTCAGCTCCGCTCCTCGTGCCGGTCCTCGGCCGCGACCTCCTCGTTCGTGCGTCCGGTCAGGACCGACTCCGGCTGCGTGGTCGCGGGCTTCCGACGGCGGTCGGCTCCCTCGTCGTCGACCTTGACGAGCAACCAGTTCGCCTCGTCCCCACCGACCTTCGTGTGCGTGAACGCGAACGCACCGGTGAGCTTCCGCCCGTGCAGCACCACCTTGACGTGCCCGCGCTCGACGGCGTCGGCGAGCTCGACCGGCGCCCCGTCGCGCTCGGTGACGTTCTCGAACGGCCCGGTGTCCCAGACGACGACGCTGCCGGCGCCGTACTGACCCTTGCCGATGACGCCCTCGAAGTCGGCGTAGTCGAGCGGGTGGTCCTCGGTGCGGTGCGCCAGCCGCTTGTCGCGGGGGTCGAGCGAGGGCCCCTTCGGCACCGCCCACGAGACGAGCACGTCCCCCACTTGGATCCGCACGTCGAAGTGCAGCGAGGACGCGTCGTGCCGCTGGACGACGAACACCGGCTCCTTCCGCCGCCGGCCACGTGACCCCGACGGTTCACCGGTCCGACGGAAGTCCCGCTTGTCGCGGTACTCCCCGAGGGTCTCGTCACTGCGTCGCCGGCCGCTCACGACCCGTCCCTACCCGGAACGAGGGGCTCGAACCCTCCGCACTCAGGGCGCGGGCGTCCCACCCGCGGGCGGAGCGGACGCACCACCCTCGGGCGCAGCGGAACCCGTGCCCGGCGCCGGCTGCTGGTACCCGCTCGGCGGCGGGATGGTCGCGTCGCGCTGGCCGAAGTCGACCCGCGGCGCCTCGCGCTGCTCGCCGACCGCCTCGAAGTACTCGGCCCGCTCGATGCGGAAGAGGTTGGCGACGATGTTCGTCGGCACCGTCTCGACCTTCGTGTTGAGGTCGCGAACGGTCGCGTTGTAGTAGCGCCGGGCCGAGGCGATGCGGTCCTCGGTGGAGCTCAGCTCGATCTGCAGGGCCATGAAGTTCTCGTTGGCCTTGAGGTCGGGGTAGGCCTCGGCCACCGCGATGAGCCGGCCGAGCGCCTGGCTGAGGACGTTCTCGCTCTCGGCCTGCTGGGCGGGCGACTGCCCGGGAGACATCGCCCGGCCGCGCGCCGAGATGACGTCCTCGAGCGTGCCCCGCTCGTGCGCCGCGTACCCCTTGACCGTCTCGACGAGGTTGCCGATGAGGTCGTGCCGCCGGGTCAGCTCGACGTCGATCTGCCGCCACGCCTCCTGGACGAGGTTGCGCAGCTTGATCAGCCCGTTGTAGGCGGAGACCGCCCACAGCACGAGCGCGAGCACGATGACGACGATGACGATGGTGGGGATCACGGGACGGTCCTCCGGGTCGTGGCGGCTGGGTCGATCGTAGGGCCTGGCGTCAGGCGAGGCCGAGGTCCTCGAGCCCGAAGACGTGCCGGTACTCGAGCCCGGCGGCCGCGAACTTCTCGGCCGCACCGGTCGCGCGGTCGGCGATCGTCGCGACCGCGACCACCGTGCCGCCGGCCTCCTGGACCGCCTGCGCCGCGTCGAGCGGAGACGCCCCGGTGGTCGAGGTGTCCTCGACGACGAGCACGCGGCGCCCCGCGACCGACGGCCCCTCGATGCGCTGCTGGAGGCCGTGCGCCTTGCCGGCCTTGCGGACGACGAACGCGTCGAGCCGCCCGCCCTCGGCCGCGCGCGCGTGGAGCATCGAGGTGGCGACCGGGTCGGCGCCCAGGGTGAGCCCGCCGACGGCGTCGAACTCGAGGTCGGCGACGAGGTCGAGCATCACGCGGCCGACGAGCGGCGACGCCTCGCCGTCGAGGGTGACGCGGCGCAG
Source organism: Phycicoccus sp. (assembly GCF_035325325.1). NCBI lineage: Bacteria > Bacillati > Actinomycetota > Actinomycetes > Micrococcales > Intrasporangiaceae > Phycicoccus > Phycicoccus sp. The sequence continues at coordinate 6,942 of NZ_DAOLAC010000030.1, read as the reverse complement.
GTCGACGTAGTAGTCGGCCTCGCGCCCCGAGCTGAGGGTGACCCGGCCGTGGACGACCGCCTTGTCGCGGATGATCGTCAGGAGGCGGGCGCGGTCGGCGGCGATGTCGGTCACGGCCCCCACCGTAAGGGGTGCACCGTGCGGGCCGCTCGCAGCGCTCAGCCGCGGCGCCGCCGGTACCCCGGGTCGCGGCGCGCGTAGGGGTCGGGCGCGGCGACGAGGTCCATCCAGCGCTGGTGGTGGTCGACCTCGAGCGGCGGGTCGGGCGGCAGCGGCGGGTCCTCGCCGTCCCAGACGTCGTACCCGGCCCGCAGCATCCGGCCGGCCGGGCTCTCGACGACCGCGGTCGCGAGCCGGCGGAGGAGGTCGGGGCGCATGCCGTCGAGGAGGACCCGCGGCCGCCGGCGCTCGGCGAGCACGAGGATCCGGGCGATGTCGTGGGTGTCGTGGGCGCCGAGCCGGGTGCCGGCGAGGAGCAGGCGCTGCACCTCGCCGAGGATGGCGGCCCGCGCGCTCGTGCCGAGGGTGGTCAGGGCGTGCCGGTGCGCCGTCTCCTGCCAGTCCGTCGCCGCGGTGCGCAGGATGTGACGGTACCTGCGCATCACCTCCGGCTCACCCCGGGTGGTCACCCCGTGCACGGTACTCCGCGGGTCCGACGACGTCATCGGCCTTTCCCGCGGAACCGGGCGCCGACCAGCGACGTCGCAGGATGACCGGCCGCCCACGACCACCCGAGGAGACCCGATGAGCCAGCCGTCCTCCCCCGCCCTGCGCTGTCCGCTGTGCGGCGGTACGGAGTTCCAGCGGGAGGAGTCGCGCCAGGACTCCCGCTGGGGCATGACCTCGCACCGGATGACGCTCATGGTGTGCCGGCAGTGCCGCTACGTCCTCCACTTCTACGACCGCCACTCGATCTTCGACATCGACTGAGGGGCAGGGTGCCCGGGTCGGCCGCGGAGGGGCGGCCGGCCCGCGCCGTGCTCAGCGCCGGCCGCGGGTGCGCTCGACGAGCCGGGCGACGCCGCCGCGCAGCAGCGGCCGCGGCAGGGCGCGGACGACGAGGCTGACCACCTTCCACTGCGGACCCGGCACGGAGACGACCTTCCCGGCCGCCGCGTCGGCGAGGCCCTGGCGCGCGACCTCGTCGGCGTCCAGCCACATCCCGCGCGGGACGCCGGGCAGGGTCGTCCTGGCCCGCTCGTGGAACTCGCTGCGGGTCAGGCCCGGACAGACCGCCGTGGCCGTGACGCCGGTGCCGGCGAGCTGCCCGGCGAGGCCTTCGGTGAACACCGTGACGAAGGACTTCTCGGCCGAGTACGTGCCGCTGACGGTGAACGACGCCACCGAGCTGACGTTGACGATGCGACCGCTCCCGCGCTCACGCATGGCCCGGCCGGCCGCGTGGCTGAGCAGCAGGACGGCGCGGACCATCACGTCGAGTGCCTGTTCCTCCTGCCTCACGTCGTTGTCGAGGAAGGGCCGCTGCAGGCCGAATCCCGCGTTGTTGACGAGCACCTCGACCGGGCGGTCGGGGTCGGCCAGCCGCCGGCAGACCTCCTCGGTCTGCGCGCGGTCGGCGAGGTCGGCGACGAGCACCTCGGCGGCCACCCCGTGGCGGGCGCGCAGGTCGGCGGCCAGCCGTTCGAGGCGGGTTCGGTCGCGGGCGACGAGGACGACGTCGGACCCGTCGTGGGCCAGCCGCTCGGCGAACGCGCGGCCGATGCCGGCCGAGGCACCGGTGACCAGGGCGGTCCGCCCGGGGTCGCCGGCCATCAGCCGAGAAGGGTGAAGCCGGGAGCGAGGACAGCGCGACCGCCCAGCGCCTCGACGAGGTCGGTGGCGAGGCCGCGCTCCCCGGCGACCTCGGCGAGGAGGACGAGCGCGGGGACGGTGCACGCCTCGAGGTCTGCCGGCACCGGCAGGCCGGTGGCCCGGCACACGTCGAGGCCGTGGAGGGTCAGCTCGAGGGCCCGGGTGCGCAGGTAGTCGTCGAGGCGCATCGGGCCGATCCGGGTCGGCAGCAGCCGGTCTCCCGCCTCGGCGTCGACCACCGCTCGGGCGGCACCGGCGACGGCACGGACGGCGGCCGCGGGGTCGGCCCCGAGCGACCCGACCTCGGCCCGCGCCCGGTCCGCGACACCCTCGTGGATGCCGGGCAGGAGGAGCCCCTGCGCGAGGTACGCGGCGGCGGTGAGCAGCGGGGTCCCGTCGGCCGGGCGCGGCTCGCCGAGGTAGTCGCGGACCGTCGTCCACGCGCGCAGCAGGTGGGCGACGAGCTCGCGCACCGTCCACTCCCCGAGGCCGGGCCGCTCCCACGCGTCGTCCGGCACCCGAGCCACGAGCGAGACGGCGGCGTCCGAGGCGGCGCCGAACCAGCGACGCGCATCGATCTGGGGGTCCACGGGCCGACTCTCCCACGCTCGCGCCTGCCCCGACAGGGCGGACCGGCCGTCGGCGGCCGTCGTTAGGGTGGGCTGGTGCGCATCGCCACGTGGAACGTCAACTCCATCCGCTCCCGCATCGACCGCGTCGAGGCGTGGCTGCAGCGGGCCGACGTCGACGTCCTCGCGATGCAGGAGACCAAGGCCAAGGACGAGCAGTTCCCGTACGACCGGTTCCGGGCGCTCGGGTACGAGGTCGCCCACCACGGCGTCAACCAGTGGAACGGCGTCGCCGTCCTCTCGCGGGTCGGGCTCGACGACGTGCAGGTCGGCTTCGACGGCGACCCCGGGTGGGGCGAGCCGCTGGCCGCCGAGGCGCGGTCCATCGGCGCGACGTGCGGCGGCGTGCGATTCTGGTCGGTGTACGTGCCGAACGGCCGGGCCCTCGGCGACCCGCACATGGGCTACAAGCTCGAGTGGCTGGCCCGGCTGCGCGACCGGGCCGTCGAGTGGGCCGCCGACGGCACCCCGGTCGCCCTGTGCGGCGACTGGAACATCGCCCCGCGCGACGAGGACGTCTGGTCGATGGAGTACTACCTCGACAAGTCGCACGTCAGCCCGCCCGAGCGCGCCGCCTTCCACGCGTTCCTCGACGCCGGCTTCGTCGACGTCGTCCGCCCGCACGCGCCGGGTCCGGGGACGTACACGTACTGGGACTACCAGCGCCTCGCGTTCCCGAAGAAGCGCGGGATGCGCATCGACTTCGTCCTCGGCTCGCCGTCGTTCGCGGCCCGCGTGGCGGGGGCGGTCATCGACCGCGAGGAGCGCAAGGGCGCCGGGGCCAGCGACCACGCTCCGGTCGTCGTCCAGCTCGAGGACTGAACGGTCCGGGCCCCGGGGGCTGACGCGCGTCGGTGGCTCGGGTTACCGTGCCGGGATGACCCGCCGACCGCACGAGCTCGTCGCGACGGTCCTCGTCGACCCCGCGGCCCTCGGCCCGCTCGAGGTGGCCCTCATGCACCGCGACCTGCGGGTGTGGCCGATGTCGACCGCGCCGAACTGCGCCGACGGTCCCCGCCAGGCCGAGCAGTACCGGCGGCGCACCCTGACGGCCCGCCGAGGCGCCTGGGACGACGCCGCCGACTGGGTTCCGGTGTGGGTGTCGTTCGGGTCCTCGTGGCGCGAGGGCGCGGAGCCGCTGCCGTGGTCCGCGCACGCCGCCCTCTGGGACGAGCTCGAGCACTGGCGCGGTCACGTGCGCTACCGCAAGTGGCTCACCGGCGTCGCGCCGCTGCCCGTGCCGGTCGGCATCGACGGCGAGGGCGCGAGCCCCGGGCCCTCGCGCCGCTCCTGAGCCGTCTCGTCGCGGGCCACCGCGCAGTAAGTGTCGTCATCGCAGCACGTACTGCGCGGTAGCCCGCCACACAGCACGACAGACGTCGTCGACGTCGACGACCGTGCGGTGCAACGCCGGCCGCTCGAGGACGGCACGGGCGGACTCGACCTCGGGCAGCTCGGGCACGTGCGGCTCAGGCCCGGGCGAGCATCCCCGCGGCGTACGACGCCTGGCCGACGTGCTGGGTGGCGTCGTTGAGCGCGCTGACCAGCCGGACCGCGAGGGTCACCGGCGGGTCCCAGCTGTCGTCGACGACGCGGTCGAGGTCGGCAGCGTCGAGCTCCCGGAGCGCGCCGGCGACCATCTCGTAGGTCGCGTCGAAGTAGCCGCGCAGGTCGTCGGCGGCCGGACGCACCTCGAGGACCTCGGCCCACGACATCCCGTAGCCGTGGGCGCTGGCCGGAAAGGGCAGCCCGAACCGCTCGTACCATCCGCCGCTCGTCCACACGACGTCGCGGTCGACGGCGTCGGCGACGTGGGTGTCGAGGACGCGGGTCAGGTGCCAGACGAGCCACGCCACGGTGTTCGCGCCGTCGGCGGGCGGCTGGGCGAGGCGGTCGGCGGGGACGTCGTCGAGGAGGCCGTGCAGGGTCTCGCGCACGCGGCCGAGGGCGTCGAGGAGGATGTCGTTGACGGAGGCCATGCGCTCGACGCTACGCCTGCCCGCCGACCTCGGGGCGGTGTGGTCGCCGGCCGAGCGACAGCGCGACGAGGAGGCCGAGCCCGGCGGCCACGGCGGCGCCCCGGAAGACCGCGGACACCTGGAGGACGGCGGCGGCCCGGAGGGCGTCGGTGTCGGTGGGGTCGGGCAGCGCCGCGACCGCCCCGTAGTAGCGGTGCAGCCCGATCGCCGTGAGCAGGGCCAGCCCGACGACCATCCCGACCATCCGGGCCACGACGACGAGCGCCGACGCAGTGCCGTGCGAGTCCTCCGAGGACTCGGCGAGGGCGGCGTCGTTGACCGGGGCGAGGACGAGCCCGATGCCGAGCCCGGTCGTGGCGAGGACGGCCGTGGAGCCCCACCGCTCGAGGGAGCCGGCGTCCCACCCCGACATCACGACGAGGCCGACGGCGGTGACGAGCAGGCCCGCCGCGGCGACGACCCCGGCGCCGAGCCGGCGCAGCGCCCAGCCACCGGCCAGCGCCCCGACCGGCACCGCCACGAGGAACCGGACGAGGACGAGGGCGGCCTCGGTCTCGTCACCGCTGAGGACGACGCGCGCGAGCAACGGCACGTCGACGACGACGGCGACGAGCGCGACCCCGGTGAGCAGCGAGACGAGCAGCGCCCGGACCAGCCGGCCGCGGACGAGGCCGCGCGGCACGAGCGGGGCGACCGCGCGGCGGTGGTGGACGAGGTAGGCGGCGACGAGGACGGCAGCGACCGGGAGGAGGGCGTAGCCGAGCGGGCCGACCACCTCGCGCTCCGGCTGCGCCGCGGCGAAGGTGAGGACGACGCAGCCGAGGGCGCCTCCGACGAGCAGGGCCCCGAGCAGGTCGACCCTGCGCACCGCCGCCCACCGACCGCGCAGCATCGCGCCGAGCGCGGCCACCGTGAGCACGAGCGCGACGACCCCGACGGGCGTCGCCAGCCGCGCGGTGGCGGTCCCGAAGGGGACGAACGGCACCCCGAGGGTCACGCTCGTCGCGAGCGGGGCCGGCGCCGCGAGCGCCAGCCAACCGGTCGCCGCCGCGAGGACCCCGAGGACGGCGGGGAGCGGCCGTGGTCGTGGCACCCCTCCGCCGCCGGTGACGACGACCGCCGCCGCGAGCACCACCCCGGCCACCGCGCCGAGCCAGAAGATGGCCCGCCAGCCGGACAGGGCCAGGACGACGGCACCGAGGACCGGGCCGAGGACCGAGCCGAGCTCCTGGACCGCACCGACCACGCCGAGCGGCACCCCGCGGCGGCCGGCCGGCCACAGGTCGGCGACGAGGGCGAGGGTCGCCGGCACGAGGCCCCCGCCGCCGGCGCCCTGGACCACCCGTCCGGTGACGAGCACCGGCAGCTCGACGGCCAGCGCGGTGACGGCGGACCCGACGACGAAGACGGCGAGGCAGGCGAGCAGCACGCGCCGCCGGTCGACGAGGTCGGCGACCCGGCCGACGAGGGGCAGCACGGCGACGTAGCCGAGGAGGAACCCCGAGACGATGAGGGTCGCCCGCTGCAGGGAGTCGATGCCGACCCCGACGCCACGCATCATGTCGGTCAGCGCGAGGACGACGACGTAGGTGTCGGCCGCCGCGAGCGCGACCGCGACGGACGCCGCCGCGAGCAGCGCCCTAGGGGCGGGCGATCTCAACGGCGCCGCCGTACTCGGTGAGGGTCAGCGTGTACGTGGAGTCGGCGCTGCCGAAGAACGGCCCGACGAGGGTCGCGGTGCGCAGCTGGTCGGCGGCAGTGAGTCCGTAGGTGACCCGGTAGGTGCCCGAGCCCTCGCCGAGGTGGAACAGGTCGGAGACCTGCTGTGCCGGAAGCGTTCCCGTGACCTCGGTGAGGACGTCGCGGCCGGCGCGGACCTGGCCGCCGACGGTCGGCGACGCGGTCTGCGGGAGCAGCGCGGCGATGCCCTTCGCCGGGTCGAAGAGGGTCGCGGGGTTGGGCGCGTTGAGGGTCGAGAGGTCGAACGGCTCGAAGTCGGGCGTGAAGAGCTTGAGCCAGGCCTGCTCGCCGATGGCGACCACCTCGACCGTCGCGCCGACCCCCTTGACGGTGCCCGTGATCGTGCCCTTGAACTTCGGCTCGGTGGCGCTGACGACGCCGCGCCCGGTGGCCGCGGTGACGCCGTTCTCGATCTTCGGCACGTCGGTGCTCGTCAGCGCGAGGGCGACGGAGCCGGTCCTCGCGAGGGCGTCGTGGGCCGCCTGGAGCCGCTGGGCCGCGGTGCGCGTGGGGGCCTCGGTGCCGCCGGAGCACCCGGCGAGGACGAGGGCAGCGACGGCCGCGGCGACCGCGACGATGAGGGGGCGGCGGCGCATGCGTGCACGATAGCCGCCGGGCGACAGCCGTCGACGGTGGCCGCGACGACGGAACGCACGTGTCGGCGCCGTCGGGCCGTGGGCCCGACGGCGCCTCCACGTGCGTCACCCGTGGTGCGCGGGTGCTGGGATCAGACGGTATGGCGTGACGCCCTCGCGGTGAGGGGTTGCGGGCCGGGGCCTCGC
>NZ_DAOLAC010000029.1:21575-52254 GCF_035325325.1 Phycicoccus sp. | reverse complement strand
CGCATCCAGTCCCACTGGCCGTGCATGACGTTGTGGCCGATCTCCATGTTCTCGAGGATCTTGGCGACCGACAGCCCGGCCGTGCCGAGCCACCACGCCGGGCGGAAGCCCTTGACCTTGACGTTGCTGAAGAGCAGCGCTGCGCGAGAACCCATCTCGAGGTAGCGCTGGACCTTGATGACCTTGCGGATGTAGGCGGCGTCGCGCTCGCCGCGGGAGTCCATGACCTCCTTGCGCAGGGCGTCGAGCTCGTGGCCGATGCCCTCGATCTGCTCGGGGGACAGGTGGGCCGCGGGGTTGGGCCGGCCGGACTTCTTCAGGGCCGGGCGCTGCGGGCGCGGCGCGTCGGACTCGACGCGCAGCCGGGGGTTGATGCCGTGGGGCTTGGTGGAGCCGTGGGCGGGGGTGCGCTCGGGGGCGAGGGTCATGGGAGGGGTCCTTAGGTGGTGGGTCGCGGGAGGTCGAAGGGTCAGAGGTCGATCTCGCAGGCGCCGGCGACGGCGTTGACGCAGGTCTGGACGGGCAGCGGCTCGTCGGACTCGTGGACGGTCACCTCGCCGGTGCGCAGGTCGCGGACGGCGCCGCCCCGCATCGGGACGACGCAGCCGAAGCAGATACCCATCCGGCAGCCGCTCGGCATGAGGACGCCGGCGTCCTCGCCGGCGTCGAGGATGGGGGTGGAGCCGTCGGCCTCGACCATCCGGCCGCTGCGGCCGAAGGTGACGGTGCCGCCCTCCCCGGGCTCGACGACGGTGGGGCGGAAGCGCTCGACGTGCAGCCGGTCGGGGACACCGGCGTTGGCCCAGTGCTTCTCGGCCGCGTCGAGGAGGGCGGTCGGGCCGCAGAGCCAGGTCTCGCGTTCGCGCCAGTCGGTGACGAGCCCGTCGAGGCGGATGAGGTCCAGGACGCCGTGGACGTCGTCGAGGTTGAGGCTGAGGGCGAGCCGGCCGGCCTCGTGGTGGCCCGCGAGCTCGCGGTGGAAGATGACGTCGCGCTCGCTCGGGGCGCAGTGCACGTGGGCGACGTCGGCGAGCTCGGGCAGGTGGTTGCGCAGCATCCCCATGACCGGGGTGATGCCGCTGCCCGCGGTGAGGAAGAGGACCTTCGCGGGGGCCGGGACCGGGAGGGTGAACTCACCGGTCGCCTGGTCGAGCATCACGAGCGTGCCCGGCCGGGCCCGGCGCACGAGGTGGGTCGAGACCTTGCCCTCGGGGATCGCCTTGGTCGTGATGGCGATGCACCCGGCGGGGATGCCGGCCGCGGCCGAGCCGTCGGCGCGGTGGGTCAGGCTGTACGCGCGCCAGTGCCGCACGCCGTCGATGTCGATGCCGATGCGCACGTACTGGCCGGGCACGTGGCCCCGCCAGCCCCGGCCCGGCCGGATGACGACGGTCGCGGCGTCGGCCGTCTCGGGACGGACCTCGACGATGCGGCCACGCAGGTCGGCGCCGGCGCGCATCGGGTCGAGGAGGTCGAGGTAGTCGGCGGGGACCAGCGGCGTGGCGAGGGCCTCGGCGACGCGGCGAGCGCCCCGGGTGAGGCCGCCCAGCGGTCCGGCGGTGTGCGCCCCGAGCCGCGGCCGGGTGGCGCCCGCGGCGGGGGTCTCTCGGTCGGCGGTGGAGGTGCTCACTACGCCAGCGTAACCTACGCCTGCGTAAGTTACGACACCGTAGGGTCCCTTCTCAGGAAGAGATCAGGAGCCCCCGCCCCACCCGTCTCGCGCGTATCGGGTCACCCGATATCGCCCTCGCTTCACCCGAGAAGCGTTCTCGGGTGAAGCGAGGCGATATCGGGTGACCCGATACGCGTGGGGTTCGTGGGGTCCGCGGAGGCCGGCGGTCAGTGGTCGCCGGCCATGAGGCGGCCGATCTCGGTGCGGTCGGCGTCCGCGACGTCCATCTCGGCGACGACCCGGCCGCCGTGGACGACGGCGATCCGGTCCGAGAGCGAGAGGATCTCGTCGAGCTCGGCCGAGACGAGGAGCACCGCGGCGCCCTCGTCGCGCGCCTCGACGATTCGCCGGTGGATGAACTCGATCGACCCGACGTCGACGCCGCGGGTCGGCTGCGCCGCCATGAGCAGCTTGGGCTTGAAGGACATCTCGCGCGCGACGACGACCTTCTGCTTGTTGCCGCCGGACAGCGACTCCGCCGTCTGGAAGACCCCGGAGGAGCGGATGTCGAACTCCTCGCGGACCGTCTCGGCGTGCTCGCGGACCGCGTCGAACTGGCGCACGCCGCTCTTGGCGTACGGCGGCTGGTCGAACTCGTTGAGGACGAGGTTGTCGGCGATCGAGTACGACCCGACGAGGCCGTGCTTCTCGCGGTCCTCCGGCACGTGCCCGACCCCCGCGTGGTGGGTCTGGTGCGGGTTGGCCCGGGTGAGGTCGAGCGAGCCGAGGGTCATCCGCCCGGAGACGACCTTGCGCATCCCGGCGAGGGCCTCGACGAGCTCGCGCTGCCCGTTGCCCTCGACCCCGGCGACGCCGACGATCTCGCCGGCGCGCACGGTGAGCGAGAACCCGTTGACCGCCCCGAGGGCACGGTCGTCCCGGACGTGCAGGTCCTCGATCTCGAGCACCGTCTCGCCCGGGGTCGCGGCGGTCTTGTCGATCGAGAGGACGACCTCGCGGCCGACCATCATCGTCGCGAGCCCCTTGGCGTCGGTGTCCTTCGTCGCGACCTCGCCGACGACCGCGCCCTGGCGCAGCACGTAGACCCGGTCGGCGACGGCGAGCACCTCGCGCAGCTTGTGCGTGATGAAGACGATCGAGGTGCCGGAGTTCGCGAGCTCGCGCATGACGCCCAGCAGCTCGTCGGTCTCCTGCGGCGTGAGGACCGCGGTCGGCTCGTCGAGGATGAGCAGGTCGACCCGCCGCGAGAGCGCCTTGAGGATCTCGACGCGCTGCTGGGTGCCGACCGGCAGGTCCTCGACCTCGCTGTCGGGGTCGACGGCGAGACCGTGCTTGGCCGACAGCTCGCGGACCATCCGGCGGGCCGCCTCGAGGTCGAGGACGCCGGCGCCGCGGGTCTGCTCGTGCCCGAGCATCATGTTCTCGGCGACGGTCATGACCGGCACGAGCTGGAAGTGCTGGTGCACCATCCCGATGCCGCGGGCGATCGCGTCCTTGGGGTCCTTGATGGGCGTCGCGTCGCCCTTGATCGACACCGTGCCGGTGTCCGGGGTGATGAGCCCGAAGATCTGGTTGACGAGCGTCGACTTGCCGGCCCCGTTCTCGCCGAGCAGCGCGACGATCTCGCCGCGCCGGACGTCGAGGCTGATGTCGCGGTTGGCCTGCACCGACCCGAAGGACTTGGACAGGTTCTCGATGGAGAGCAGGACCTCGCCGACGACGCCCTCGCCGAACCCGGACTGCTCCGGGGGCAGCTCGAGCGCCGCGTCGGTCGTCGCGACCTCGGCGAGGTGCTCCTGGGAGACGTCGTCGTGGCCGACGACCTGCGGGGTGCCCTCGGTGGGCGCGGCGTCGCTCATCACTGGTCCTTCTTGACGTAGGGCTGACCGACCGCTCCCGGTGGCCGCACCCGCCCGGCGGCGACCGCGAGGACGACGAGCACCGCGACGTAGGGCAGGGTGCCGGTCAGCTGCGGGGGCACCGTGAAGCCGCCGGTCTGCTGGAGCTGGGAGGCGACGGCGTTGATGAACCCGAAGAACAGCGCCATGACGACCGCCCGGAGGGGTCGCCACGCGCCCATGATCATGATGGCCAGCGCGAGGAAGCCGCGGCCGGCGGTCATGTTCCGCTCGAACGAGCTCGAGGCGTCCATCGAGAGGTACACCCCGGCGAGGCCGGCGAGCGAGCCGGCGAGCGTGACGTTGACCAGCCGGAGCCGCTCGACGTTGACGCCCGCGGTGTCGGCGGCCGACGGGTACTCGCCGACCGCGCGGGTGCGCAGCCCCCAGCGGGTGTGGAACAGGGCGAGGTGCACGCCCAGGGCGGCGACGAGCGCGATCAGCGCGATGACGCTCCGGCCGCTGAAGAAGGTGTCGCCGATCAGGGGGATGTCGGCGAGCAGCGGCACCCGGATGTTGGGGATGACGCCGGGGAGGATCTCGCCGGACTTGAGGTAGAAGGAGGTGATGCCGGTGGCGATGATGTTGAGGACCACACCGGCGATGATCTGGTCCATCCGCCAGCGCACCGTGGTCCACGCGAGGAAGCCACCCGCGACCAGGCCGGTCCCGACGCCGGCGAGGACGCCGACGAGCATCGAGCCGGTCGCGGCCGCGGAGAAGAAGCCCGCGAACGCGGCGAGGAGCATCTGCCCCTCGATGCCGATGTTGACCACGCCCGAGCGCTCGCCGATGACGCCGACGAGGGCGGCGAGGACGAGCGGGATGGCGTAGCCCCACGCGGCGCCGTACATCGAGGGGGCGATGTCGTTCTTCGCGTAGTAGAAGACGTACGCCGCGACGAGCACCACCGCGGCGATGACGAGGGTGGTCCGGTTGCGCTGCAGCCAGGTCATGTCAGCTCCCCCAGCTCGTCGAGGCGACGCTCACCTTGGCGGCCCGGCTGCGGAACAGCCACTTGCCGAGGACCGGGATGGAGACCATGAGCAGGATGATCGCGAGGAGCAGGTCGACGATCTCCGGGGTGATGCCGCTCGGCAGGCTCGAGGTCTGCGTCGCGAACTGCAGGCCGGCCGCGCCGGTGCGCAGCATCCCGACGAGGAAGGCCGCCGGGATCGTCGCGAGCGGGTTGGCCCGGGCGAGCAGGGCGATGGTGATGCCGTCGAAGCCGAGCGAGCCGCCGATGGCCGGCTCGAAGCGGTGCAGCGTGCCCTCGGCCTCGAGCGCGCCGGCCAGGCCGGCGAGCCCGCCACCGGCGACCATCGAGAGGACGACGATCCGGTTGAGCGGGATGCCGGCGTAGCGGGCGGCGTCGCGGTTGGCGCCGACGGTGTTGAAGCGGAACCCGAGGGTCGTGCGCGACAGCACCCACCAGCAGGCGACCGCGAGCACGAAGGCGACGACGAAGCCGATCGGGATCCCGAGCACGCTGTGCAGCTGGGCGCTCTCGGGGATGAGCTCGCTCTGCGGGATGCCCGACGTCTTCGAGGCCTCGCCCTGGAAGGGGCCGCCGCTGACGCCCCAGAAGGCGACCCCGGCGACGATGTAGTTGAGCATGATCGTCGAGATGACCTCGTGCACCCCGCGCCAGGCCTTGAGCACACCGACGAGCCAGCCGATGGCCGCCCCCGCGAGCAGGCCGACGACCATGCCGAGGACCGCCCCGCCGAAGCCGAGCCCGCCCGCGACGTAGGCGACCCAGGCGCCGAGCAGCGCGCCGGTGACGAGCTGCCCCTGGCCGCCGATGTTGAACAGCCCGACCCGCAGCGGCAGCACGACGGCCAGGCCGGTGAGGACGAGCGGCGCGGTCTTCTGCAGCGTGCGGGTGAACGACCCGGGGACGACGAGCGCCTCGCGCACGAGCGTCTCGTACGCGTACACCGGGCTGACCCCCTGGTACCGGATGAGCCCCGCCCCGATGACCAGCGCGATGACGAGGGCCACGACGATGACGACGCCGCTCTGGTGGGCGATGAGGTAGGCGAGCAGCCCGCCGCGGTCGCGCGGCTCCGGGCCCGGCTCCTGCTCCGCGGGCGGCGTCTGCTCCGCCGTACTGGTGTCGGACATGGGTCTCCAATGACTCGAGGGTGCCCACAGTCTGGCGAAGAGGCCGCGCGGGCGGAAGTGCGGGGGTGCCCGAGCGTCACCGCGGGCGTCGGCAGGTTGTGCCAGTCGCGTCCCCGGCCGCGGGGAGCGGGCCCGGACGGGCGGAGGGGGCGGGCATCCGGTGGATGCCCGCCCCCTCGCGCGCTGGTCACACGGGGTGACCGGGGAGCGACCTCGTCAGAGGGTGACGCCGGTCTTGAGCGTCCCGGCCTCCATCTGCTTGACGATCTCGTCGACCTTGGACTTCACGTCGGCCGGGATCTTGCTGTCGAAGTCGTGGAACGGCGACAGGCCCGCCTGCCCGAGGGTCTGCAGGCCCTCGAACTCGCCGTCCTTGGCCGTCTTCACGGTGTCCGTGACGCCCTTGGAGATGAGCTTCTCGGCGGAGGTGATGAGGCACGGCTGGGCGGCCGGCACGGTGTCCCACTGGTCGGTGTCGACACCGATGCAGAAGACGTCGGTGCCCGCACCGGAGGCCTTGGCGACCTCCTGGAGCGCGCCGTTGCCGGTGTTGCCGCCGGCGCCGAAGATGAAGTCGGCCTTCTGGGCGAGCATCTTCTTGGCCTCGCCCGCGCCCCACACCGGGTCGTTGAAGGCGTTGTCGGCGGCGGGGTGGTAGACCGTGGAGACGGTGACCGCCGGGTTCGCGGCCTTCGCGCCGGCCTCGAAGCCCTTGGCGTACTTCTGCACCGGCGGGATCTCGAGCCCGAGCACCTGGCCGAGCTTGTTGGTCTTGGTCATCAGGCCCGCGAGGTAGCCCGCGCCGTAGCCGGCCTGGTCCTCGGGGAACACGAGGCCGGTGATGTTCTTCGCGGTGACCTTGGAGGCGTCGTAGCCCTGGTCGACACCGATGAACTTGGTGTCGGGGTTCTCGGCGGCCGCCGCGGTCGTCGCGTCGGCCATGAGGAACCCGACGGTGACGATGACGTCGTACTTCTTGTTCGTGAACTGCTGGATGTTCGCCGCGTAGTCCTTGGCGTCCTGGGTCTCGATGTACTTGTAGTAGCCCTTGGTCTCCTCGGCCGCCGCCTTCGCGCCCTCGTGCGCCGACTGGTTGAACGACTTGTCGTCGACCTTGCCGGTGTCGGTGACGAGCCCGACGCAGAACACGTCCTTGCTGGCGCAGTTCGAGTCGTCGGTCGGGGCGCCGGAACCGGCCGAGCCCGAGGCGGTGCTGTCGCCGCCGGAGTTGCCGGTGCTGCCACCGCAGCCCGCGAGGGCCAGGGCGAGCGCCGCGGGGACCGCGACGAGGTAACGCGAAGACTTCATGGAGGATCTCCCTTGGAGGTCGGGTCAGACGAGCAGATGCTACGGCCGAAACCGGCCGGCGCCGCACGCGACCCGGCTTCGTTGCGTGGTCGTTACCGAGCGGCGGGTCGCGGTCACCAGCCGGGGCCCGCGGACCACCCCGCGTCGACGGTGACCGTGGTGCCGGTGATGCCTGATGCGACGGGTGAGGCGAGGAAGGCCACCGTCGCGGCCACCTCCTGCGCCTCGACCGGGCGGCCGAGCGCCGCCGCCGCCCGGTAGCGGGCGACCCCCTCGGGCCAGGCGTCCTCGAGCCCGGACCGGTCGACGAGCCCGGGTGCGACCCCGACGACCCGCACGCCGCGAGGGCCGACCTCGCGGGCCGCAGCCGCCACCAGGTGGTGCAGCGCGGCCTTCGCCACGGCGTAGGGAGTGTGCGTCGGCATCGCCCGCAGCCCCTCGATCGACCCGACGACGACGACCGTGCCGCCCGCGTCCATCCGCGCGGTGGCCTGCCGCAGGAGGACGGCGGTCGGCCGCAGCCCCGCCCGGTGGTAGGCGTCCCAGGCCGCGGCGTCGAGGTCGTCCCAGGCCACGTGGTGCTGCGGGAAGGCGCTGAGGACGACGGCGGTCGGTGCCCCGAGCGCCTCGGTGGCCCGGTCGAGGAGCTGCGCGCACACCGCGTCGCAGGCCGCCGCGTCGGGGACGTCGAGCTCGGCGTGCAGCGTCACCGCCCGGCGGCCCGCCTCCCGCACGGCGGCGGCCGTGGACTCGGCACCGGCGGCGTCCCCGCGGTAGTGGACGGCGACGTCGTGCCCGGCCTCGGCGAGCGCCACCGCGACCGCTCGGCCGAGGCCGCCGCTCGCCCCGGTGACGAGCGCGCTCACCGCATCCGCCCGACCGGCTCGTCGCGGGTCAGGGTGGTGATCTCGGTGGCGAACCTCGGGTACTCGGCGACGAGCGCCTCGCGCTCGCCGAGCTCGAAGTGCTCCGGCCGGAACGCGGGCGCACACCAGCAGGAGAGGAGCGTCCAGTGGCCGAGGGTGGTCGCCCCCATCCACGTGTTCTTCCGGACGAGGACCTGCGAGTGCTCCTCGCCGACGTAGTTGAGGACGCCCGAGCCGCCGGGGCGCAGCCGGAGCAGGGCCGCCGGCGCACCGCCGAGCCACTGCCACCCCTCGTCGATGGTCAGCCGGTGCATCGCCGAGAAGCCGTCCGGGCGGTTGGTCAGCAGCACGGTGATCGCGTTGAGTCCCTGGGTGCGTGGGCCGGCGACGTACCAGGCGCCCTCCTCGGGGATGGGCACCATGCCGAGCCGGTCGATGACCTCCTCGGCGCTCTCGGCGGGCGGCTCCACGTGGGGGATGCTCGGCTGCGTCACGAGGCCTCCGCGGCCGCCCGGGCGGTGGCGCCGCGCTCGCGGGCCCGGGCGAGGAGGTCGGGGGTGTCGAGCCGGGTGCTCCGGCCGGCGCGGACGACCGGCTGCCCGTCGACGAGGACGTCGGTGACGTCGGCGCGCCCCGCCGCGAAGACGAGCAGGGCCTGGACGTCGTGGACCGGGGTGAGGTGCGGCTTCTCGAGGTCGACGACGACGAGGTCGGCGCGCTTGCCCACCTCGACCGAGCCGATCTCGTCGCCGAGCCCGAGCGCCCTGGCCCCCTCGAGGGTCGCGGCGCGCAGCACCTCGTGGGCGCTCGCGACGTCCGGGCGTCCCGAGGTGAGCCGGGCGAGGAGCGCGGCCTGCCGCATCGCCTGCCACATGTCGAGGTCGTTCGAGCTGGAGCAGCCGTCGGTGCCGATGCCGAGGCGGACCCCGCTGTCGTGCACCGCCTCCCACGGCAGGGCGCCGCTGGCCAGCTTCTGGTTCGAGCCGGGGCAGTGCGCGACGGCCGCGCCCGCGGCGGCGAGGCGCTCGCGGTCGGCGGGGGAGAGGTGCACCCCGTGGCCGACGACGAGGGGCAGGTCGCCGTCGAGCCAGCTCGCGCCGGCGAGGACCTCGGTCGGGGTGGCGCCGTAGCGGGCGGCGACGTCGGTGTTCTCGGCCGCGTTCTCGGAGACGTGGGTCGTGAGCAGGCCCGGGCCCTCGCCACGCACCTCGCGCAGCGTCGCGACCACCTCGGCGAGCTTCTCGGGGGAGCAGGTGTACGTCGCGTGCGGCATCGCGGAGACCGGCACGGCCGGCCCGCCGATGGCGGCCATCGCCGCGGGCCAGGCCCGCATCAGGGCGATGCGCTCCGCCCAGGCGAGGCCGTCCGGGCCGGGGCCGTCCATGAACACCGGGCCGATGACGTGCCGGCTGCCGGCGGCGACGGCGCCCCGGTGGGCGGCCTCGTGGTGGAAGTACATGTCGAGCTGGGTCGTGCAGCCGCCGAGCAGCGACTCCAGGGCCCCGAGCGTCGCACCCAGCTCGACGGTCGCGGGGTCCATCACGGCCCCCTCGGCCGCCCACACCCGGGTGAGGAAGCCCTGGAGGTCGACGTCCTCGGCGAGCCCGCGCAGGAGGGTCATCGGCAGGTGGGTGTGCAGGTTGACCAGGCCGGGCAGGACGAGCCGTCCGCGCGCGTCGATCGTCTCGTCGGCGTCGACGGGTCCGGCTGCCGCGGAACGGAGCTCGGTGATGACGCCGTCCTCGACGACGACCGTGGTGTCGCGCAGGACGGTGTCGGTGTCGTCGACGGTGACGACGTACGCGGCGCCCTCGAGCACGACGCGGGTCATCCGTCCTCCTCTTCGGCGAACGTGGCGCGGGTGTGCACGAGGTCGTCGAGCACGGCGAGGACGGCGTCGCGGCTGCGGGCGAGGACCGCCTCGATCTCGGCCATGGTGATCGGCTCGTCGGCGTCGCCCACGCCGGTGGCCGGGTTGACGACGAGCGAGACGGCCGCGTAGCGCAGCCCGGCCTCGCGCGCGAGCGTGACCTCGGGGACACCCGTCATCCCGGCGACGGTGGCCCCGGCGAGCCGGGCCAGGCGGATCTCGGCCGCGGTCTCGAACCGGGGGCCCTCGAAGGCGGCGTACACCCCGCCGTCGCGCAGCGGGTGGCCGACCGCCGCGGCGGCGTCGAGCAGCTCGCGGCGCAGCTCCGGGTGGTAGGGCCGCGAGACGTCGACGTGGACGACGCCCTCGGGACCGGAGCCGTCGAAGAAGGTGAGGGGACGCTGCCGGGTGAGGTCGAGGAAGTCGTCGAGGCAGACGAGGTCGCCGGGCACGAGGTCGGGGTCGATCGAGCCGGTGACGTTGACCGCCACGACGTCTCGCACCCCGAGGTCGGCGAGGGCGCGGATGTTCGCGCGGTAGTTGACGAGGTGGGGCGGCACCGAGTGGCCGGGACCGTGCCGGGTGAGGAAGACGACGGGCAGGCCGTGCCAGCGCCCGCGGGTCACCCGGGCCGGGCCCCAACGGGTGTCGACGGTCTCCTCGGCGCGGTCCTCGAGGGCCTCGAGGTCGTAGAACCCGGTGCCGGCGACGACGGCGAGGGGCGGGCGGGTCATGACCCGGAACGCTACCGCCCGGGTGCGGACGCGGGCGACGTGGACGCTCGCGGCGGTGGCAGGATGCGAGGCCATGGGTGAGGTGGCGCTCGCGGCGACCGGCCCGGTGTCGCTCGGGGCGGGCCGGGAGGTGGCCGCTGCCGGGGGCAACGCCGTCGACGTCGCCGTCGCCGCGGCGCTCGCCGCGATGGCCACCGAGCCGGGCATCGTCTCGCTCGGCGGCGGCGCCTACGTCTCGGTGTGGGCGCCCGGGAGCGAGCCCCTCCTCGTCGACGGCAACGTCGGGATGCCCGGGCTCGGCCTGCCGCCCGAGGCGTTCGGGCGCGGGGTGCGCGAGGTGTCCACCGAGTACGGCGGCGGGGTGACGATGTTCGCCGGCCACGGCTCGGTCGCCACGCCGGGGGCGGTCGCCGCCTGCGAGGACGCCCAGGCCCGCTTCGGTCGCGGCAGCTGGGCCGACGTCGTGGCCCCGGCCGCGCACGCCTGCCGGGACGGCTACCCGGTCGGCGGCGCGGCGGCGCGCTACCTCGGCTTCGTCGCCGACACCCTCTTCGGCACGGACCCCGAGGCCCACGCCGTCGTCACCCGTCCCGACGGCCGACCCCTGCGCGCGGGGGACCTCGCGACGAACGGGCGGCTCGCCGACGTCCTCGACCTCGTCGCCCGGGACGGTGCCTCCGTCCTCACCACCGGTGAGGTGGGCCGGGCGATGGTCGCCGACATGGCCGCGCACGACGGCCTCGTCACCGCCGACGACCTCGCGGCGCACGCGCCCGTCGAGCGGGTCCCGGTGCGGCGCACCGTCGGCGACTGGGACCTCGCGCTCAACCCGCCTCCCTCGGTCGGGGGACCGATGCTCGCCGTGATGCTCGGCGAGCTGGCCCGGCGCGGCTCCTACGACTGGGCCGACGTCCTCGCCGTCCAGTCCGCCGTCCTGCGCTACCGGCTCGAGGTGCACGACGTCGCGACCGACCTCGACGCCGCCGGCCACGCGCTGCTCGCCTCCGTCGAGCGACACGGCCTGGCCGGGCTGCCGACCTCGGCCTCGACCGCGCACGTCTCCGCGGTCGACGCCGACGGGCTCGCGTGCGCCGTGACGGTGTCGGCGGGGTACGGCGCCGGGATCACGGTGCCCGGCACCGGGATGCTGCTCAACAACGCGCTCGGCGAGCCGGAGCTGAACCGGCTCGGGCTGCACTCGCTGGTGCCCGGCACGCGGCTCGCGTCGAACATGGCCCCGACCACGGGGCGCACCGCCGACGGCCGGGTCATCGCCGTCGGGTCCCCCGGCGCGGACCGCATCACGACCGCGCTGATGCAGGTGCTCGGTCAGGGCTGCCTCCACGGCGCCGACCTGCGCACGGCCATCGAGGCGCCGCGCCTGCACGTCCGGTTCGACCGCACCGGCCGGCCGGTCGTCGAGCACGAGTCCGACCCGGCCATCACCGCGGCCGTCCACGCGGCCGGGCTGGCCGCCACGGACCACGGCGCGCTCTCGATGTACTTCGGGGGGGTCGGGGTCGCGTACCGGCGCGACGACGGGGTGCTGGTGGCCGCCGGCGACCCGCGTCGCGAGGCTGCCGTGGCGCTCCTGTCGACGCCCTGACTCGCGGAAGGTGCTGCGGCGCAACGGTCGAGCGAACGGAAAGTTCGACAACCCGTCGGCCTCCGGCTATTCCCTTTGTCGTCCCGGCGTGGTTCTCTCTCTCCACCGATGTCAGACGCACAGGGCAGAGCTGCGTCACGGGAAGACAGGACACCGATGAGACATCCCCTTTCGCGGAAGCCTGCGCGCATCGCGCTCGCCGGCATCGCCGCGGCAGCACTCACCGCAGGATCACTCGGTACCGCCACCGCCGCCTCACCGAAGGCAGGCGACCCGCGGTCCCCCGACAAGGCACCCGCCGCGACCCTCCAGACCGAGGAGGTGAAGGACCCCGGGAGCAGTGCGCTCGAGGAGAAGCTGGGGCAGCACGACGTCGAGCTGCTCGGCAAGGCGCAGGCGGCCGGCACCAAGCGGGTCACCCTCATCCTCGCGGTCGAGAAGGGCACGACGCGGTCCGTGGCCGACAGCATCCGCGCGCAGGGCGGGTACGTCGGCATGACCAACGACAAGGTCGGCTACGTGCGGGCCAGCGTCCCGACGCAGGCCGTCGCCAAGGTCGCGGCGCTCACCCGGGTCGACGCCGTCGACCTCGACGAGACGGTCAGGCTCCCCGACCCCGCCGCCGAGTCGAAGGGCTCCAGGGGCCAGCGCTACACCGGCCCCGACCGCCGCACGCCGGACGCGAACCCGTACATGCCCACCCGCGACACCGGGTCGGTGGAGTTCAAGAAGGACAACCGCCGCTTCGACGGTCGCGGGGTGACCATCGGCATCCTCGACTCCGGCGTCGACCTCGACCACCCGGCGCTGCAGAGGACCTCGACCGGCGAGCGCAAGATCGTCGACTGGGTGACGGCCACCGACCCCGTCTTCGACGGCGACGCCACCTGGCGGCCCATGCTCCAGGACGCCACCGGGACCTCGACGACCTACGCCGGGAAGGCCTACACCTACCCGGCCGGCACGTACAAGATCAGCCGCTTCTCGGAGTCCATCACGGCCGGCAGCGAGCCGGGTGGTGACGTCAACCGCGACGGCGACACCACGGACGTCTTCGGCATCCTCTACGACCCGGCGACCCACGACATCTGGGTCGACGCGAACCAGGACGGCACCTTCGCGGCGAACGAGAAGATGCGGCCCTACCGCGAGCGCCACCAGGTCGGCCACTTCGGCACCGACGACCCGGCCACCGCGGTCGTCGAGCGGATGCCGTTCACGGTCGAGTACCGCGAGGACGTCGACATGAGCCCGTACGGGCCGCCCTACGTCGGGACGACGGCCGACTTCGTCAACATCGGCCTCGTCGAGGACGCGCACGGCTCGCACGTCGCGGGCATCGCGGCCGGCCACAGCCTCTTCGGCGGCCGGATGGACGGCCAGGCGCCCGGCGCCAAGATCGTCTCCTCGCGGGCGTGCACGTGGGGCGGCGGCTGCACCAACGCGGCCCTGACCGACGGCATGGTCGACCTCGTCGCCAACCGTGGCGTCGACGTCGTCAACATGTCGATCGGCGGCCTGCCGGCGCTCAACGACGCCAACAACGCGCGGGCCGAGCTCTACGACCGGCTCATCGCCGTCTTCGGCGTCCAGCTGTTCATCTCGGCCGGCAACTCCGGCGCCGGCATCAACACGGTCGGCGACCCCTCGGTGGCGACCGACGTCGTGAGCGTCGCGTCCTCCATCACCAAGGAGACGTGGAAGGCGAACTACGGCTCGGTCGTCTCGAGCAAGCTCGCCCTGCACAACTACTCCTCGCGCGGTCCGCGCGAGGACGGCGGGTTCAAGCCGAACATCATGGCGCCCGGCTCGGCGATCTCGACCGTGCCGCAGTGGCTCAAGCAGCCCGACCTCCCCGAGGCCGGCTACACGCTGCCGATCGGCTACGCGATGTTCAACGGCACCTCGATGGCCTCGCCGCAGGCCGCCGGCGCCGCCGCGCTCCTGCTCTCGGCCGGGTTCCAGACCCACACCCCGATCACGCCGAAGCAGCTGCGCGAGGCGATGTACACCGCCGCGGACTACCAGAAGAAGCTCGAGGCGATCGGCCAGGGCACCGGGCAGCTCGACGTGCCCGGCGCGTGGAAGCTCCTCCGTCGCAACCCGGTGACGCAGGACTACACGACCTCGGCCGACGTGTGCACCGCGATCTCGGACTTCCTCGCCACCCCGGACAAGGGCGTCGGTGTCTACAACGACTGCGCGGCGGGCGCGGGCGGGCAGAAGGTCGGGCAGAGCCGCACCTACCCGGTGACGGTGACCCGCACGACCGGCTCGTCGCGGACGGTGACGCACCGGGTCCGGATCGTCGGCAACGACGGCACGTTCTCGGCGCCGTCGTCGGTCCGTCTCCGGCTCGGCTCCTCCGCGGACGTGGCGGTCAGGGCCAAGCCGCGCTCCGGTGGGCTGCACTCGGCGATCCTCGAGGTCGACGACCCGTCGACGCCGCTCGTCGACCTGCGGGTCATGCTGGCGGTCGTGGTGTCCAGCGACATCCCGGCGCCGTCGTACTCGCTGACCACACGGGGTTCGGTCGAGCGCAACCTCTTCAAGCGGGTGTTCGTCACGGTCCCCGAGGGCGCCAAGGCGCTCCAGGTCAACCTGTCGGGCATCGCGACGAAGAGCCAGGTGCGCTGGATCGCGTTCAACCCGTACGGCGTTCCGGTCGACAACACCTCGACGCCGTACTGCTACACGAACTACAGCGACCCGGCGGCCTGCAGGCCGCAGTCCCGGGCCTACACCAACCCGATCCCGGGCGTGTGGGAGCTGCTCGTGGAGTCGCGCCGCACCTCGCCGTTCCTCGTCAACCCGTTCACCCTGACCGCCGCCGTCCAGGGCGTCACGGTCGACCCGGCGACGCAGACCGTGTCGGCGGCCCCGGGTGCCTCGACGCCGGTGTCGTGGACCGTTCGCAACGACTTCGGTCCGCTGACGGTGACGCCGCAGGGCGGGTCGCTCGGGTCGGCGCACGCCGAGCGGCCGAGCATCGCCGAGGGTGACGTGCTCGAGTACACCGTCGTGGTGCCCCCGGGCGCCACCCGGCTGGACGTGGCGATCGGGAACACCTCCGACCTGTCGGCGGACCTCGACCTCTACCTCCTCGACGCCGACGGCAACACCGTGGCGCAGTCGGCGGACGGTGACTCCGAGGAGTCGGTCTCGGTGCCCAACCCGGCACCGGGCACCTACACGGTCGAGGTCGACGGCTACTCGGTCCCGGCCGGGACCACGCAGCTCGACTACCGCGACGTGTTCTTCTCCGCCGGTCTCGGCACGCTGAGCGTGCCCACCGCGGCGGTCACGCTCGCGGGCGGGCAGACGGTGACGGTCACCGGGGCGATCACCCCGCAGGCGGACGCCGGCCCCGGCCGGCAGCTGTTCGGCGAGATGAACGTCCTCTCCTCCGAGGGTGCCGTGCTCGGCACCGGCGCGGTGCTCGTCCAGGCCCCGCCGGCGACCACCACCTGATCACCAGCGGGTGACGAGGGCCCCGCGGGCAGCACGCCCGCGGGGCCCTCGCACGTGCGAGAGTGCCCGCGTGAGTGCGTCGGAGGAGACCCAGCACCGCGAGGTCCTGCGCCTCGCGGTGCCGGCCTTCCTCGCCCTCGTCGCCGAACCGCTCTTCCTCCTCGTCGACTCGGCCATCGTCGGCCGGCTCGGGGTGGAGCCGCTCGCCGGCCTCGGCGTCGCGAGCGCCGTCCTGCTCACCGCGGCCAACGTCTTCGTCTTCCTCGCCTACGGCACGACGAGCGTCGGCGCCCGCCGGCTCGGAGCCGGGTCGCGGTCCGGTGCGGTGGCGGCCGGCATCGACGGCACCTGGCTGGCCGTCGTGCTCGGGCTCGGGGCGACGGCGGTCGTCGCCCTGCTGGCCCGGCCGCTCTCCGGGGTGTTCGGCGCCTCGCCCGCGGTCCTCGACGAGGCGACGACGTACCTTCGGGTGTCCGCGCTCGGGCTGCCCGCGATGCTCGTCGTCCTCGCGACGACCGGGGTGCTTCGCGGCCTGCAGGACACCCGGACACCGCTCGTCGTCGCCGTCGGGGGCTTCACGGTCAACGCCGGCCTCAACCTCTGGTTCGTCCACGGGCTCGGCTGGGGCATCGCCGGGTCGGCGTGGGGCACCGTCATCGCGCAGACCGGGATGGCGCTCGCGCTCGTCCGGGTCCTCGTCCGCGAGGCGCGGCGCGCGCGGCTGCCGCTGCGGGCGCACCCGGGACGGGTCCTCGCCGCCGCCCGCGGCGGGGTGCCCCTCCTCGTGCGGACCCTCGCGCTGCGGGCCGTCCTGCTCCTGACGACCTGGGTGGCGGCCGGCCTCGGGGACGTCCCGCTCGCCGCCTACCAGGTGACCGCGACGATCTGGTCCTTCCTCACCTTCGCCCTCGACGCCCTCGCCATCGCCGCGCAGGCGGTGACCGGGCGGACCCTGGGCGCCGGCGACCTGCCGCGCACCCGGGCGGCGACCCGGCTGATGCTGCGCTGGGGTGTCCTCGGGGGCGTCGTCCTCGGGCTGGTCGTCCTCTTCGTCCGGCCGGTCGTCGGCGCCTGGTTCACCCCGGACGAGGGGGTGCAGGCGGCCATCGCCGCGGGCCTGCTCGTCGTCGCGCTCGGCCAGCCCCTCTCCGGCTTCGTCTTCGTCGTCGACGGCGTCCTCATCGGCGCCGGGGACGGGCGGTGGCTGGCCGGCGCCATGCTCGTGACGCTGCTCGCCTACCTGCCCGTCGTCCTCGCGGTGCGGCTCGCCGGTGACTGGCTGCTCGAGGGCGGCTCGCTCGTCGGGCAGGGACACGCCGTGACGTGGCTCTGGCTGGCCTTCACGACGTTCATGGCGGTGCGCGGGACCCTCATGTGGTTGCGCGTCCGCACCGACCGGTGGATGGTCACCGGCGACACCCGCTGACGTGGGCGGGCGGGGCGGTCAGGCGAGGCCGAGGGCCCGCGCCTCCTCCCACAGCTCGTCACGGACGTCGGGGTGCGCGGCGTCGCGGATGATGTGCCGGCACTGCCCCTGCTGGTCGTGGCCGTAGAGCTCGGCGACGCCCTGCTCGGTGACGACGGCGCTCTGCTGCACGCTCGTCACCGGCTCGTCGAGCAGCGGGACGACCGTCGAGCAGTCGGCCTTCGGGTGCCACGACCGCAGCGCGATGAACGACTGCCCGCCGGGCGAGTGCAGGGCCCCGACGACGAAGTCGGTCTGCCCGCCGAAGCCGGAGTGGATGCGTGCGTTGATCCGGGACGCGTTCGCCTGCCCGAAGAGGTCGACCTCGAGCGCCGAGTTGACCGACGTCATCGCCCGCTGCCGCGCGATGAGCCCCGGGTCGTTCGTCGTCTCCGTGCGGGTCATCCGCACCCGCGGGTTGCCGTCGACCCAGTCGTAGAGGTCCTGGGACCCGAAGAGGAACGAGGTGACCAGCGGATGGTCCGGGTCGAGGGCGCCGGCCTGGTCGAGGGCCACGACGCCGTCGGAGAACATCTCGGTCCAGATCCGCAGGCCGCTGCGGTCGGCGAGAGCGGCGATCGTGGCGTCGGGGATGCCGCCGATGCCGGCCTGCAGGGTCGCGCCGTCGCGGACCCGGCTGGCCACCCGCTCGCCGATGAGCCGGCTGTCGTCGTCCGGGACGAGCGGCGCGTGGGACGGCACGGGCACCGAGACCTCGACGGCGAGGTCGACGGCCTCGACCGCGAGGAGCGCGTCGCCGCCGGTGTACGGCATCCGGTCGTTGACGACCGCGACGACGAGCCCGGAGCGCGCCCGGCAGGCCTCGATGGCCGCCGGCAGGACGTTGACCTCGATGCCGAGGGAGAGCATCCCGTCGCGGGCCGGGGCGCACTGGACGATGACGACGTCCGGGGCGAGCGGTCCCCCGTAGAGGACGGGGACGAGCGAGAGCCGGCTCGGCACGTACGAGAGGTTCGAGTGGCGGCGCATCCCGGCACCGACGAAGCACGTCTCGGCGGTGACGCCCGGGCGGTCGGGGATGCCCGGGGGTGCGTTGAGCGCGTGGATGACGTACTCCGCGCGCGCGGCGTCGAGCACCCGGACGGCCTCCCACGGGACGGCGACGTTGCCGGAGACGACGACCCGGGGCCGGCCCGGGAGTGCGGCGAGATGGCGGCCGAGCTGTTCGAGGGTCACGGTCCTCACGGGTCCATCATGGCCGGTCGAGGGCCGGAGCACACGGCAGGTGAGGCTGTCCTGACCCCTGTCGCCCGATGGGTGGCCGCGCCTACCGTTGGGGTCATGTGCCGCAACATCCGCCAGCTCCACAACTTCGAGCCGCCCGCGACGACCGACGAGGTGCGCGCCGCCGCCCTGCAGTACGTGCGCAAGGTGAGCGGGGCCACCCGCCCCTCGCAGGCCAACGAGGAGGCCTTCGCGCGGGCCGTCGAGGAGGTCGCGCACGCGACCCAGCACCTGCTCGACGCCCTCGTGACGAACGCCCCGCCGAAGGACCGCGAGGTCGAGGCGGCCAAGGCGCGGGCGCGGGCCGCCGAGCGGTACGGCCGGGCCGGCTGACGGGCTCTCGGCGCGCCGTCGGAGAGGGGCCGAACGGCCGAGCGACACCCCACCGGGTACACCGCCGGCCCGCCGCGGCCTGTGGACCGGGACACGCCCGAAACTTTCTCCGGTGCACATCCGGTGGACGGCGTCGTCGCAGGTCAACGGCTTGCTGGGAGGTCCATGGGAGGTGTGTCCACAGGGTTCTCCACCGACGGTGCACAACGGGGACCGGCGTTTTCCCCACGTTCTCCACAGGATGTCCCCAGCCGTTCGGCCGATGTGCCCGGCCGGGCTTGGACCCCTCGGCGGCCAGGTCCTACGGTGACTCGGACGTCCCGGTGTCGGTGGTCTCTGGTGGGCTTGGCGCCGGGCCTCGGGGCGTCGCGTTGAGGTCCGCCCCGGTCGGGGATCGGAGCACGTCGGGCGGAAGGATGCAGGGTGACGATCGCGGAGCTGAGCGAGGCCTTCTCGGGTCCCTCCGAGCGTCCCGACGACCGCGTGCCCCCGCAGGACCTCCACGCCGAGCAGTCGGTGCTCGGGTCGATGCTCCTCGACAAGGACGCCATCGCCGACTGCCTCGAGGAGGTCAAGGCCCACGACTTCTACCGGCCGGCCCACGAGGCGATCTTCGACGCCGTCCTCGACCTCTTCGGCCGCGGTGAGCCCGCGGACGCCATCACCGTCGCCGACGAGCTCTCCAAGCGCGGCGACCTCACCCGCGTCGGCGGCCAGGCCTACCTCCACCAGCTGATCCAGTCGGTGCCCACGGCGGCGAACGCCGGGTACTACGCCGAGATCGTCCACGAGCGGGCGGTGCTGCGCCGGCTCGTCGAGGCGGGCACCCGCATCGTCCAGATGGGCTACGCCCAGGGCGAGGGCGACATCGACGACATCGTCAACCGCGCTCAGGCCGAGGTGTACTCGGTCGCCGAGAAGCGCGGCGGCGAGGACTACCACGCGCTCGGCGAGCTGCTCAACGAGACGATGGAGGAGATCGAGGCAGCGTCCGGGCGCACCGACGACCTCATCGGCGTGCCCACCGGGTTCATCGAGCTCGACGAGCTGACCCACGGCCTGCACCCCGGCCAGATGATCGTCGTCGCGGCGCGCCCGGCGGTCGGCAAGTCCACGCTCGGCATCGACATCGTCCGCGCGGCCGCCATCAAGCACGGGATGGCCGCGGCCGTGTTCTCGCTCGAGATGAGCCGCACCGAGATCACGATGCGCATCCTCTCGGCCGAGGCCACCATCCAGCTCCAGGACCTCCGCCGCGGTCTGAAGAACCAGGAGCAGTGGACCAAGCTGGCCCGGATCATGGGCAAGATCTCCGACGCCCCGCTGTTCATCGACGACAGCCCGAACATGTCGCTCATGGAGATCCGGGCCAAGGCGCGCCGGCTCAAGCAGCAGCACAACCTCAAGCTCATCGTCATCGACTACCTCCAGCTGATGACGAGCGGCAAGAAGGTCGAGTCGCGCCAGCAGGAGGTCGCCGAGTTCTCCCGAGCGCTCAAGCTGCTGGCCAAGGAGCTCGAGGTGCCGGTCATCGCGGTCAGCCAGCTGAACCGTGGCCCCGAGCAGCGCACCGACAAGCGCCCCCAGATGTCCGACCTGCGCGAGTCCGGCTCGATCGAGCAGGACGCCGACGTCGTCATCCTCCTGCACCGCGACCGCTCGGACCCCGAGCGCGACGGCGAGGCCGACGTCATCGTCGCCAAGCACCGCAACGGGCCGACCAAGGACATCGTCCTCGCCTTCCAGGGCCACTACTCGCGGTTCAACAACATGGCCCGCGACGGCGGCTTCTGACATCTCGCGGACGCCGCAGCTTTCCCGCCCGGTGCCCCGAACCCCGGGATCGCCTCGGAACCCTTCTGCTGCGACCTCGGGGCTCGCGGTGGGAGGCACCCTCCGGGGGCACCGCCTCGACGACCCGGACGCCCCGGCCGCCGGACCTGACGGTCAGCCGGGGCCGTCGGGGTGGGTCAGGTCGTAGGCGCGGACCAGCTTCTGCGGGACGACCATGCACCACGCCGAGACGACAAGCTCGCGGGCCTCGAGCGGGTCGAGGTTCGCCAGCGTCGCGTGGACCCAGTTGAAGCGCAGGTCCGACTCGCCGGGCAGGTGGAAGGTGCGCGGGTCGCTCGCGACGAGCCCGTCGCGCTCGGCCTTCGGGAAGCCGAAGCCCATGACGCTCTCGTCGAGCGAGAACGCCACGTAGACGATCCGGCCGACCCGGAACTTCAGCCGGCCTCGCACGTACACCTCGTACGAGCGCTCGAGCTCCGACCCGAGCCGACGGACGTCGTCGACCACCGCCACGTCACCACCTCCCGGTTCACCGCCGGCCGCCTCGGGCACCGCGACGGCCGGGACCTGGCGGCGGGTCGGCGGCGCGGTGGTCATCCCTTCGAGTGTGCCCGTCGTGGCCGGCCGTCGGCGACCGGTGCGCGTGCCGGGCCGCAGCGCGGGTAACCATGGGGGAGTCCACCCGCCGCCCACCCGGAGGTCCCCGATGACCAGCCACCCGCCGCGCGCCGTCCTCCTCGACGTCGACGGCACCCTCGTCGACACCTCGTTCGCGCACACGACGTGTTGGTGGCAGGCACTGCGCGAGCACGGTCACCTCGTCCCGATGGCCCGGATCCACCGGGCGATCGGCCTCGGCTCGGACCGCATCGTCGGTCACCTCCTCGGGGAGGACGACCCCGATGACGCCGAGGCGGTCGTCGCCTCGCACGCCGCGCTCATCGCCGCCTGGCACCAGCGCTTCGTGCCGCTCCCCGGCGCCCGCGACCTCGTCCGTCGCTGCCACGAGGCCGGACTTGTCGTCGTGCTGTCGACCTCGGCCGGCCGGGAGGACCTCGAGGCGCTGCGGGGTGCCCTCGACGCCGACGCGTGGGTCGACGAGGCGACGACGAGCTCGGACGCCGAGCGCAGCAAGCCCGACACCGACATCCTCGACGTCGCCCTCGACCGGATCGGCGTCGAGGCGGCCGACGCGGTCTTCGTCGGGGACTCCGTCTGGGACGCCGAGGCCGCCGGGCGGGCCGGGATGCCCTGCATCGGCCTGGAGTGCGGTGGCACGAGTGCCGCGGAGCTGCGCGAGGCCGGGTGCGTGGCGACGTTCGCCGACCCCGCCGACCTCCTCGCGCACTGGGACGCGTCACCCCTCGGCGGATGACGGGCGCCCGCGACTGACCGTCAGCGGCGCCCGGCCACCCAGTCGCGCACCCGCGCGGCGAACCGGCCGGGATGCTCCATCGAGGGCAGGTGCGCGGCGTCCGGCCAACCCTCCCGGCGCACCGTCGGCAGGCCCGCGACGAGCCGGTCGGCCGCGTCGTGGGTGGTCTCTAGGTCGTGGTCGCCGACGAGCACGAGGGTCGGCGCGACGAGGTCGCGGTACCGCTCGGCGACGGGCGGGTCCAGCTCGGCCTCCTCGACGTCCTCGAACGCGGCGCCCACCTCGAACGCCCGTCGCTGCATCCGCGCCACGGCCTCCCGGACGGCGGGGTCGACGTCGCCCGCGTCGCGCGAGGGGCCCACCACCCAGGTGTCGACGTTCGCGGCGACCGCGGCGTCGAGGTCCCCCGCCGCGAGGGCGGCCGACTCCGCCGCACCGAAGGCCGCGAGGTCCGGCGTCCGCGTCACCAGCAGGCTGCCGCCGGGCGGGGCCAGGACGAGGGAGGCCACCCGCTCGGGCCGCGTCAGCGCGACCTCCGCGGCGACACCCGCCCCGAAGGAGGCTCCGACCAGGTGGCAGCGGCCGACCCCGAGGTCGTCGAGCAGGCCGATGACGTCGGCCCGCGGGTCGAGTGGGCCGTCCGGCAGGGTGGCCGAGTCCCCGAAGCCGCGCAGGTCCGGTCGGACGACGTCGTGGTCCCGCGTGAGGTCCGGCCACACCGGGTCCCACATCCGCCGGTCGGCGACGCCGGCGTGGAGCAGGACGAGGACCGGGGCGCCCGCCGGGCCCTCCCGGTCGTGGGCGAGGTGGGCGTGGCTCAGCGGCACGGGGCGGCTCCGGTCGTCGGCATGCCGGCCAGTCAAGGCCACCGCGAGGACGGCGGCAAACGCATTCGGCAGACCCTCGGCAGGGCGCGGCGGTGTCGCGGATTCCGTCGCCGTGCACCGGGCGGACGGCCGAACCGGGTCCTCCGAACGGCCAGGGTCGACGAGAATCCCTCAACCGACGACGGGCGGCGCTCCCAGACTCTGCGGCATGCAGGGAGACCCCACGCAGCTCCCGACGCGGGCGTCGCGTCGGCGTGAGCTGGAGCAGATGAGCCGGTCCGATCGTCGCCGCGCCCGCCGCGACGGGAGGTCCGGCGCGCTGCCGGCCGGGCTCGTCGCCGACCCCTCCGAGCCGGTGACCCCGCCGGCCGCGGTGGTGGTCCCTGTGGTCCCGGACGAGCCCGAGACGCGAGCCTCCCGACGCGGCCGCCCGCCCGCCGTGGCGCCACCGAACCGGTCCTCGCGGCACGACCGCACGCTCGAGGAGGCGCCCCGACGGCGTCGCCGGACCCGGGCCGAGGCCGACGAACCGGAGCTGGAGCCGCGCCGCGTCCTGCTGCCCGCCCTGCTCGTCGCGAACCTCATGCTCGTGCTCGCCTCGACCGTCCTCCTCTACTGGACCGGCGCCTTCGACGGCTCGGTCCGGGTCGTCACCCAGCAGGTGGACACCGAGCCCGCGACGACGACGCCGTCGCCGCCGGCCACCGGCGCCGTCGACCCGGCCGGCGTCCGCCCCGTCGACGAGCTCTGCATCGCCCACGCGGAGGGCTCTCTCGACCTCGAGTCGCTCGAGGGTCGGGTCCTCGTCTCGGCCGCCGGTGGCGCCGACCTCGACGCCTGGTGCCAGGACCTCACGGGGCGCGCTCCCGTCCGGGCGGCCGACACGCCGTCCCCCGACCTCGGCACCTGACCGCGACCCGGTCGGGCGTGGCTCAGGCGGCGCGGGCCAGGACCCGGTCGAGGACGGCCACCCCGTGGTCGACGTCCTCGGCCGTCGTGTAGGGCGCGACGGACAGCCGGAGCACCCCGCCCTCGTCCGTGGCGCCGCACCACAGGTCGACCCCCTGGGCGTGCAGCCGCTGCAACAGGGCCACGGGGTCGCACGGCGGCAGGGCCACCGACACCATCGCCGGGGAGCGCGGTGCGGTCGGCAGGGGGCGCACCCCGGGCACGGCGAGGAGCAGGTCCTGCGCGTGCGTCGTCAGCTTCTCCCGGTGGTCGGCGAGCCCGTCGCGCAGCAGCGAGCGCTGGTAGGCGACCGCCTCGGGCGCGACGAGGTGGGCCACGACGTCGTCGGTCCCGGCCCACGCGAACCGCGTCGCGAGCGACGGGGAGTCGGCGTACCAGCTCGTGACGACCGGTCGCAGGTCGGCGGCGGCGTCCTGCGGGACGACGAGGAAGCCGGTGCCCTTCGGCAGGTGCAGCCACTTGTGCAGCGTGAGGCAGACGTACTGCCCCGGGCGGTCGGCGGGTAGGGGCAGCTGGCCGGCCGTGTGGGCGCCGTCGACGACGAACGCGACCCCGCGCCGCGCGAGCTCGCCGCCGAGCCGGTCGACGTCGTTGACGTGCGACCACGGCGAGGAGACGTGGCTGACGACGACGGCGCGGGTCCGCGCGCCGCACGCCCCGAGGACGCGCTCGACGAGCCCGCGGTGGCGACCGTCGACGACCTCCACCTCGACGCCACGGGCGGCGAGGAGTCGGGAGAGCACGACGGTCGCCTCGTACTCCCGCGAGGTCGTCACGACGTGGTCGCCCGGTCCGAGCCCGAGGTGGTCGACGGCGGTCTGCATCGCCGTCGTCGAGTTGCGCACGAAGACACCGCGGTCCCCCGCGACACCGAGGTGCTCGCACACCGCGCGGCGGGACTCCTCGAGGAGGGGGAAGAGCCGACGGTGGTAGAAGTCCGGGAAGTCGTGCTCGGCCTCGGTCCGCAGCGCGCGGGCGGCCTCGAGCACCGGCCGGGGCGTCGCGCCGAACGAACCGTGGTTGAGGAAGGTCCGGCCCGGGGCCAGTGCGTAGTCGTCCCGTCGGTCCATGACGCCATCCTGACCCGCGGGGCGTCCTCCGGCCCGCCGGGAGGACGGACCGAAAGGAGTCCGTAGCCTCCGCCGTCCGCCGAACGGACGCCCGGGCGAGGTCGTGACAAATGCCACGGACACCCCGGGCACCGCCGTCGTAACGTCCCGCTGTCGGACCCGTCCCCGGAGACGGACCGGTCGCAGCACGTCACCGCCCCCACCGTGACCCGGGGCGAGGGTCGTCCCCGACGACCCGGACGCCGCGCGGCCGGGGAGCGACGCGGCACCACCTGTCCTCGTGCCGTGCGCCGGCCGGACCCCGCGCGCCCCGCGGGGTCCGGCCCCTGACCCTCCCAGGGACTGACCGGCCGACCGGGACGGAATACCCGCTGCCGGTGCGGTGCTGGACCGGACATGACGGTTCCCCGCATCACGCTCAACGACGGCACGACCATCCCCCAGCTCGGGTTCGGGGTCTTCCAGATCGACCCCTCCGACACCGCCGACGCGGTGACCCGGGCCCTCGAGATCGGCTATCGGCACATCGACACCGCCGAGATGTACGGCAACGAGGCGGAGGTCGGCGAGGCGATCCGTGCCTCCGGCCTCCCGCGCGAGGAGGTGTACGTCACCTCCAAGCTCAACAACGGCTTCCACCGCCCGGAGGATGCGAAGCGCGCCTTCGGCGAGACCCTCGAGAAGCTCGGGCTCGACCGGATCGACCTCTTCCTGATCCACTGGCCGCTGCCGACCCGCTACGACGGCGACTTCGTCTCGACGTGGCGGACGATGGCCTCCTTCGTCGAGGACGGCCGTGCGGCCTCGGTCGGCGTCTCGAACTTCCAGCCCGCCCACCTGCAGCGGATCGTCGACGAGACCGGCGTCGTCCCGGCGGTCAACCAGGTCGAGGTGCACCCGTACTTCGGCAACGAGTCGGTGCGCGCGGCCAACGCCGAGCACGGTGTCGCCACCGAGGCGTGGTCCCCCATCGCCCAGGGCAGGGTGCTCGACGACCCGGTGCTCACCGCCATCGCCGAGGACAAGGGAGTCACGCCGGCCCAGGTCGCGCTGCGCTGGCACGTCGAGCGCGGCGACATCGTCTTCCCGAAGTCGGTGACCCCGGAGCGCATCCGCGAGAACTTCGAGATCTTCGGCTTCTCGCTGACCCCGGACGAGGTCACCCGCATCTCCGCGCTCGACCGCGGCGAGGACGGCCGGACCGGCCCGAACCCGGACGTGTTCGACTACATCCCGGACTGACCCCCGGCGTCGCAGGGCCCGGCTCCGTCGAGGAGCCGGGCCCTCGTCACGCCCGGGCGAGCAGGTCGCCGTGGACGACGACGAACCACCCGTCCGGCGCGTCCACCCACTGTCGCCACGCACCGGCGATCGCGTCGAGGTCGGCTGCGCTGCACCGGTCCTCGCGCACCAGCTGGTCGGCCAGCGCCGACCCCGTGATGCGGTCGGCCCACATCCCGCCCCAGGACGTCCGGTCCTCGGGCGTCGCGAAGCACCACGTCGAGGCGCCGACCCGGGGGTCCGGGAAGCCGGCGGCCCGGGCCCAGCCGAGGAGCCGCCGCCCCGCGTCGGGCTCGCCACCGTTGGCCCGGGCGGCCTCCTCGTAGAGGGCGAGCCAGCGGTCGAGCAGCGGCACTGCGGGCCACCACGCGAACGCCGCGTAGTCGGCGTCCCGGGCGGCGACGAGGCCGCCGGGCCGGCAGACCCGCCGCATCTCGGCGAGGGCGCGCACCGGGTCCGCGACGTGCTGGAGCACCTGGTGGGCGTGGACGACGTCGAACGAGGCGTCCGGGAAGGGCAGCTCGTGCACGTCGCCGACGACGAGGTCGGCCTCCACGCCCCGCCGGGCGAGCTCGGCCGCGGTGTGCGAGAGGGCCTCGGCGCTCGCCTCGAGCGCGGTGACCGGGCCGGGGGCGACGAGCCCGGCGAGGTCGGCCGTGATCGTGCCGGGTCCGGAGCCGACGTCGAGCAGCGCCAGTCCGGGCCGCAGGTGGGGCAGCAGGTGGGCCGCCGAGTTGGCGGCGGTCCGCGACCGGTGCGACCGCAGCACCGGCTCGGCGTGGCCGTGCGTGTATCGGGTCATCGGTCCACCGTCGCCGACGCCGTCGACTCGCGGCAAGCGCCGCCCGCGCAGCGAACCGGCCCGGTCCACGGACCGGACGCCGGCCGCGTCAGTACCAGTGCGGCGAGCGCGCCTGCCACGCCGACCACGCGGCGCACGGTGAGCCGTAGGCGCGGTCGATGTAGTCCAGTCCCCAGCGGATCTGGGTCGTCGGGTTGGTCAGCCAGTCGCTGCCGGCGCTCGCCATCTTCCAGCTCGGGAGCGCCTGGGGGATGCCGTACGCGCCGGAGGACGGGTTCGTCGCGCTCCAGCTCCACCCGGACTCGCCGTTCCACAGGTCGACGAGGCAGCCGAACTGCCCCGAGCCCCAGCCGTGGGCGCCGATGAGTGATGCCGCCGTCCGCTGCGCCTCGGCCGGCGACCCCCCGCCGCCGCCGACGACCGGGGTCGAGCCGCCGGCCTGCGCCGCACGGTCGCGGGCGGCCCGGGCCGCCGCCGCGGCACGTCGGGCCGCCGCGGCCCGCGCCGCTCGGGCCCGGGCCTGCGCCGCCAGCCCGGTGGCGCGCTCGGTGGTCAGCCGGACGGCCCGGTCCCGCAGCGCGTTGACCTGGGCGTCGAGCGCGGCGGCCTGAGCGGCAAGAGTGGCGACCTGGGCCCGGGCCGCCGACTCGGCCTGCTCCGCCGCCTGCCGGGCCGTGGTGGCGCGGGTGGTCGCGGCCTGCTCGTCGGCCCGCGCGGCATCGAGGTAGGCGCGACGCGCGGTCGCGGCAGCCGCAGACTCGGCGGCGTGGGCGAGGGCCTCGCTCGTGCGGCGGCCGTCGGCGTCGAGGACCACCTGGGCGTCGGCCATCGACTCGGGCGACCCGGCGAGGACGAGCTCGAGCTGGGAGACCTGTCCGGCGTTGGTCCAGGCGCGGAACGCCGCGTCGCTCACGGCCCGGTGCGCGAGCTCGGCGTCGTGCCGGGCCGCCGCGAGCTCGGCCGCGGCCTTGTCCGCGACGGCGACGGCCCGGGCGAGGTCCTGCTCGGCCCGGCGCTGGGCGTCGACGGCCCGGGCGACCCCGAGCTGCAGCTGGGTCAGCCGGGCGTCGAGGGCGGCCTGCCGCGCGGTGAGCGCGACCGCCTCGCGACCGGCCGCAGCGGCCGCCTGCCGGGCGGCCGCCACGGTGCCCGCGCCCGGCACGACGGGGTCGTCGGCCACGGCCGCGGGCGACCCCGTCAGGGCGAGGCTGAGCGCGGCCACGACGGGCGTCGCGCGCACGACGGATCGGCGGAGCACCCGTCGAGTGTCACATCCGCCCCACCAGTCCCGGTAGTGAACGGGCGAACCAGTCCTCAGCGGGCGGACAGGTCACGACACCCGGGGATCCGGGGCGTGGCGGCCTCAGCGGCCGCGCACGTGCACGTCGTGCTCGCCGGTCGCGGACTCGATGTCCTCCTCGGCCGCGCCGAGCACCCGGTCGGCGAGCACCCGCAGCGCCCGCGCCACCGCGACCCGGTCGCCGATGTGGGCGTCCGGCCGGTCGTCGTGCGCCCGGTGGCTCGTGCCGCGGGCGGTGAGCGCCTCGGGGGAGTCGGCGAGCAGGGCCACGGTCGCCGTCGTGTCGTCGCCCCGCTCGAAGAGCGTGACGCGGACCGACCACTGCCGCATCGTCCCGAGCTCCGGACGGGCGACGACGCCCGCGTGCTCCTCGCCCCCCTCCGAGACCCGCAGCACCGCGCCCGGGCCGGGGTAGAGCGTGCTCGTGCGTCCGTCGTCCCAGCGCACCGTGTACGGCGGGTCGCCGTCGGGGCCGGCGGTGACGACCTCACCACCCCGCGCGGGCTGGTCGACCCGCTCTCCGGCGAGGACGATGTGGTCTCCGGGTCGCGCTCTCATGGCCGCCTCCTCGGGTTCTCGTCACCGTGACCGAGGTGCGCCGGGGCGGTGGCGACGGCCCCGGCGCCCACCGCCATCCTCCCGCGGACCGCCGCCGCGCGACAGGGGGAGGACCCGTGTCGTGCGTCGCGTCGCCCGGACGGTCAGTCGTCGAGGCGCGTCGTCGGAGAGTCCGCCGTGTGCCGCCGAAGCCAGGTGACCTCCGCCTCGACCTCGGCCCGGGTCGCGAACGAGTCGCTCGACGCGGCGACGACCTCGCCGCCGGCCGCGCGGAGCCGCCACCGCCACTGGTCGGCGCGGTCCCGGTACACCTCGAAGCGGCCGGGTGGGGCGTCGGCCCCGATCATCGGCCCGACGACGGCCCAGTGCCTGCTCGCCGAGATCTCGGCGAACCCCACCGACCGGACCCCGTCGCGCCGCTCCACCCGACGGCGGAACCGCTCCACGAGTCGGTCGGCGTCGGCGGGGCGGGCGGTCGGCTCGAGGCGCAGCAGGCTGACCCGGGAGCGCACGAGGTCGGTGAGGCTGCCGAAGGGGAGGCCGACGACGAGGTAGCCCTGGTCCGCCTCGCCGACGTGGTGCGGTCCGGTCCGGTCCAGTCGCACGCTGCGCTGGGTGAACGGGTCGGCGAGCCGGGTGAGGTGGACGACCTCGTCGCCACGGGTCACGACGCCGAGCCACGGATGACCGGTCGCCAGCAGGCGGGATGGCCGGCCCGGGGCGAGGGCGAGCGAGGCGACCCGGACGGACCGGGGCCCGAGCAGCAGCCCGACCTGGAGGTGGCGGGCGCCCGCGGCGAGCGGCTGCCGGGGTGCGGGGGTGGTGTCGGCGGGAGAAGTCATCACAGCGCTCCGAACACTCGGTCGATCTCCCGGGCGCAGACAGGGCACCAGGGCGGGTCGTTCTGGTTCATCCGGCACTCGAGGACGGGTCGGAAGATGCCGGTCGAGAAGTTGCCACCGCCGCCCTCGAAGGCGCCGACGCTCGAGCGCCGGTTCCAGCCGGCGGGGAGGGCGCCCTCGAGGGTGGGGAGCGGGGTCGTCGCCGCGACGAGGTCGCCCCAGCGCAGGGAGCTGCGTGGAGAGGCGACCTCGCTGAGGTTCGGCTCGCCCCGCGTGCCGCTGAACGCCGAGGTCCCGTTGTGGTACTCGTCGCCGAGGCCGAAGAGGTTGTGCCCCATCTCGTGCGCGATGACGGTCTTGTCCGAGGTCTTGGTGAACGCCGCCATCGAGCCTCGGTTGCAGCCCCCGAACTTGTCGCTGTTGACGACGACGACGACGTTCGTCGCGGCCGGTGCGAAACGGTTGCGGATGCTGTCGATCCGCTCCGTCGTGAACTCGCTCGGGACGATCCAGCAGCGGGCCCAGACCTCGGTGCTCACCAGGCCGAGCCGTGAGGGGCGGAAGGTCTCGCTGACGAGGGTGTCGTCCGCTGCCGTCGCGACGGTCCCGTGCTCGTCCCAGGTCTGCTCCCACACGCCGTCGACCGGGCTCACCGTGTCGATGCGCACGACCTGGAGCCGGTCCGCGTGGCCGGCCAGCTGGTCGAGCCGAAAGGCGGCTGCCACCTCGTCCTCGACGACCTGCCGGTACTCGTCCATCGAGCCCTCGTCGAAACCGTCCCCCATGATCGCGATGACGATGGCGGGGTCGGTCTCGGGTGACCCGATGACGTGCTGGCCGGTGTCGTGGAAGGCCGTGCCGTGGTCGACCCACGTCCACTCCTCACCCGTCCAGAACCGCTCGAAGAGATGGGCGTTCGAGGCTCCGACGAAGAACTTCGAGTCCATCATGGCGGCCCCGCAGGCGGTCTGCGCGCTGGTCCCGGTCGGCCGGCCGTGGTCCTCCCAGGCCCAGCGGCCGAGGTCGGCGCGCCACTGTCGTTCCCAGACGTTGCCGGTCTCGGTGGTGACGAAGAACTTCTCGTCGAGCATCGCGGCGCCGGGCGCGGCGACGACCTTCTGGTTGCCGGGGCGGCCGTGGTCCTCCCAGGCCCAGCGGCCGAGGTCGGCGCGCCAGTGCCGTTCCCAGACGTTGCCGGTCTCGGTGGTGACGAAGAACTTCTCGCCGAGCATCGCGGCGCCGGGGGCCGTGACGACCTTCTGGTTGCCGGGGCGGCCGTGGTCCTCCCAGGCCCAGCGGCCGAGG
>NZ_DAOLAC010000029.1:2303-21475 GCF_035325325.1 Phycicoccus sp. | reverse complement strand
TCGGCGCGCCAGTGCCGTTCCCAGACGTTGCCGGTCTCGGTCGTGACGAACAGCTTCTCGTCGAGCATCGCGGCCCCCGGGGCGTGGACGATCCGCTGGTTGCCGGGGCGGCCGTGGTCCTCCCAGGCCCAGCGCCGCTCCTCCGCACGCCAGTGCCGCTCCCAGAGGGAGCCGGTCTCGGTGACGACGAACAGCTTCGAGTTCGACATCGCGGCCCCCGGCGACTGCACGACCTTCTCCCCGTTGGGCCGGCCGTGGTTGACCCAGATCCACTCCACACCGTCCCACCAGCGCTCGTAGAGGTCCGGGAAGGGGGCGTCGAAGCGAGCGACGAAGAGCTTCTCGTCGAGCATCGAGGGGCCGGGGGCGCTGATCATGACGTGACCTCCTGGGGTCGGGGGGAGGGGACGCCGCGGGCGCCTCGCACGCGCCGGCGGGCCTGCCAGGGATGGAGGACCGAGAGGGCGAGCACCCACGACAGCCCGGTGAGGCCCATCAGCTGGAGCGGGACGAGGGCGGGCTCGCGGCGCCACCACGCGACGGCGAGACCGAGGACCAGCCAGCCCGCGGCGGCCAGCTCGCGGAGCACGCGCCGGTCGACGGTGCGCCCGGCGTAGGCCGCCGTTCGCCAGCCGTCGGTCCCGGCCTTGGCCGTGCGGACGAACTCGCCACCCGGGCGCCCGAACCATCCGGACAGCGCGGCGAGGCCGTTGTGGACGGCGAGGCCCATCGTGAAGACGAGGAAGGCGGGCAGCAGGAGCCCGAACCGCAGCCATCCCCGGCGTCCACGCGGACGGTGCGCCACGGCGAGGGTCCAGCCGAGGGCGAGCGTCGCGGCGGTGAAGGGCATCCCCCAGTCGACGTACTCCGTCCGCACGGCGGTGTTCTTGAGCGCCGCCAGCGGCACGCTGAGGGTGAGCATCGCCAGGATGACCGTGTAGAGCGTCCCCGAGAGCAGGTGCGCGGCCGCGTGCCAGCGGACCTGGCCGGGGGCGTCGTGGCGGGCCACCGCCCCGAGGTGCAGGCGTGCGTTCTGGGCACCACCCTTGATCCAGCGGTGCTGCTGGCCGCGCAGCGCGCCGATGTCGGCGGGGAGCTCGCTCGGCACGACGACGTCCTCGAGGTAGACGATCCGCCAGCCGCGCAGCTGGGCCCGGTAGGACAGGTCGATGTCCTCGGTGACCGTCCGCCCGTCCCACCCGCCGGCGTCCTCGATGGCGGCTCGGCGCCACATCCCCGCGGTGCCGTTGAAGTTGAGCATCCCCCCGGTGAGGGCGCGGCCCGGCTGTTCGACACCGAAGTGCATCCCGAGGAGGAAGGCCTCGACGCGGGTGGTCATCGACTCCTCCTCGTTGAGGAAGCCCCACCGGGCCTGGACGGCGGCGACGTCCGGCCCGTCGACGCCGGCGAGGAGCCGCTCGACCAGGTCCGGCCGCGGCACGAAGTCGGCGTCGAGGACCAGGACGAACTCCGCGTCGTCCCGGGCCAGCCCGTCGGCGAGGGCGCCCGCCTTGTACCCCGCCCGGTCCGCCCGGCGGACCACCCGGACGTCGACACCCCGCACCCGGTGGCGGGCGACGGCGGCGTCGACGACCGCGGTCGTGGCGTCGGTGGAGTCGTCCAGCACCTGGATGCGCAGCAGCTGGGGCGGGTGGTGCAGCCGGGCTGCGGCGTCGATGACGCGCTCGGCCACGTGCAGCTCGTTGTAGATCGGCAGCTGCACCGTGACCCGGGCCCTTCGCGGGTCGGTGCCCGACCCCGGTGCGACCGGGTGGCGGCGAGCCCGCAGGACGGCGACCGCGAGGTGGGCGGTCGTCAGTGAGAACACGAGGACGAGGACGAGGCACGCCACATACGCGGCGAGCACGACGTGCTCAGCACCCATGACGGCCTCCTCGCTCCGGTCCGATGCGGAGGAGGAGCGGCCTGGGCACCTGCCTGATACGCCGGCCGTCCGGGGGACGCCGACGGGCCCGCCACCGGGTCACGGTGGCGGGCCCGCGGGCCGGTTGCGGTCAGACGGGACCCAGTGACAGACCGTCGCCGCACCGGAAGAGGGCGTCGTCCCCGAACCCGGGGACGTCCTCGGGGTGTCGCCGCACGGCGTCCATCGACTCCGGGAGGTCGAAGGGCAGCCGGCCGACCGGTGGGATCTCCCCGGTCAGCGCGGCCAGCAGCGCGGCGTTGCTCGACCCGTAGCTGCCGGTGAGCGCGGAGCACACCGGCACCAGCGGCGCGAGCACCGCCGGACGGTCGAGGGTCACGTCGACCACGAGCGGGCACAGGGCGGCGAGGCGCTGCATCCGCGTGACGCGGCCGGGCGGGAAGTCGAGGGACCCCTGGTGGAACCAGGCCTCGAGGAACAGGTCGTCGCGCGGTTCGAACGGCGCGGCGAGGCGGACGACGGCGACGTCCGCGTCCTCGGGACGTGCCACCGGGAGGAGTCCCGCGGCCTCGACGTCGGCCGCCGGGACGCCCTCGGCGTACACCCGCGACCGCGGGGCGAGCGGCAGCACCGGACGGCCGGCGACCGGCTCGTTGCGCAGCAGGGTCACCGAGCGGGCCTGGGCCTCGAACCCCTCGCGGCGGAACTCCGCGTTGCCGAGCACGTCGACGGCGGCGGCCTCGTCGACGAACGGGTCGTCGAACAGTCCGAGGCGGAACTTCACCCGCAGCAGCCGGCGCGCGGACTCGTCGACCCGCGACTCGGGGACCCGTCCCTCCCGCACGAGGTCGAGGAGCACCTCGACGCACTCCTCCCCGCCGAACTGGTCCGCCCCCGCATGCAGCAGCAGCTCCATCCGGCCGGCGGGGTCGAGGTGCTCGACACCCCAGGCCCGGGCCGGGAGCACCTGGTCGCCCACGTGGTTGTCGTTGACGAGCTCCCAGTCGGTGAGGACGACGCCGTCGTACCCGAGTCGCTCGCGCAGCAGGCCGGTGACGACCTGGCGGTTGTAGCCGAAACCGACCTCCTCGACCGGCTCGCCGTCGATCGCGAGCCCGACCGGCATCCCGTAGTACGGCATGACGGCCGCGGTCCCGGCGGCGATGGCCCGGGGGAAGGGGGCCAGGTGATCGGCGAACCGCCCTCCCTCGTAGACCTGTTCGCGGCCGTAGGGGAAGTGGGCGTCCTCGCCGTCCTTCTGCGGACCCCCGCCGGGGAAGTGCTTCGTCACGCAGGCCACGGTCTGCGGACCGAGCTCCGGTCCGCCCTGGAAGCCCTCGAGGTAGGCGACGCCGAGGTCGCCGGTCAGGTCGGGCTCCTGCCCGAAGGTGCCCGCCTGGCGCGCCCACCGCGGCTCGGTGGCGAGGTCGAGGGTCGGGTGCAGCGCCTCCCGGATGCCCACCGCCACGTACTCCTGCCGCGCGATGTCGGCGAAGCGGCGGACCAGTGCGGGGTCGCGCAGCGCAGCGAGCCCCAGCGGCTCCGGCCACTGCGAGAACGAGCCCGCGGCGAAGGACACCCCGGCGTTCTCGATGAACGCGTGCCGTGGGTCGGTGCTCACCGTCACCGGGATGCCGTGCGGCGTTCGTTCGGCGAGGCGCTGGAGGTTGTTGCTCCAGCGCGCGGCCTGCCGGGCGTTCTCGAGGGCGTGGACGTTGAAGTGCGAGAGGTGCTTGCGCAGGACGACGTCGCTCGTCGGTGACTTGCTGATGGCTCCGGGCGCCTCGAGGAGCTCACCGTCGGCACCGGCCTCGATGACCGTGTGGAACATCAGGCCGACCTTCTCCTCGAGGGAGAGCCGCCCGAGGAGGTCCTCGACGCGCTCCTCGACCGAGAGCCGGGGGTCCTCGTAGGGGTCCATGACGCCGTTGCCGTTGAGGTCGCGCCAGGCGGGGGCGTCCCCGGTGGCCGGATGGGCGACGACGGGGGTGCCGGTGGAGGCGGAGGGGGTCACGCCGGGCCCGCCCCGAACTCCTCGATGCCGATGACCGGGCGCAGCCGCCTCTCGACCGCCTTCGTGGAGAAGGCCTTCCGGATCACGTCGCGACCCAGTACGTTGCCGACCGCGCCCATGACCATCGCCTGGTCGAGGGAGAGGTAGCGCCGGGCGATCGTCCCGGAGTGCACGGCGACGGCGTCGAAGAAGCCGCCCCGGCCGTACGCGCCGAGCTCCTGCTCGATGCCGGCGAGGTTCGCGAACGCCTCCCGCGGCTCGTGCATCATCGCGAGGAAGGACGCGTGCGGGGTGACGACGCCGTCGCCGTAGGTCGGGTCGGGGTTGGTCGCGGCCCGGCAGTCGCCGAAGCCCGGGTCGTAGTTCGTCCTCTCCTGGTCGGAGAAGTAGCCGTCGGGGTTGAGCCCGAGGGCGTCGACCCCGTACTCGCGGTAGCCCCCCGCCGGGTTCGACGACGGGGAGAAGCCCCAGTACCCGTACTTCGCCTCGAGCAGCCCGTGCTCACGCTGTGCCCGGACGTGCAGGGGGTGGTTGCGTCCCCAGGACCGCGGGGCCCACCTCGCCTCGGGAACGAAGACGTCGGGCATCAGCTCCTCGAACATCGAGCCGCCCCAGCCCGGGACGACATGCATCCCCCGGTAGGTGTAGGCGCCCTCGTACACGTCGACCCCGAGGTAGCGGCGGGTCTCGCCGACCGGCTGCATCTCGTGCCAGGACCAGTCGCAGGTCGCCGGGAAGGTGCGCCACATCGCGTAGTACTGCGCACCGGGGACCTGTCCGGTGAGGATGCCGAGATAGCTGGTGATGCGCGTCTCGGACACCGTCGTGTCGTAGTGGTGGTTCGTGTACCAGACGTCGGGACCGACGCCGATGTGGTTGCCCTGGAACAGGCCGTCGGTCGAGGCCGGCGCGTCGGGGTAGAAGCCACCGTGGATGAGGCCCGGCTTCAGCGCGACCGCGGTGTCGTAGAACATGTCCCAACGCATCCGGCGGAAGAGCCGGTCGGCGAGTGGGCGGGCGCCGGGGACGGCCTCCCGGACGACGAGGAGGGCCGCGCCGAGCCAGCCGCTGTCGACGCTGGAGACGAAGGGGTACACCGGGTCTCCGGAGTCCGGCCAGGTGGTGAGCTTCTCGCCGGTCGCTTCGTCGTACCAGTTGTAGTAGAGACCGCTCGGCTCGTGGTGCTCCATCCGCAGCAGGGTGGTCAGCGTCTGCCGCACCCGCCGGGTCGCCTCGCCGGGGGTGATGATCCCGAGCTCGCGCGCGACGACCGTGCTCCAGAGGTAGCCGCCGATGTTGGTCGGCGAGGTGTAGCCGCTGCGGTCGGCGGGGGCCAGCGACTCCGGCACGTTGTCGGCGGGCAGGCCGGTGCGCTCGTCGGTCATCGCGACGAGGGAGCGCCACGTGTCGGCCGCCCAGCGGCGCACCGTGCGGCTGCTCCAGGCGTGGTGGTGGTCGGCGCCGCGGACGAGGGACGGCGCGGCGGAACGCGGTGCGGCGTTGGCGGGCTGGGCTGCGGCACCGTTGACGACGAGGCCGCCGAGCGCGGCCGCGCCACCGACGAGCAGCTGGCGGCGGGAGGCGCCGGGGAGGGTGGGACGGGGGGTCATCTGGAACTCTCCTGACGGGATGGGTGCCGGGTCCGGACGCTGCCGGACCTCACTTGATGCCGGTCGTGGCGATGCCCTCGATGAAGCGGCGCTGGAAGACGAGGAAGACGACGAGGACGGGCAGGACGACGACGGTGGCGCCGGCCAGGAGGAGCCCGTACTGCGTGCTGTTCTGCCCGGTGCTGTAGAGCGCGAGGGCGACGGGGAGGGTGTAGGTGTCCTCGGTCTGGGCCACGACGAGCGGCCAGAGGAAGTTGTTCCAGCTGCCGAGGAAGGTGAGGATGCCGAGGGTCGCGAGGGCGGGACCGCACAGCGGCAGGATGATCCGCGCGAAGATGCGCAGCTCGCCCGCGCCGTCGACCCGGCCGGCGTCGACGAGGTCACGGGGCAGTCCCGAGATGAACTGCCGCATGAGGAACACCCCGAACGGCGCGACGAGGAACGGCAGGAAGAGCCCCGGCAGGGTGTCGACGAGGCCGGCGTTCGCGACGAGCACGAACAGCGGGACGAAGGTCACGACACCCGGGATCATCAGCGTCGTCATGACGACGAGGAAGAGGGCTCTCTTGCCGCGGAACTCAAGCATCGCCAGGGCGTAGCCGAGCATGGAGCAGAAGAGCAGGTTGCCCGCGGTGACCACGACGGCGACGACGAGCGAGTTCGTGAAGTAGCCGCCGAAGTCGAGCCGGCTGAACAGCTGTGTGTAGTTGTCCAGCGAGGCGCTCTGCGGCCACCAGGTGGGCGGCGACTGGCGCAGCTCGCCCTCGGACTTGAACGAGCCGAGGACCATCCAGACGAACGGGGCGACGACCACGA
This sequence comes from Phycicoccus sp., assembly GCF_035325325.1. Lineage (NCBI taxonomy): Bacteria > Bacillati > Actinomycetota > Actinomycetes > Micrococcales > Intrasporangiaceae > Phycicoccus > Phycicoccus sp. The sequence goes on along the minus strand of NZ_DAOLAC010000029.1, from coordinate 15,150 downwards.
CGAGGGCCACGGTGAGGACGCCGTAGAGCCATCGGTTGGTGCGCTGGGCGTTGAGCACGGGTCAGCGCTCCTCTCGCAGGAGCCGGAACTGGATCGCGGTGACCACCGCGACGAGGACGAAGATGACGTAGCTGATCGACGCCGCGTACCCGTAGTTGCCGAAGCCGAACTGCTTGTACGTGTACATCGACATCGAGATCGTCGAGTTCAGGGGACCGCCGTTGGTCATGACGAACGGCTCCTCGAAGAACTGCAGGTAGCCGATGCCCGTGGTCACCGAGACGAAGAGGATGGTCGGGCGCATCAGCGGAAGGGTGATGTACCGGAACCGTTTCCACGACGAGGCACCGTCGATGGCGGCGGCCTCGTGCAGGTGCCACGGCACGGCCTGCAGCCCGGCGAGGAAGATGATCATCCCGGTGCCGAAGTTGCGCCAGGTCGCCATGAGGATGAGCGCCGGCATCGACCAGTGCGGGTCGCCGAGCCAGTTCGGGCCGTCGATGCCGACCCACCCGAGCACGGTGTTGACCAGCCCCGAGTCGGACTGGAGCAGGAAGCGCCAGACGACGGCGATCGCGACGATCGAGGTGATGACCGGGGTGTAGAAGCCGAGCCGGAAGACCGCGCGGAAGCGGTGGATGCCGCGGTTGAGCGCGACCGCCGCGGCGAGCGCGACGACAAGGGTCAGCGGCACGCCGACGAGGACGAAGTACGCCGTGTTCCGCATCGACTGGAGGAACAGCGGGTCGGACAGCGCCCTGGTGTAGTTCTCGAGGCCGACGACGTCGACCGAGAACGGCGACCGCAGGTCGCGTGAGCGCGTGTCGGTGAAGCTCATGAAGAGCGACTGGAGGACCGGCCACGCGGTGAACGTCAGGAAGAGCAGGCAGAACGGGAGGGCGAGGATCCACGCGGCCCGCCCCTCCGCCCGGGCGGCGGCGCGGGTGCGCCGCCGCCCGGGGGCGGTGGACTCGCCGACAGGGGCCGGCGGGGCGGTCGTCGTGGTCATGTCACTGACCGGTGCCGATCGAGTCCGCCTGCTGCTGGACGGTCTCCAGCGCCTTCTTGGGGTCGGCGCCGGTCTTGGTCACCTTCTCCATCTCGCTGTCGAAGGAGGCGATGACCTGCTCCCAGGTGGCGAACGACGGCGGAGCCTGGGCGGTCTTCAGCTGCTCGCCGAACACCCTGAGCTTCTCGTCGCCGGAGAGGGCCGGGTCGTCCCACGCCGACTGCACGGACGGCAGGTCGGTGGACATGCCGTACCACTTCGCCTGGGTCTTGGGGTCGGAGAGGAACTGGACGAACTTCCACGCGGTGTCGCGCTGCTTGCTGTTCTTGAAGACGACGAAGTCGGAGCCGCCGACGAACGAGCTGCTCTCCTTGGCGCCCGCGGGCAGCTTGGCGACGGCGTACTTGTCCTTGAAGCCGGCACCGCCGACCTTCTCGACCGCGGACATCATCCACGGGCCGGAGATGAACATCGGGACCTTGCCCGACGCGAAGTCGGGCTCGGTCGTGGGCTGCGCCGGAGCGGCCTTGTCGCTGATGCCGTCGGTGAAGAACGACTGGTAGTACTGGGCGGCCTTGAGCAGCTCCGGGGTGTCGAAGGTGTACTTCTTCCCGTCGCTCAGCGAGGCGCCCTCGCCCCAGGCGAACGGCATGATCGTCTGCCACGAGCCCTGGCCGCCGGCCTGGAGGCCGAGGCCCCACGTCGCGCCGGCCTTGGTCTGCATGGCCTTGGCCATGTCCTTCAGGCCCTGCCAGTCGGTCGGGGCGGCGTCGTAGCCGGCCTTCTTCGCGAGGTCGGTGCGGTAGAAGAGGAGCCGGGTCTCGACGTACCAGGGGATGCCGTACGAGGTGCCGTCGACCTCGGTGGTCTTCTGTGCGCCGGGGAAGAAGCCGCCGGAGTCGATGTTGCCGGGCAGCGGGTCGAGCGCGCCGAGCCCGGCGAACTCGCCCATCCACGTCGTGCCGACCATCGCGGCGTCGGGGGTGCTGTTGGCCGTGATCGCGGTCGTGAACTTGTCGTGCGCGGCGTCCCAGGGGATCGCGGTGACGTTGACCTTGGCGCCGGGGTTCTGCGCCTCGAAGTCCTTGGCCAGCTCCGGGAGCTTCTCGCCCTCGGCGCCCATGGCCCAGACGGTGATGGTGCCGGTCGCCTTGCCGGAGCCGACGTCGGTGCCCTGGGCCGCCTCTCCGGTGCCGCCGTTGTCGCGGCCGCACGCGCCCAGGGTCAGGGCTGCCGTGGCCACGACGGCCAGGGCGGTCGTCGAACGTCGTCTCATGTCGATCTCACTTCCTTGTGGGGTGGACTGGGCCGGGTGTGGTCTCAGGGGGCGGTCGGCGACGGCTCGGGGCATCCGCACGAGCCGCGCAGCACGACCCGGGTCGCGAGGAGGCCCGCGTCGTGGCCGCCGGGCACGCCGGTGACGCGCTCGTGGAGGCGGTGGGCCGCGATCCGGCCCAGCTCGCGGACCGGCTGGCGCACGGTGGTGAGCCCGGGGCGGACGTACCGCGCCGCCATCACGTCGTCCCAGCCGGTGACGGCGAGGTCCTCGGGGACGCGGACGCCGGCGTCGGCGAGCCGTGCGGTGAGGGCGAGGGCGATCTCGTCGTTGGCGCAGACGACGGCGTCGGCGGGCAGGCCGTCGGCGAGGAGCCGCTCGGCCGCGGCGGTGCCGTCGCTCTCGCGCAGGCCGCCACCGAGGGGCGGGGAGACCTCGAGGCCGTGCTCGCGCAGCGCCTCGGCGAACCCGTCGAACCGCTGCCGGACGTCGGGGGCGATGTCCGGGTCGCCCGCGAAGACCGGCCGGGTGCGGCCGTGGTCGCGCACGAGGTGCGCCGTCAGCTCCCGGGCGCTCGTGAGGTTCTCGGCGGCCAGGTGCTCGAAGCCGTCGGCCCCCTCGCCGGCGACGACGAGCAGCGGCTTCTGCCGGGCCGCGCGGCGCAGGACGGCGTCCGGGAGCAGCCCGCCGAGGACGGCGACGCCGTCGACCCCGGCCGCGAGCCGGGTGAACCGGGGGCCGTCCAGGGGGCGGTCGGGCTCGACGAGGGCGAGGACGACACTGAGGTCGAGGCCCGCGGCGGCCTCCTCGAAGCCCATGAGGAGCTCGGAGAAGTACGGTCCGGAGAGCTCGGGGAGGACGAGGCCGAGCGCCTCGTGATGGCGCACCGCGAGCGATCGAGCGGCCGCGAGGGGCATGTAGTCGAGCCGGTCGATCGCCTCGAGGACCTTCTCGCGGGTGCGGTCCGAGACCGCGCTGCTGCCTTGGACGACACGGGAGACGGTGGCGATGGAGACGCCGGCGGCGGCGGCGACCGAGTAGATCGTCGTGCCGGCGTGATCGTGCGTGCTCGAGCCCGGGGTCATCCGCGCACACCTCCTTGTAAGCGCTTACAACCGTGGTTGTGAGCGCTTACACTGCCACGGGGGTCCGTGCTCGGCAACCCCTCGCCGGGGCGACATCGATGTCAGGACGGCGCGTCCACGATCCGCTCCGGGTCGCTGACCTGCGGGTTTGCCGCTCGTCGATTCAGCCGGTCGGATTCGGCCGGTCCGGCTCGCCGGGCCGCCGGCTCCGCCGGGTCAGGAGCGCGTCGAGGCCCCAGTAGACGCTCGCCACGACGAGCCCGAAGACGAGGATGAGGGCCAGCGTGCGCGCCACCGACCCGTACCCGAGCGTCGCGACGTTCGCGAAGTCGTACGGGTAGGCGCCGACCACCGCGCCGCGGGCGAGCATTCACCCGATCCAGGTGAGGGGGACGACGAGCGCCAGTGGTACGAGTCGCCCCGACACCCAGCCGCGTGGTCCGACGACGAGCCACACGAGGACGGTGAGGGCCGGCGTGACGACGTGGAGGATCGGGTCGGTGAGCCGGGACCAGCCGACGACGTCGGCGCTCGGGGCGAGCAGCACCTGGTAGACGATCGCGGTCACCGTGATCATCAGGAGCGCGTCCAGCCGCAGCACGCGGACCACGGGACCGTCGCGCAGGGGGCGCCGGGCGAGGAGCGTGGCCGAGACCGCGACGACGACGTTGGACCAGATCGTGAAGTAGCTGAGCGTGTCGGCGAGCCGCGAGACGACCCCGGCCGCGCCGTCCGGGTGCACCCCGTAGAGCCCCGCGTCCGGGACGGTGTCGGCGTAGCCGCCCGCGCCGGAGATGACGACGGTGAGCGCGATGCCGAGCCAGGCGACCGCGGCGTTGACGGCGAACGCCGCGCGGGCCGCCGTGGAGGGCTCGGGGGCGGCGACGTCGACCACGGGGGCGAGTATGCCGCGCCGTCCGGGTCGGCGGCCGCGGCGCGCCCGAGGGCGGGCCCGGCTCAGGCCGCGGTCGGTCGCGGTCGGACGGTGCGGCCGGCGAGCGCCGCGACGAGGACGAGGTCGCCGACGACGAGCGGGAGCACCGACGCGACGGGCGGGACGTCCACCGGGAGGACCGCGACGGCCATCCCGGCCAACCCGGTTCCGGCCAGCGCGAGCGGCGCGATCCTGGTCCCGATCCGGCTGTGCCAGAACGCCACGGCCAGGGCCACGAACCCGAGCCCGATGACGGCGGCGGCGCTCGTCCAGTGCTGCCGGAACTCCGCCGCCCCGCGCGCGCCGTCGTCGAGGAGGACGAGTGCACCGACGGCGACGAGGAGGGCGTACCCGATGCGGGCCAGGAGTGCGGCGTACGCGGCCGGGGGCGACCGGCGGTGGGTGAGGCTCCACAGGGCCCGGGCCGTGACGAGCTCGAGCGCGCCGACGATGAGGAACGACGTGACCACGTCGACGGTCGCCGTGTCGGCGCGGCCGAGGAGGGTCAGGGCGGGCACCGTCAGCGTGAGGGATCCGAGCAGCGCCACGAGGGCGGTGCGTGCGGACCGCGTGGCGCGCAGGGCCCGCCCGTGCCCGGCCGCGGACCGGAGGGCCGGCGCCCGGGTCGGGCCGCCGAGCGGTGCGGTCGCGGCCCACGAGGTGGGGCGCCCGGCCGGATGCCCCGGGTCCCGGGCCAGGCGGCCGGCGGCGGGCCGTGTCGCGGTGGTCGTCATGCGTCGAGCGTGGCGGCCACCGGTGGTCGCTGTCTGTGGGGGGTACCCCTGAGCCGACCCCGAGTGCCCCCGGACGTCCCCGAGCCGAACGCCTCGCCCCGTGGCCGGGCCGGGTCGCCGAGGATGGTTCCGATCGCCCGCCCGACCTGTTATGGTCACAATGACTTTAACCCGAGGAGGTCCCGGTGCCCGCCAGTCCCGGCCTGCTGACCGACCGCTACGAGCTGACGATGCTCACCGCCTTCGTCCGCGACGGCAGCGTCGAGCATCCCGCCGTCTTCGAGACGTTCGCGCGCCGGCTGCCGGAGGGGCGTCGCTACGGCGTCGTCGCCGGGCTCGGCCGGCTCGCCCCGATGCTCGCGGACTTCCGGTTCGACCCGGCGGAGGTGGACTGGCTGCGGGCGCAGGACGTCGTCGACGACGCGACGGCCGCGTGGCTGCGCGCCTTCCGCTTCACCGGGGACGTCGACGCCTACCCCGAGGGCGACCTCTACTTCCCCGGCAGCCCGGTGCTCACCGTGCGCGGCACCCTCGGCGAGTGCGTGATGCTCGAGACCCTCGTGCTGAGCGTCCTCAACCACGACAGCGCCGTGGCGAGCGCCGCCGCCCGGATGGTGCTCGCGGCCGGGGGCCGGCCGCTCGTCGAGATGGGCAGCCGGCGCACCCAGGAGGAGGCGGCGGTCGCCGCGGCCCGCGCGGCCCACCTGGCCGGCTTCGCGTCGACGAGCAACCTCGCCGCCGGCTTCCGCCACGGGGTGCCGACGGTCGGCACGGCGGCCCACGCGTTCACCCTCGCCCACCCGAGCGAGGCCGAGGCGTTCGCCAGCCAGGTGGCGGTGCAGGGCAAGGACACCACGCTGCTCGTCGACACCTACGACGTCGAGCAGGGCATCCGGACGGCCGTCGAGGTGGCCGGCCCGGGGCTCGGCGCGGTCCGGATCGACTCCGGCGACCTCGCCGACACCGCGGCGGCGGCGCGCGCGCTCCTCGACGAGCTCGGCGCCCACGACACCCGCATCATCGCGACGAGCGACCTCGACGAGTACGTCATCACCGCCCTCGCGGACGCCCCGATCGACGGCTACGGGGTCGGCACCCGGGTCGTCACCGGGTCGGGGCACCCGACGGCGAGCATGGTCTACAAGCTCGTCGCCGTCGGGTTCGAGCCCGGCGGACCGCTGCACGCCGTAGCGAAGAAGAGCCACGACAAGATCTCGGTCGGCGGCGGCAAGACCGCGTGGCGCACCCACGACGCCGACGGCCGCGTCACCCGCGAGTGGTACCGGGTCGACGGCCTGACCGAGCCCGGGGCCACCCCGGTCCAGGTGCCGGTGGTGCGCGGCGGTCGGCTGGTCCACGACCCTCCGCTCGCCGAGGTCCGCACGCACTGCGCGGCGGCCCTCGCCACCCTCCCCGAGGCCGCGCGCTCGGTGTCCGCCGGGCGCCCGTACCTCACCGCAACCCTCGAAGGAGAGACCGATGGCTGACGCGCTCGTCGTCGTCGACGTGCAGACCGACTTCGTCGAGGGCGGGGCCCTCGGCGTGGAGGGCGGGTCCGAGGTCGCCCGCCGGATCGGCGAGCACGTCGCCGCCCACGGTTCCGGCTACGCGGCCGTCGTCGCCTCGCGCGACTGGCACGAGCCGCACGGCACGAACGGCGGCCACTTCGCCGCACCCAACGAGGAGCCCGACTACCGCACGACCTGGCCGGCGCACTGCGTCTCGACCGGGCCGGGGGCGGAGTACGCCGCTGCGCTCGACACGAGCGGCATCACGCACGAGGTGCGCAAGGGGGCCGGATCGGCCGCGTACAGCGCCTTCGAGGGACGCACCGCCGACGGGGTGGCGCTCGCCGACCTGCTGCACGGGCTCGGGGTCACCCACCTCGACGTCGTGGGGATCGCCACCGACCACTGCGTCCGCGCCACCGTCCTCGACGCGCGGCGCGAGGGCTTCTCGGTGCGGCTGCTCCCGGGGATGCACGCCGGCGTCGCGGAGGAGACCAGCCGGGCGGCACTGGCCGAGATGGCGGCGGCCGGGGCGGAGGTCGGCCCGTGAGCGAGCACCCGCCCTTCGCCGTCACCGTCGACCTCGCGGTCTTCACCATCCGCGACGGCGCGTTCTCGGTGCTGCTCGTCGAGCGCGGCGGCGAGCCCTTCGCGGGGTCCTGGGCGCTGCCCGGCGGCTTCGTCCAGGTCGACGAGGACGCCGAGACCGCCGCGTGGCGCGAGCTCGTCGAGGAGACCGGGGTCGAGCGGTTCGAGGGGCACCTGGAGCAGCTGCGCACCTACTCGGCCCCGGACCGCGATCCGCGGATGCGCGTCGTCTCGGTCGCGCACGTGGCGTTCGCCCCCGACCTGCCCGAGCCGACCGCCGGCTCGGACGCCGCCAACGCCCGGTGGTGGTCGGTGGACGACGTCCTCGACGGCGGACCGGACGCCCCGACGCTCGCCTTCGACCACGAGCAGATCCTCCGCGACGCCCGTGAGCGCATCCGGGCCAAGCTCGAGTACACCACCCTGGCACGGGAGTTCGTCGCCGAACCCTTCACCCTTCCCGAGCTGCGACGCGTGTACACGGCGGTGTGGGGCTCGCCGCCCGACCTCGGCAACTTCCGGCGCAAGGTGCTCGGCACGGACGGCTTCGTCGTCCCGACCGACGCCCACGGCGTGTCCACCGCCGGGGGGCGCCCGGCGCTCCTGTACCGGCGCGGGAGGGCGACCGACATCCAGCCGCCGATGCTGCGACCGACCACCCGCGGAGGCGACTGACTCGTCGGTGGACCGCGGTGGGCGCTGGTGGCGTGGTGCGGACTGTGATGGGATCGAGGTCCCGGCCGGGCCGGCCGGCCCCGTTCCGCCGACCGTGGAGGACTCCCATGACCGACGCCCCCGCCGTGACCCACGGGGTGCACTCCGAGGTCGGACGGCTGCGCAAGGTGCTGGTCTGCCGCCCCGGCCTGGCCCACCGTCGCCTCACGCCGACCAACTCCGCCGCGCTGCTGTTCGACGACGTCATGTGGGTCGGCCAGGCCGAGCGCGACCACGCCGACTTCGTCGAGAAGCTGCGCGGGCTCGGGGTCGAGGTCGTCGAGCTGCACGACGTCCTCGCCGAGACGATGGCCATCCCCGGCGCCCGGGACTGGCTCCTCGACCGCAAGATCGTGCCGAAGCACGTCGGGCTCGGCCTCGTCGACTCCACCCGGGCCTTCCTCGAGACCCTCGACCCGGCGCGGCTCGCGGAGTTCCTCATCGGGGGCCTGGCCATCCCCGACCTCCCCGAGGAGTTCCGCACCCCCTTCGTCATGCTCGCGCGCGAGCAGACCGGCGCCCGCGAGTACCTCCTGCCGCCGCTGCCGAACACGCTGTACACCCGCGACACGACGTGCTGGGTGTACGGCGGGCTCACCCTCAACCCGCTCTACTGGCCGGCCCGCCAGAACGAGACGATCATCTACAAGGCGATCTACCGCTACCACCCCGACTTCGCGGGCTCCACGGTGTGGTGGGGCGACCCGGAGACCGACTGGGGCGAGGCGACCCTCGAGGGTGGCGACGTCATGCCGGTCGGCAACGGCGTCGTCCTCGTCGGGATGAGCGAGCGCACCTCCCGGCAGGCCATCACCCAGGTGGCCGCGGCACTGTTCGCGCAGGGCGCGGCCGAGAAGGTCGTCGTCGCGGGGTTGCCCCAGCTGCGGGCGGCGATGCACCTCGACACCGTCTTCACCTTCGCCGACCGGGACGTCGTCACGCTCTACCCGAACGTCATGGACGGCGCGCACACCTTCGTCCTGCACCCGGCCGATGCCGAGCCGGGGGTGGAGGTCGAGGACCGCGGCGAGGGCACCTTCACCAAGGTCGTCGCCGACGCCCTCGGGCTCGACGGCCTGCGGGTCATCGAGACCGGCGGCGACGTCTACGCCTCCGAGCGCCAGCAGTGGGACAGCGGCAACAACGCCGTGGCCGTCGAGCCCGGGGTCGTCTTCACCTACGACCGCAACACCACGACGAACGCGCTGCTGCGGCAGGCCGGCATCGAGGTCGTCGAGATCGTCGGCTCCGAGCTGGGCCGCGGGCGCGGCGGCGGCCACTGCATGACCTGCCCGCTCGTGCGCGACCCGGTCGACTACTGACGGCGCCACCGGACGCCGGTCGCGGTCACAGGTCGCGCCGGTAGCGCTCCTCGGGAGCCGAGCTGCGCGCCACCAGGTTCCAGATGGCCAGGGCGAGACCGCCCCACAGGACGAGCATGGCGAGGACCATCATCGCGATCGCTCCGGAGCTCATGACCGCACCTCCGCGGTGTCGAGGGACGGGTCGTCCTCGGGCGGGACGAGGGAGGTCTGGGTCCGCCACCGCACGCGCAGTGCGAGCAGGGCGGTGACGACGACCGCGGCGGCCACGCCCCACCCGAAGGTGGCGAGCATCCAGCCGGGGTAGTCCTCGTAGGGCGTGTCGAGGTCGGTGAGCAACTCGCGGACGAGGACGACGGTGAGCGCGGCCGGGGTGAGGGCCCCGATGAGGACGAGCCACCAGCGCCCGAGCCGCACCGAGCCGGTGCGGTTCATGTGCGCCGCGAGCGGGCCGAGGGCACGGGCGAGCCAGGCCACGGCGAGCATGCTCACCACGGCGACGAGCAGGATGCCGTAGCGGTTGATGAAGTGGTCGACGATGTCGAGGACGTACACCCCGCTCGTCGTGCTGAAGAAGACCAGGCTGACCAGCGCGGACGGGAGCACGACGGCCAGGGTCGCGCCGGTGCGGCTCATCTCGAACTTGTCGCGCACCGCCGAGATGACGACCTCGATGACGCTGACGAGCGAGGTGACGCCGGCGAAGACCAGCGAGCCGAAGAAGAGGACGCCGATGAGGGCGCCGGCGGGTGCCTCGCTGATGATCGCGGGGAAGGCGACGAAGGCGAGGCCGAGGCCGTCGGAGGCCACCTCGTCGACCGGGACGCCGCCCGCCTGGGCCATGAACCCGAGGGCGGCGAAGACGCCGATCCCCGCGAGGAGCTCGAACCCCGAGTTGGCCAGGCCTACGACCAGCCCGGAACCGGTCATGTCGGTCCGCCGGGAGACGTAGGAGCTGTAGGTGATCATGATCCCGAAGCCGACGGAGAGGCTGAAGAAGATCTGCCCGAACGCGGCCGCCCACACGGAGGTCTGGCCGAGCGCGGACCAGTCGGGGGTGAACAGCGCCTCGAGGCCGGTGCCGGCGCCGGGCAGGAAGAGGGCACGGACGACGAGGGCGGCGAAGGCGAGGACCAGCACGGGGATGAAGACCACCGAGGTGGCACCGATGCCCTTCTGGACGCCGAGGGCCATGATGCCGAGGACCGCCGCCCAGACCAGGGCCAGCGGGACGAGCACCCCGGGCACGACGTCGAGGCTCACGCCGGGGTCGCCCGCCTGGAGGAAGGACCCGAAGAGGAACTCGTCGGGGGCGTCGCCCCAGGCCTTGGTCACCGAGAAGCCGGTGTACCGCACCGCCCAGGCGATGACCGCGGCGTAGTAGACCGCGATGACGAAGCAGATGCCGACCTGCCACCACCCGATCCACTCGGTACGCCGGTCGGTGCGGGCGAACGACAGGGGCGCCGATCCCCGGCCCCGGTGTCCGAGAGCGTAGTCGAGCAGCAGGAAGGGCAGGCCGGCGGTGAGCAGGGCGACGAGGTAGGGGAGGATGAACGCGCCGCCGCCGTTCTCGTAGGCCACGTAGGGGAAGCGCCAGATGTTGCCCAGGCCCACGGCCGAGCCGATCGCGGCGAGGATGAACACCTTGCGGGAGGAGAAGGCGCCGCGGGGGTCGGCGGTGGGGGGCGCGCCGTCGGCGCTCGGGTCGGAGGCGGTCATCGTCGTCCTTCCTCGGGTGCGTGCTGCGTGCCGGCCAGCCAACCACGGTGCCGCCGCGACGGCCACCCCCGTACGGTGCCGGTGTGCAGACCCCGCCCGCCGACGTGCCCGAGAGCGCGGTGCTCGAGATCGTGCGCGACGGGTGGGACGCCGGGGCCACGTCGGCCGCGTACCTCCCGGTCGGCTACGGCAGCCACCACTGGGCGGTGGCGGGTGGGGGCGGCCGCCGGTGGTTCGTCACGGCGGACGCGACGCCGTCGGATGTGGAGGCAGCCCGGCTCGAGGCCGCCTTCGGGGTCCCGGGCGCGGCCCGCGCGGCCGGTGTCTCCGGGGCACACGGGCCGGTGCCCTCGCGGGACGGTGCGCTGCTCCGGCCGCTCGGCCGCTGGTCACTCTCGGCGCAACCGTGGCTGGACGGCGCGGCCGGGGCCTTCGGCGACCGCTGGCCGACGTCGGTCGCCGAGCAGGTGGTCCGGCTGCTCGCCGGCCTGCACGCCGTGCCGCAGGACGCGGTGCCGGCCCAGCCGGAGGACCTCGCGCTCCCCGGCCGCGCCGACCTCGAGGACGCCCTCGACCGGTGCGCTCGAGGGGAGCGTCTCGCCGGCGGTCCGGTGGCCGCCGCGGTCGCCGACCTGCTGACGCGGTACGGAGCCGTGGCGCGGGCCGCCTTGGCCGAGCACGACGTCGCGCCGCCGCCCGCCCCGTCGGCCGCCGTGCTCACCCACGGCGAACCGCACCCGGGCAACGTCGTCGTCACGCGGTCCGGGCCGGTGCTCGTCGACTGGGACACCGCGCGGCTCGCCGAGCCAGAGCGCGACCTCTGGCTCGTCGCCGCCCGCACGGACCTCGACGTCCCGGCCCTGTACCGGGAGCTGGCCGGGCGAGAGCTCGACCGCGCGCGGATGCGCTGGCGCGAGCGGCGGTGGGCCCTGGCGGACGTCGCGGTCTACGTGCCGGAGCTGGTGAGGGCACCCCGCGAGGACGAGGACACCACGTGGCAGCTGCGCGCCCTGCGGGGGACGCTCGAGGGCCTGGCGGGGCCCTGAGGCGGCCGGCGGGTCAGCCGCGGGCGACGGCGTCGAGCTCGTCGGCCACCGGTGTGGAGCCGGTGTTGAACTCCACGACGGCGCCGGCCGTGGCCGGACGGGCGAGGACCTCGGCGACGACGAGGGCCACGTCGGCGCGCGGCACCTCGCTGCGGGTGGCGCCGGTGCGCGAGGTCTCGATCGCGCCCGTGGGCCGGTCGTCGGTCAGCCGGCTCGGGCGGAGGAGGGTCCACGCGAGGCCGGACGCCTGGAGGTGCTCATCGGCCGCGGTCTTGGCGTCGGCGTAGGCGAAGAACGAGTCATCCTGCGGCACACCGTGATCCGGTCCGGCGCCGAAGTACGAGACCATGACGTAGCGGTCGGCGCCGGCCTGCTGTGCGGCGTCCATCGAGCGGATCGCGGCATCCCGGTCGACGGCGTAGGTACGGTCCGGAGCGCCACCGCCGGCGCCGGCGGACCAGACGACGGCGTCGTGTCCGCGAACCAGGTCGGCGATCTGCTCGGTCGACATCGACTCGACGTCGGCGACGGCGGCCGTGGCGCCGTCCGCCTCGACGTCCGCGACGTGGTCGGGGTTGCGGACGACCGCGGTGACGGCGTGCGAGCGCTCGACGAGGAGGGGGGTCAGGTGGCGGGCGACCTTGCCGTGGCCGCCGATGAGGAGGATGCGCATGTCCGGGCCAACAGGTCGCGGCCGGCGGGTGTTCCGGGTCGTCGCTGCCGGTCGGCTCAGTGGAGGCGGTCGCGGCGGGCGCGGCGCGCCCCGGCGGCCGCGGGCGGCCCGCCCGGCGCCGGGGGCCCAGTCCCGCCTGCCCCTGCGCGCGCTGATGAGCGCGGGCGAGGGCGTCGGCGAGACCGTGTTCGCCTGGTGCCGCGATGCGCCCGGGGTGGTGGTCAACGAGATGTTCG
>NZ_DAOLAC010000029.1:0-2293 GCF_035325325.1 Phycicoccus sp. | reverse complement strand
CGCAGCTCACGGACGACGGCGGCCTGCCGGCGGACGAGGCGCAGGCCACCGGCCGAGAGACCGCGGCGGTGGCTGCCGCGGAGAGCGTCCTCGGTGGAGGCGAGCTCGGCGATGAGCTCGCGGACCGACGGGGTGCTTTCCGGGGAGGCCGTCGTCGTCATGACCCGACCCTCGCCCCGCCACCTCAGGGTCGCCTCGGGGCATCCTGTGAGGTGTCTGTCAGTGCGGGCGTCAGCCGTTCTCGTGGGCGTGGGCGTCGCCGGGGCCCTGAGGGCCGTGAGGGCCGTGAGGGCCGTGAGGGCCGTGCGAGGCGCGGGCGGTCCGGTAGTCGGCGAGCCGGCGGTCCGCGTCGTCGCCGAAGAGGATGCGCGCGACCTCGATGAGGCCCTCGGACCCCTCGATGTCCTCGTCGCGGACGACGAGGTCGATCTTCGAGCGGCGCCGCATGAAGTCGTCGAGGGTGACGACCATCTCGTGCTGGGCGGCGGTGTACAGCTCGGCGCGCAGGTAGTCGGCCGAGCCCATGACGTCCTCGCCCATCGTCGGGTCGGCCCGGATGACCTCGAGGAGGTCGAAGGCGCGCCGGCCGTAGCGACGCCAGAGGCGGTCGGTGAGCGGCTCGGTGTCGGGCTTGGTGCGCAGCGCGTCGAGACGCATGAGCCGGGCCTGGCGGTAGAACTCGCTGCGGGTCTGGGCCGCGGGCTCGCCGTACCAGTTGCCGAGGTCCTTCTCGAGGGGCACGCCGAGGTGCTCGACCTCGGCCGCGACCTCCTCGCCGACGTTGAGGCAGTCGGTGAGCTTGCCGCCGAGGACGGTGACGACGGCCCGGTGGTCGTCGCGCTCGATCTCGTGCTTTCGCGACAGCGAGGTCCAGTCGGCCTCGGTCTGGTCGCCGGCGCCGCGGGTGACGACGAGCGGCCGGACGCCGCAGCGTTCGGCGATGACGTCCTCGGGCGTGAGCGGTGACGGTAGGTCGAGGCGCTTGTTGATCTGGTCGAGGAGGAAGCGGCGGTCCTCGTCGGTGACCTCGGTGTACGGGGTGTCGACGCGGGTGTCGGTGGTGCCGATGACCGAGCGGCGACCCATCGGGATGACGTAGAAGAGGCGCTGGGTGTCGTCGAAGAAGGCGAGCACCCGGTCGTGGCGGGTCGTCGTGAGGCGCGGGACGACGAGGTGGATGCCCTTGGAGAAGACGATGCGGTGCTCGGTGCGCAGGTCCCAGGACTCGTTGAGGTCGTCGACGAACGGTCCGGCCGCGTTGACCAGGACCCGTGCCGCCGTGGTGATCTCGTCGCCGGAGTCGGTGTCGCGCAGGTGGCAGACCCAGCGGTCTCCGATCCGCTCGGCGGAGAGGAGCTCGACGTAGTTGGCGACGGCTGCGCCGGCCTCGAGGGCGGACCGGACGAAGGAGAAGACGAAGCGGCTGTCGTTATCGACGAGGAACGCGTCGCGGTACTCGATGGCGCCGCGGACGTCCGTCGTGTCGATGACGGGCTCCTGCTCCTTGACCTCCTCGGCGTCGTACAGGTGGGGTCGTTCGGTGCCGAAGAGGCCGATGCCCCAGTAGGCGGTGGCGCCGAGCCCGGCGAACCACGGCTTGTAGGGGGAGGAGTGGTCGAGCGCGGCGAGGAAGCCGATCTCCTTGATGTTGTCCGGGTAGGCCTTCATCAGCCGGTTGCGGCTGCGGCAGAGGCCGAAGACGAGGGGCAGCTCGTAGTTCTCGAGGTACTTGAAGCCGCCCCACACGAGGTTGGAGGACTCCTGGCTCGTGAACCCGCCGAAGTCGCCGCGGTCGATGAGGGCCACCGACGCGCCGCGACCGGCGAGGGCCGCGGCGGAGACGGCACCGTTGATCCCGGCGCCCACGACGAGGACGTCGAACAGGCCCCCGTCGATCCGCTCGATGTTGGCCGACCTCAGGCTCATGACCCCAGCCTATTGCGCCGCCCGCACGGCTCCGGCGGCCGGTGCCCGCTCAGACGGGCGGCTGTTCAGAACGGCGGGCCGGCGGGCAGTGGTCGTCGCGCGCCGGGGCGTGGCGGATGCAGTCCCGTGACGTGGACGGGACGTGCAGGTCGGCGGACCTCGACACGGCAGGTGCTGGGCAGGGGGTCGCGGCCGCCGAGGGCGTGCTCGATGGCGAACTCGAGGGTCGAGTGGGGTGCGTCGGGGTCGACGAGGCTGGGTCTGGGGGGTGGGTGTCGGCTGTCGTGCCCGGTGTCGGGGAGGGTGAGATGTCGGTGGTCGACGGGGTCGGTGGTGCGGACCCGTCCGGTGGGGTCGGTCCAGGTCA
>NZ_DAOLAC010000028.1:0-53862 GCF_035325325.1 Phycicoccus sp. | reverse complement strand
AGAACCTTGCGGCGACGTGGCAGCCGGGGAAGCGGCAGTGCCCGTCGCGGGCCCGCACGAGGCGGGCGAGGGCGGCGCCGGGGCGGTAGGCGTCGGTGTCGAGGCCGTCGTCGGCAGCGGTGAGGGCTCCGGTGGTGGGGTCGAGGACGACGCGGCCGAAGCGGTCGGACCGGGCGGTGGTCTCCGCGACGGCCCGCCGGAGCCAGTCGCACGCGACGAGGACGGGCTGGCCGGGAACGGCACCGTGGACGGCGACGAGGTCGCCGGGGTCACCGGTCGTCGCGGTCTGGCCGTCCGGCTGGGGTGCGTGTGCGGCTGCGACGGCGTGGACCTGCAGGTCGATGGTGGCGTGGCTCGTCACGAGGTCGGTCAGGGCCTTCGCGCGGGCCCGGTCGATGCGGTCGCAGGTGCCGTCGGCGACGTACCGCTGCGCCAACGCGTCGATCGCAGCCCACGCGGTGCAGGCCTCCTCGGAGGGGAAGGTGCCCAGCCAGGTGTCGACGCCCGGTTCGTCGACCCAGCGCCGCAGCGAGGAGGCCGAGCGTGCCCGCACCGACTTCTCCCGCAGCAGGTCGGGGGAGATGCGGGCCAGGACCCGCCGGACCCGGCGCCGCAGGCGGGTCGCGTCCTCGCCGTCCAGGTGGGGCTCGAGGGCGGCGAGCACGGCGCGGGCGACGTCCGCCGGGACCTCCTCGAGCTCGTACGCGACCACGCCCGCGCGGTACCCGTCGAGGCGACCCGCGGCCATCGCCGCGTGGAGACCGCCGAGCCCGGTGCACGACTCCGTCCCGTCCGGACCGTCGGCCGCGCGACGCACCGCGTCCCGCACCCGCCGTTCGGCGTGCACCGCCGACACGTTCAAGACCCCGGAGACGACCGGTGCCGCGTCGAGCGAGACGTGCCCCAACGCCCGATGGGTCTCGACCAGCTCGCCCGTCTCGAGCACCTCGGGCTCGATCGCCGCCAGCCGTACGATCGCCTCGTCTTCCGCGGCGGTGGCGACGTCGATGAGCGACTGCAGCTCACCGACCGCCGCCGACCACTCCTCGACCGAACCGTGCACCCTGGACGGAGAGAGCACCTGCTCGACCAGCCGCCGCGCCGCGCGCGCGGCGGCCACGACATCCGTCGGACCGGTCGTCACGGTGGTCGTCGTGGCCATGGGAGCCCCCCTTCCTGCTGCCCTCATCCTACCGCCGCCCGCCGACACGCCACCCACGCCATCCACAGGTAAACGACTGTCTCCCAGCGACTCTGACGCCTTCAGCCGAGACTGTCGGCCGTCAACTCGGACCACCGCCGCGCACCCCCGAGGCCACTGGCGGAGTGCCGGCCGAGGGGATCTCCGGATCGCGACACGCCGGCCCCCGGATCCGAACCCACTAGCCTGCGGACATGCGTCTCGGACTGGCTGGCGGCTACGCGGGGATGGGCATGGGCGAGGACCTCCTCGAGCTCGTGCAGGAGGCGGACCGGCTGGGCTACGCCTCGGTCTGGGTCGCGGAGGCGTACGGCTCCGACAGCCCGACCGTCCTCGGCTGGCTCGCCGCGCAGACCGAGCACATCGGCCTCGGCGCCGGCGTCATGCAGATCCCGGCGCGGACCCCGGCGATGACCGCGATGACCGCCGCCACCCTCGACACCCTGAGCCACGGACGCTTCCTCCTCGGCCTCGGCGTCTCGGGCCCGCAGGTGAGCGAGGGCTGGCACGGCGTGCGCTTCGAGGACCCGCTCGGGCGCACCCGTGAGTACGTCGAGATCGTCCGCAGCGCCCTCCGGCGGGAGGCGGTCGCGCACGACGGCGAGCACTTCACCCTGCCGCTGCCCGACGGCCCGGGGAAGTCGCTGCGGCTGACCATCCACCCGCCCCGCCCCGACCTGCCCATCTACCTCGCGGCCGTCGGCCCGCGCAACCTCCGCCTCGCCGGCGAGGTCGCCGACGGGTGGCTGGCGATCTTCCTCTCCCCGGAGCACTCCACCGACCTGGTCGCCACCGTCCGCGAGGGTCGCGAGCGGGCCGGCCGGGGCACGCCCGAGGACCCGATGGCCGGCTTCGACACGGTCGCCACCGTGCCCGTCGTCGTCACCGACGACCTCGAGGCCGCCCGCGCCACCGTCGCCCCGTACACGGCCCTGTACATCGGCGGGATGGGCAGCCGCGAGCAGAACTTCTACAACCGGCTGGCCCGGCGGATGGGCTTCGACGAGGCCGCCGACACCATCCAGGACCTCTACCTCGCCGGGCGCCCCCGGGACGCCGCCGACGCCGTCCCGATGGAGCTCGCCGACGCCACCGCCCTCCTCGGGCCGCCGGAGCGCATCGCCGAGCGGGTCGGGCGGTACGCCGACGCCGGGGTGACGACGCTGTCGGTCGCCCCCTACGCCCGCACCACGGAGGAGCGGCTCGCGACGCTGCGGCTGATGGCGGAGGTCGTCCCGGGCTGACCGGCGCGCCCACACAGGTTCGGCACAGCCGGTACCTCTAGGCTCCACGGGTGCCCGTCGAGCTGACCTACGTCCAGGCCGTGATCCTCGGAGTCGTCGAGGGACTCACCGAGTTCCTCCCGATCTCCTCCACCGGACACCTCACCATCACCGAGCACCTGCTCGGGCTGCCGGTCGACGCGCCGGCCGTCACCGCGTACACGGCGATCATCCAGATCGGCGCCATCGTCGCGACCTTCATCTACTTCGCGAAGAAGATCGCCCGCCTCTTCATGGCCTGGCTGCACGGCCTGCTCGGCCGGCCGGGCGCCCGCGAGCACCGCGACTACGCGCTCGCGTGGGCGGTCGTCGTCGGCTCCATCCCGGTGGGCATCGTCGGGTTCCTCCTCAAGGACGTCATCTCCGGGCCACTGCGCAGCCTCTGGGTCGTCGCCGTCGCGCTCGTCCTGTGGAGCGCCGTCATCTGGTGGGCCGAGCGCCGGCACGACGAGCTCGAGGCCGCGGGGGAGCAGCGCGGCGAGGACGGCGTCAGCCTCCGCGACGGCCTCGTCATCGGCCTCGTCCAGTGCTTCAGCCTCATCCCCGGCGTCTCGCGCTCCGGCGCGACGATCTCGGCGGGGCTGGTCCGCGGCCTGAACCGCGTCACCGCCACCGAGCTCTCGTTCTTCATGGCCATCCCCGCACTCACCGCGGCCGGCCTCTTCGAGCTGGTCGACGCCCGGCACGACCTGAAGACCCTCGGCCCGGGGCAGATGGTCGTCGGCATCGTCGTCGCCTTCGTCGTCGCGTATGCGTCGATCGCCTGGCTGCTGCGTTTCGTCGCGACCAACTCCCTGCGGTCCTTCGTCTGGTACCGCGTCGTCCTCGGGCTGGTCCTCGCCGGTGCACTCGCGACCGGCCTGATGAGCGCCACCTGACCCGGGGGGCGCGACCGCTCGCCGTCAGAGCCAGCCGGCCCGCTTGAACGCCCGGAACAGGGTGGCGCAGGCCCCGGCCATGACCGCGAGCACGAGGAAGTACCCGAAGTGCCACCTCAGCTCGGGCATGTAGTCGAAGTTCATCCCGTAGACGCCGGCGATCATCGTCGGTACGGCCGCGATGGCCACCCACGCCGAGATGCGCCGCATGTCGTCGTTCTGCTGGACCGACACCTGGGCCAGGTGCGCCGAGAGGATGCCGGAGAGCAGGTCGTCGTAGGACTCGACGTGGTCGATGACGCCCTGGAGGTGGTCGGACACGTCGCGCAGCAGCAGCCGCAGCTCGCCGTCGGGCACCGGGCTGCGCGGTGACGCGTAGAGCATCTTCAGGGGCTCGGCCAGGGGCATCGCGGCGCGCCGGAACTCGAGCACCTCGCGCTTGAGCCTGTAGATCGACCCGGTGTCGGTCCGGTCGTCCGAGAAGACCGCCGTCTCGATCTCGTCGAGGTCGGTCTGCACCTCCGCGTCGATCTCGACGTAGCCGTCGACGACCCGGTCGAGGACGCGGTGCAGCACCCCCAGCGGGCCCATCCGCAGGGCCGCGGCGTCGGCCTCGAGCTCCTTGCGGATGCCGGTGAGCGGCGTGAGCTCACCGCGCCGCACGGTGACGACGAAGCGGTCACCGACGAACACCATGACCTCGCCGGTCTCGATGTCCGAGGTGCGGTCGATGTACCGCAGCGGCTTGAGCACGACGAAGACGGTGTCGTCGAACAGCTCGACCTTGGCCCGCTGGCGCCCCTTGACGGCGTCCTCGACGGCCAGCGGGTGCAGCTGCAGCTCGACGTTCACCTCGTCGAACTCGGCCTGGGTCGGGTCCTTGAGCCCGATCCAGAGGAACGCGCTCGGGTCGTCCCCGGCCCGCAGCCGCTCGAGCTCGTCGGAGAGGTCACCGCAGGCGCGGCGGTGCCCACCCTCGTAGATGGCGCGGTCGACGATCACGCAGGCCATTGTGGGTGACGGCGGCGCGGGCCGTGGGGACGGGGACTCGTACAGTGTCGTGTCGTGGCGATCGTCCTCCTCCTGCGGCACGGGCACTCGACGGCGAACGCCGACGGGGTGCTCGCCGGCTGGACCGAGGGGGTGGGGCTCACCGACACCGGCCGCGGGCAGGCGGCCCGCGTCGCCGAGCGCCTCGCACCGATCACCGTCGTCCGGGCGGTGAGCAGCCCGCTGCAGCGCTGCCTCGAGACCGCGGCGGTCGCGGTTCCCTCGTTGGAGGTCGCCACCGACGAGCGGCTCGGCGAGTGCCACTACGGGTCCTGGACCGGCCGCAGGCTCAGCGACGCCGCGAAGGACCCGCTGTGGCGGGTGATCCAGGACGACCCCGCGGCGGCGACCTTCCCGGCCTCCGACGTCGACCCGGGGGAGTCGCTCGGAGAGATGGCCGAGCGCGTCGTCGGGGCGGTCCGCGCGCTCGACGCCGAGGTCGAGTCGCAGCACGGGAAGGCCGCCGTCTGGCTCGCCGTGAGCCACGGCGACCCGATCAAGGCGGTCGTCGCCGAGGCCGTCGGTGCCGGCATCGGTGGCCTGCAACGGGTTCGGGTGGACCCCGGCTCGTTGACCGCCGTGCACGTCACCGCCGGCCGGATGGTGCTCCTCGCGAGCAACACGCACGCCGGGGACCTCGCCGGCCTCGTCGGACTGCCGACCCAGCACGAGGCCGGGGACTCGACGGTCGGCGGGGGAGCCGGCTGACCGGTCGGAGACATCCACCCCCGGTGTTGATCGGGCCGGGCTGTTGCGAATAGTGTGCAGGAGTTGTTGCGAGGCCTTCGCAACAACGTGCCGCACCACCGGAGGCCACCATGCACGTCCCCGACGGGTTCCTCGACGCGCCGACCTCGGTCGCCACGGGCGTCGTGGCCGCGGGCGTCGTCGGCGCCTCCCTCGTGCGCGCCTCGCGCCGCGAGCTCGACGAGCGCACGGCGCCGCTGGCCGGTCTCGTCGCGGTCTTCGTCTTCGCCGCGCAGATGGTGAACTTCCCGGTCGGCGCCGGGACCTCGGGCCACCTGCTCGGCGCCGCGCTGGCCGCGGTCCTCGTCGGACCCGCGACGGCCACCCTGTGCCTCACCGTCGTCCTCGCCGTCCAGGCCTTCCTCTTCGCCGACGGCGGCGTCACCGCGCTGGGGACCAACGTCCTGCTCATGGGCGTCGTCGCGGTGTGGGTGGGCTACGCCGTCGCGAAGGGCCTGCTGGCCGTGCTGCCGCGCCGGCTGCCGAGCATCCCGGTCGCGGCGGCCGGGGGTGCGCTCGTCAGCGTCCCCGTCGCCGCGCTCGGCTTCACCGGCCTGTACGCCGTCGGGGGCGTCGCCGCCATCCCGCTCGGGAAGCTCGCGACGGCGATGGTCGGCTGGCACCTGCTCATCGGCGTCGGCGAGGCGGTCATCACCTTCCTCGCCGTCTCGAGCATCGTCGCCGCCCGCCCCGACCTCGTGCACGTCGCGCGCGGCCGGCTGCCCGCCCTCGAGCTGCGCGCCCCGGAGGCCGTCGCGTGAGCTCCTCGACCGCCCCGCCCCGGGTCTCGACGCGACGACTCGTCGTCGTCGGCCTCGCCGTCTGCCTCGTCATCGCCGGGGTGGTGTCGTTCTACGCCTCGAGCCACCCGGACGGCCTCGAGTACGTCGCGCACTCCCTCGGCTTCGGCGACGCCGGCCGGGCCTCGGCCGCTGACGGCTCGCCGCTCGCCGGCTACGGCGTCGAGGGCGTCTCGGACTCGCGCCTGTCCGGCGGGCTCGCGGGCGTCATCGGTGCGGTCGTCGTCGGCGTGCTGATGACCGGGCTCGTCCTCCTCGTCCGTCGGCGCGCACCCCGCGGGCGGGACTGAGGTGGGGTCCGGCCCCGGCGAGCACCTCCACGTCGAGGGCGCCACCCTCCTCCACCGGATGCCCGCGCACGTCAAGCTCGTCGGGATGGTCGCGTTCGTGCTCGCCGTCGTGGCCGTGCCGTCGCCCGCCCACGTCGTCCTCGCCGGGCTGCTCGTCCTCGCGGTCGGGCTCGTCCTCGCCACCCGCGTCCCGGCGCGGCACGTGCTTCCGCGGCTGGCCGTCGAGACCCCCTTCGCGGTCTTCGCCGTCGTCCTGCCGTTCGTCGCCGTCGGGCCCCGCGTCCAGGTCGGCCCGGTCTCGGTGTCGCAGACCGGGCTCACCGCCGCCGTCGCCCTCCTCCTCAAGGGCACGACCGGCGTGCTCGCGGCCATCGCCTTCGCCGTGACCACTCCGCCGCGCGACCTCGTCCGGGCGCTGCAGCACCTGCGCGTGCCCGACCCCCTCGTCCTCATCGCCTCGTTCATGGTCCGCTACGTCGACGTCGTCGCCGACCAGCTGCGCCGGATGAAGGTCGCCCGGGCCTCGCGCGGTTTCAGCGCCCGCTCGGTGCGGGCCTGGCCGGTCCTCGCCGCCGGGACCGGCGCGCTGTTCATCCGCAGCTACGAGCGCGGGGAGCGGGTGCACCTCGCGATGGTCAGCCGCGGCTGGAGCGGCCGGATGCCGATGACCTCGCCGCTCGAGGCCACGGGACGGGACTGGGCCACCGGTCTCGCCCCGGCCCTCGTCGCGGCGCTCGCGGCGGCCACCGTGATGGTGGTGTCGTGACCACTCCCGTCCTCGACCTGCGCGGCGTCGCGTACGCCTACCCGGGCGGCCACCAGGCCCTCTTCGGCGTCGACCTGCACGTCCACCCGGGCGAGCGGGTCGCGCTGCTCGGGCCCAACGGCGCCGGCAAGACCACGCTCGTGCTCCACCTCAACGGCGTGCTGAGCCCGGGCGCCGGGACGGTCGCCGTGTCGGGGCTGCCGGTCACCGAGGAGAACCTCCTCGAGGTGCGACGCCGGGTCGGCATCGTCTTCCAGGACCCGGACGACCAGCTCTTCATGCCGACCGTGCGCGACGACGTCGCCTTCGGGCCGGCCAACCTCGGGCTGCGCGGTGCCGAGCTCGACGCCCGGGTCCTCGAGGCGCTGGACGCGGTCGGGGTGGCCGACCTCGCCGACCGCGCGCCGCACCACCTGTCCTTCGGCCAGCGCCGCCGGGTGGCCATCGCCACCGTGCTCGCGATGCGGCCCGAGATCCTCGTCCTCGACGAGCCGTCGTCCAACCTCGACCCGGCCTCACGCCGCGAGCTCGCCGACATCCTGCGCGGGCTCGAGGTGACCATCCTCATGGTGACCCACGACCTGCCGTACGCGGTCGAGCTGTGCGAGCGCTCGGTGGTGCTCTCCGAGGGCACCGTCGTCGCGGACGGCGGCACGAGGGACCTCCTCGCGGACGGTGACCTGATGGCCCGCCACCGCCTCGAGCTGCCCGTGGGGTTCTCGATCTAGGGTGGGTGCCATGCCTGCCACCGTCTTCGACCCGCCCGAGCGCTTCGTCGCGGGCACCGTGGGGCCGCCGGGCGGCCGCACCTTCTTCCTCCAGGCGAGCGGCGGGGGCCGCGTCGTCTCCGTCTCCCTCGAGAAGGTGCAGGTCAGCGTCCTCGCCGACCGGGTCAACGACCTCCTCGACGCCCACGCCGCCGGCACCGCGACCGAGCCCGTCGGGGAGGGCGACACCGACCCGCTGGAGACCCCGATCGAGGACGAGTTCCGGGTCGACACCCTCGCCCTCGCGTGGGACCCCGAGCGGCTCGTCGTCGTCATCGAGTGCCACGACCAGGACCCCGAGGAGCTCGACGCCGACGCCGACGAGGCCGACGCGTCCGCCCTGCAGACGCTCCGGGTCGTCCTCAGCCCGCCCGCCGCGCGGGCCTTCGCCCGGCGCTGCGGCAAGGTCGTCGCCGCGGGGCGCCCCGCGTGCCCGTTCTGCGGCCAGCCCCTCGACCCCACCGGCCACATCTGCCCCCGTGCCAACGGGTACCGGCGCTGACCTCGAGGAGCTGCTGACCCGGGGGGACCTCACACCCGTCGGGCGCATCTCCGGGTCCTCGAACGGGGCCCTGCTCTGCGTCGTCGGCGACCCGGCCGACGAGGTGCTCGTCATCCACAAGCCCGAGGCCACCGAGCGCCGGCTCTGGGACTACCCGGACGGAACACTCGTCGCGCGGGAGCGCGCGGCCTTCCTCGTCAGCGAGGCCGGCGGGTTCGGCGTCGTGCCACCCACGGTGCTGCGGGACGGACCGCTCGGGCCCGGCTCGGTGCAGCTGTGGGTCGGGCCGGTGACCGGCGAGGAGGAGCCCCTCGTCGACGTCGTGGCGCCGGACGAGGTGCCCGACGGCTGGTACGTCGTCCTCGAGGGGGAGTCCACCCTCGGCAAGCCGGTCGTCGTCGCGCACTGCGCCGAGCCCGCGCTGCGCACGGTGGCCGTCCTCGACGCCGCGCTCAACAACTCCGACCGCAAGGGCAGCCACCTGCTCCGGGACGGTGACGTCGTCCGGGGCTGCGACCACGGCGTGAGCCTCGGCGTCGAGCCCAAGCTGCGGACCGTCCTCTGGGGCTGGGCGGGGGAGCCGGTGCCGGACGCCGACCTCGCGCGGCTGGAGCGGCTCGCGGTCGCCCTGGCCACCGACCTGCCCGATGCCCTCGAGCCGCTGCTCACGCCCGACGAGGTCGAGGCGCTGCGTCGGCGGGTCGCCGCGCTGCTGCGGCTCCGGCGCCACCCGGGACCCCGCGGCGGCTGGCCCGCCATCCCGTGGCCGGCGCTCTGAGCGCGCCCCGTACGCTTGCCCGGTGAAGTCGTGGCCCGCGCCGTCCGTCCCTGCCGTCCCCGGTCACGGTGAGCCCCTCCGGCTCCACGACACCAGCCGCGACGCGGTCGTGCCGCTCGACGCCGGCGACGTCGCCCGCATCTACGTCTGTGGCATCACGCCCTACGACGCGACGCACCTCGGGCACGCGGCGACGTACGTCACCTTCGACCTCGTCGTCCGCGCGCTCCTCGACACCGGCCGTCGGGTCGAGTACGTCCAGAACGTCACCGACGTGGACGACCCGCTCCTCGAGCGGGCCCAGCGCGACGGCCGCGACTGGCGCGAGCTCGCCACCGCCGAGATCGACCTCTTCCGCGACGACATGACCGCCCTCGCCGTCATCCCGCCGGACGAGTACCTCGGGGTCGTCGAGTCGATGCCCGAGATCGTCGCGAGCGTCCGCCGTCTCGTGGACTCCGGTGCGGCGTACCGGGTCCCGGTCCCGGCGGACGAGGGCGCCGGCGACGACGTCTACCTCGACCTCGCCCAGGCCCCGACCTTCGGCGACGTCTCGCACTGGTCGCGCGAGCAGATGATGTCCGTGTTCGCCGACCGTGGCGGGGACCCCGACCGGGCCGGCAAGCGCGACCCCCTCGACCCCCTCCTCTGGCGCGGGGCGCGCGAGGGCGAGCCGACGTGGGACGACGAGGTGCTCGGCGCCGGCCGGCCGGGGTGGCACATCGAGTGCACGGCGATCTCGCTCGCCCACCTCGGCCACCCCTTCGACCTCAAGGGCGGCGGCAGCGACCTCGTCTTCCCGCACCACGAGATGAGCGCGGTGCAGGCCAACGCGCTGACCGGTGGGGAGGTCTTCGCCCGCCTCTACGTCCACCAGGCGATGGTCGGCTTCCGGGGCGAGAAGATGAGCAAGTCCAAGGGCAACCTCGTCCTCGTCTCCCGCCTGCGGGCCGACGGCGTCGACCCGGTGGCCATCCGGCTCCTGCTGCTGGCCCAGCACTACCGCACCGAGTGGGAGTACACCGACTCCCTTCTCGCGCAGGCGCAGCAGCGGCTCGACCGCTGGCGCGCCGCGCTCTCGACCAACGGTGGCGTCGACGCCTCCGACACCATCGCGGCGGTGCGGTCGGCGGTCGCCGACGACCTGTCGACGCTGCGCGCCCTCGAGGCCGTCGACGCGTGGTGCGACCGGACCCTCGCCGGCGAGGGTGACGACCCGGGCGCACCCGGTCTGCTCGCGCGCACCCTCGACGCGGTCCTCGGCGTCCGGCTCTAGGCGGGGCCGGTGTCCTCGGACCCGCGGCGGCGCAGGTAGCGCTCGAACTCCTTGGCGATGGCGTCGCCGCTCGCCTCGGGCAGCTCGGCGGTGTCCTGGGCCTCCTCGAGGCTCTCGACGTACTCGGCGACCTCGGTGTCGGACTCCGCGAGCTCGTTGATGCCGCGCTCCCAGGCGCGGGCGTCCTCGTCGAGCTCGCCGTGCTCGATCGGGGCGTCGAAGAGCTCCTCGAGGCGCCCGACGAGCGCCAGCGTCGCCTTCGGGGAGGGGGAGTGGCCGGCGTAGTGCGGCACCGCCGCCCAGCACGAGACGGACGGGATGCCGACCTGCGTCGCGGCGTCGGAGACCACCCCGACGATGCCGGTCGGCCCCTCGTAGCCGCTCATCTCGAGGCCGTGCCGGTGCCGGGTGTCCGCGGTGTCCGAGGTCGCGGTGACCGGGATCGGGCGGGTGTGCGCGACGTCGGCCATCAGCGCACCGAGGGTGACGACCATCGAGACGTCGACCGCCTCGGCGAGCTCCATCAGCTCGACGGCGAAGGCGCGCCAGCGGAACGAGGGCTCGACGCCCTGGACGAGGACGACGTCACGGCCGATCGAGGTGTCGCGCGCGACGAGGACCCGCGTCGTGCGCCAGCTGATGCGGCGCTTGCCGCCCTCGAGGACGACCCGCGGGCGGTTGACCTGGAAGTCGTAGTAGTCCTCCGGGTCGAGCGCGGCGACGACGTCGGCGTCCCACACGTCGGCGAGGTGCTCGAGGACCGCGCTGGCGGCCTCCCCGGCGTCGTTCCAGCCCTCGAAGGCGGCGATCATCACGGGGTCGCGCAGCTCGCCGATGTCCTCGAGCTCGATCACGGGGTCCTCCTCCACGGGGTCAGGACTCCACCCTACGGCTCGATAGGCTCGGTGCTCATGAGCCTCCCCGCAGCGGTCCTCTGGGACATGGACGGCACCCTCGTCGACACCGAGCCGTACTGGATCGCCGCCGAGCACGCGATCGTCGCCGAGCACGGCGGGACGTGGAACGACGAGTTCGCCCACCAGCTCGTGGGCAACGACCTCATGGTCTCCGCGCGGTTCATCCGCGACAACTCGCCGATCACCTGGGAGCCCGAGCGGATCATCGACGCGCTCCTCGAGCGCGTCGTCGGGCAGGTGCGCGAGCACGTGCCGTGGCGGCCCGGCGCCCGTGAGCTGCTCGACGCCCTCCGCGCCGAGGGCGTGCCGAGCGCGCTGGTGACCATGTCGTGGCGGGTCCTCGCCGACGCGGTGGTGTCCGCCCTGCCCGCCGGGGCATTCGCGGCGGTCGTCACCGGCGACGAGGTCGAGCACGGCAAGCCCCACCCGGAGCCCTACCACGCGGCCGCACGGCTGCTCGGGGTCGACCCGACCCGCTGCGTGGCCATCGAGGACAGCCCGACCGGCGTGCGCTCGGCCGTCGCGGCCGGTGTGCCGACCGTCGCGGTGCCGCACGTCGTGCCGGTGCCCGAGATCCCGGGCGCGGTGCACGTCGGGGGGCTCGCGGGGATGACGCCGCGCGCCCTCGCCGCCGCGGTGGGCTCACTCGTCGTCGGGTGAGGCCGCGCCGGAGCGGGAAGGGTCGAGCGCGATGAGACCGGCGCCCTCGGGCAGCGGCGGCGGGGTGCCGCCCCACTCGGGGCAGTACTCGCGGAAGTCGCACCAGTCGCAGAGCCTGGAGGTGCGCGGCCGCCAGTCGCCGGTCTGCGCCGCCCGCACGACGGCGTCCCAGATGGCCCGGACGTTGCGCTCGATGGCCAGCAGGTCGCGCTCGTCGGGGACGTAGCGCACGACCTCGCCGTTGCCGAGGTAGACCAGCTGGAGCATCCGGGGCACCTCGCCGTGGATGCGCCACAGGACGAGGGCGTAGAACTTCATCTGGAAGAGCGCCTTGGCCTCGAACAGCTCGCCGGGGGAGCGGCCGGTCTTGTAGTCGACGACCCGCATCGCGCCGTCCGGGGCGACGTCGAGGCGGTCGACGTAGCCGCGCAGGGTGAGCCCCTCGACCTCGGTCTCGACGTAGAGCTCGCGGGCGGCCGGTTCGAGCCGGGTGGGGTCCTCGAGGTCGAACCACTGCTCGACGAGGGTCCGGGCGCCCGCGAACCAGGACTCCTCGGTCAGGCCGTCGTGCTCGGCGAGCATCGACGCCAGCTCCGGACGCTCCTCGACGAGGGCACGCCAGCGCGGTTCGAGGAGGGCGACGGCGGCGTCGGGGGTGCGGTCGGCGGCGGGCAGCTCGAAGAGGTGCTCGAGCACCGCGTGGACGAGCGTGCCGCGCGCGGCAGCGGGGGACGGCGGACCCTCGAGCTTGTCGATCGTCCGGAACCGGAACAGCAGCGGGCACTGTTTGAAGTCCGCGGCGCGGCTCGGGGACAGGGCGGGGGTCATGGCGCCCACGGTAGGCGGCCGGGCCGACACCGCCGCGCCGCCACCCCGGGCCCGAGCCCGGGTCCGTCGAGTTCTGGGGACGCGCGGACGGCGCCTCCTCGCCTGGCCGGTGCCACCTCGCCCTGCCGGGGCGCCATCGCACCCCGGCAGGGCGACAGGACCCCGGCAGAGCGGGTCGACCCCGGCAGAGCGGGTCGACCCCGTTCAGCGGGTCGCGACCTCAGGACTCCGGGGTGTAGCCGAGGTTGGGGGACAGCCAGCGCTCGGCGGTCGCGAGGTCCCAGCCCTTGCGGGCCGCGTAGTCCTCGACCTGGTCGCGCCCGAGCCGGCCGACGACGAAGTACTGGCTCTCCGGGTGGGCGAAGTACCAGCCGGAGACCGACGCGCCGGGCCACATGGCCATCGACTCGGTGAGCCGGACCCCGGTGCGCTCCTCGCCCCCGAGGAGGGCCATGAGGGTCTCCTTCTCGGTGTGGTCCGGGCACGCCGGGTAGCCCGGCGCGGGGCGGATGCCGCGGTACCGCTCGGCGATGAGCTCGGCGCCGTCGAGCCGCTCGTCCGGGGCGTACCCCCACAGGTCGGTGCGCACGCGCTGGTGCAGCCGCTCGGCGAAGGCCTCGGCCAGCCGGTCGGCGAGGGCCTCCAGCATGATGGCCGAGTAGTCGTCGAGGTCGTCCTTGAAGGCCTGGAGCCGCTCCTCGAGCCCGAGGCCGGCGGTCACCGAGAACGCACCGACGTGGTCCTTGAGCCCGCTCTCCCGGGGCGCCACGAAGTCCGAGAGGCACTTGTTCGCCACCCCGGCGCGGTGCTGCCCCTGCTGGCGCAGCCCGTGCAGCGTCGTGAGCACCGTCTCGCGCTCCTCGTCGGCGTACACCTCGATGTCGTCGCCGACCGACGCGGCCGGGAACATGCCCACCACGCCGCGGGGCGCGAACCAGCGCTCGCGTTCGGCGTGGTCGAGCATCCGCTGCGCGTCGTCGAAGAGCTTGCGGGCGACCTCGGACGTCGTCGGGTTGTTGAGCACGTCGGGGTAGCGGCCGCGGACCTCCCAGGCGAGGAAGAACGGGGTCCAGTCGATGTACTCGCGCAGGTCGGCGACCGGGTAGTCCTCCCAGACCCGGGTGAACTGGTGCGCCGCGCGCCGCCACTTCGAGCCGCGGGGAGCCGACCACCGGTCGCCCTCCTGGTGGGCCAGCAGGTGCGGACGCATCGGACGGTACGTTGCCCAGTCGAGGACCGGGGCGTTGGCCCGGGCGGCGGCGAGATCGGTCAGCGGTCGGTCGCCGGACTTCGCGGCGTGCCGCGCACGCAGCTCCACGTACTCCTCGGCGACCCCGGCGACGAACCCGTCCCGCTGACCCTCGGACAGCAGCTGGCTGACCACCGGCACCGAGCGCGAGGCGTCCTTGACCCAGACGACCGCGCCGGAGTACCGCTCGTCGACCTTGACCGCCGTGTGGGCCTTGGAGGTCGTGGCCCCGCCGAGCAGCAGCGGGATCTCGAAGCCCTGGCGCTCCATCTCGGCCGCCACCTGGACCATCTCGTCGAGGCTCGGCGTGATGAGGCCGGAGAGCCCGATGACGTCGGCCTCCTCCTCGCGGGCGGTGTCGAGGATCTTCTGCACCGGGACCATGACGCCGAGGTCGACGACGTCGTAGTTGTTGCACTGGAGGACGACCCCGACGATGTTCTTGCCGATGTCGTGGACGTCGCCCTTGACCGTCGCGGTGACCACCTTGCCCTTGGGCTTCCGGCGCGCGGCCTCGTCCTTCTCCGCCTCGATGTAGGGCACGAGGTGGGCGACGGCCTTCTTCATGACGCGCGCCGACTTCACGACCTGGGGCAGGAACATCTTCCCCGACCCGAAGAGGTCCCCGACGACGTTCATGCCATCCATGAGGGGGCCCTCGATGACCTCGAGCGGGCGCCCGCCGGCCTGCTCGATCTCGAGCCGGAGCGCCTCGGTGTCGTCGACGACGTGGTCGTCGATGCCCTTGACGAGCGAGTGCGTGATCCGCTCCCGCAGCGGCAGCTCGCGCCACTCCTCGGCGCTCGCCTCGGCCTGCGCACCGTCGGAGCGGAACTCGTCGGCCAGCTCGAGCAGCCGCTCGGTGGCCTCCTGGGGGTCGTCGAGCCGGTTGAGGACGACGTCCTCGATGGCCGTGCGCAGCCGCTCGTCGAGCGTGTCGTAGGGCACGAGGGCACCGGCGTTGACGATCGCCATGTCCAGGCCGGCGCGGATCGCGTGGTAGAGGAAGACCGCGTGGATGGCCTCGCGGACGGCGTTGTTGCCACGGAAGCTGAACGAGACGTTGGAGACACCGCCCGAGACCAGCGCGTGCGGCAGGTTCTCGGAGATCCAGCGGGTCGCCTCGATGAAGTCGGTGCCGTAGGCGGCGTGCTCCTCGATGCCGGTGGCGACGGCGAAGATGTTGGGGTCGAAGATGATGTCCTCGGCCGGGAAGCCGACCTCGTCGACGAGCAACCGGTAGGCCCGCTCGCAGATCTCCTTCCGGCGCTCCAGGGTGTCCGCCTGGCCCTGCTCGTCGAAGGCCATGACGACGACCGCGGCGCCGTGCTTGCGGGCCAGCCGGGCGTGGTCGAGGAAGGGCTCGACCCCCTCCTTCATCGAGATCGAGTTGATGATGGCCTTGCCCTGGGTGACCTTGAGCCCGGCCTCGATGACCTCCCACTTGCTGGAGTCGACCATGACGGGCACCCGGCAGATGTCGGGCTCGGCGGCGACGAGCTTGAGGAAGCGGTCCATGGCCGCGACGCCGTCGATCATCCCCTCGTCCATGTTGACGTCGATGACCTGCGCACCCGACTCGACCTGCTGGCGGGCCACGGACAGCGCGGCGGGGTAGTCCTCCTCGCGGATGAGCCGCCGGAAGCGGGCCGAGCCGGTGATGTTCGTCCGCTCGCCGACGTTGACGAAGAGGCTCTCGTCGGTGACGACGAGCGGCTCGAGGCCGGAGAGGCGCAACGCCGGTGCCACGGAGGCCGGTTCGCGCGGTGTTCCACCGGCGGCCGCCTTCGCGATCGCGGCGATGTGCTCGGGAGTGGTGCCGCAGCAGCCGCCGACGACGTTGACCAGCCCGGCCGAGGCGAACTCGCCGACGACCTCCGCCATCGCGTCGGGGCCCTCGTCGTACTCGCCGAACGCGTTGGGCAGTCCGGCGTTCGGGTGGGCCGAGACGAAGCAGTCGGCGAGGCGGGAGAGCTCGGCGACGTAGGGCCGCAGGTCCTTGGCGCCGAGGGCGCAGTTGAGCCCGACGGCGAGTGGCCGGGCGTGCCGCACCGAGTACCAGAACGCCTCGGTGACCTGCCCGGACAGCGTCCGACCGGAGGCGTCGGTGATCGTGCCGGAGATCATGACCGGCCAGCGGCGCCCGAGCTCCTCGAACAGGGTCTCCAGGGCGAAGATCGCGGCCTTGGCGTTGAGGGTGTCGAAGATCGTCTCGACGAGGAGCACGTCGGAGCCGCCGTCGACGAGGCCGCGGGCCTGCTCGAGGTAGGCGCCGGCCAGCTCGTCGAAGCTCGTGTTGCGGGCTCCGGGGTCGTTGACGTCGGGGGAGATGGAGGCCGTGCGGTTGGTCGGGCCGAGCGTGCCGAGGACCCAGCGCGGGCGCCCGGTGCGCTCCTCGACGGCGTCGCAGGCCGCCCGGGCGAGGCCGGCCGCGGCGCGGTTCATCTCGTAGGCCAGGTCCTCCATCCCGTAGTCGGCGAGGGAGATCCGCTGCGCGTTGAAGGTGTTGGTCTCGACGAGGTCGGCGCCCGCCTCGAGGTAGGCCTCGTGGATCTCGCGGATGACCTCCGGCTGGGTGAGCGAGAGGAGGTCGTTGTTGCCCCGCAGGTCGCTCGGGTGGTCGGCGAACCGCTCGCCCCGGTAGTCGGCCTCGGAGAGCTGGCGGGCCTGGATCATCGTCCCCATCGCACCGTCGAGGACGAGGACCCGCTCGCGGAGTGCGCTGGTCAGGGCGTCGGTGGCGTCGGGTCGGTGCTGGGCGCTCACGGGGCTGCTCGGGGTCCTCTCGGGACGTGGACGGGGAGGGGAACAGTATGCCGTCCGGCTCGCGTAGGGTCGTCGGCATGTCCACCTCGCCACCGGCCCCGGTGGGTGCGCTGCGGATCGGTCGGGTGGCGACGGTGCCGGTCTACCTCGACCGCACCTGGCTCATCCTCGGCGCCCTCGTCGCCTTCCAGGGCTACCGCGCCGGCCTCGTGCGCGGGTCGGGCTTCGCCGTCGCGTACGCCGCCTGGCTCGTGGTCTCGATCCTCGTCGCCGTCCTCGGCCACGAGGTCGGCCACGCCCTGGCCGCCCGGCGCCTCGGCTTCCGCGTGCACCAGGTGGTGGCGACGGTGTGGGGCGGGCACACCTCCTACGACGCGACCGGCGCCACCCCGGGCCGCACCGCGCTCGTCGCCCTCGCCGGCCCGCTGGTCAACGCCGTCCTCGCCGTCGCCGGCCTCTCCCTCGGGTGGAGCGACGACGGCGACCTCGGCCAGTTCGCGTGGTCGTTCGGGCTGCTCAACGCCCTGCTGGCCGGGTTCAACCTGCTGCCCGGGCTCCCGCTCGACGGGGGAGCGGCGCTCCAGTCGCTCATCTGGGGGCTCACCGGCCGGCGCGACCTCGGCCTCGCGGTCGCCGGGTGGGTCGGCCGGCTCGTCGCGATCGGCATCGTCGTCTGGTTCGTCGTGTGGCCGCTGGCGACCGGCGGGCAGCCCCAGCTCTTCGACGTGCTCATCGGCCTCGTCATGGCCTGGGTGCTCTGGTCCGGCGCCACCGCGGCACTGCGCCGCGGAGCCGTCGAACGGGTCCTCGCGACCGTCCGGGTCGGGGACGTCGCCGAGCGGGCCGTCGTCCTGCCGGCCGAGACCCCGCTGGCCGTGGCGCGCGCCAACCCCGACCTCGTGCTGTGCCGCGACGAGCGGCTCGCCCCGAGCCTCGTGCTGCGCTCGGTGCCGCCCGCCGTCCCGGAGACCACCCCGATCGGGGCCTTGGTCACGCGGCTGCCCGACGACAACCTCGTCGAGGCCTCGCCCCGGGACGACGTCGGTGCGGTGCTGCGGGCGATGAGCGCCACCGGGGTGGGTGTCGTCGTCGTCACGGTGGGCGGGGAGCCGTGGGGCCTCGTGGCCAGCCAGGCCCTCGACGCCGCGGCGAAGCGGTCCCGCGGCCGCACCTAGACTCCCCGCCATGACCGCCACCGGAGCCGAGCGCCGCCGCGGCCCCTTCGCCGAGGGTGACCGTGTCCAGCTGACCGACCCCAAGGGCCGGCTGCACACCATCACCCTGACGGCCGGGAAGCAGTTCCACACCCACCGCGGGCACCTGCGCCACGACGAGCTGATCGGCGTCCCGGACGGCTCGACGGTGACGAACACCGCCGGGGTCGAGTACCTCGCGCTGCGCCCGCTGCTCGCCGACTGGGTGATGTCGATGCCGCGCGGCGCGGCCGTCGTCTACCCCAAGGACGCCGGCCAGATCGTCATGATGGCCGACATCTTCCCCGGGGCCGTCGTCGTCGAGGCCGGCGTCGGTTCCGGCGCGCTGTCGATGTCGCTGCTCCGCGCGGTCGGCGAGGACGGCCGGGTGCTCTCCTTCGAGCGGCGCGAGGACTTCGCCGACATCGCGCGGGCCAACGCCCGCGAGTTCTTCGGCGGTGACCACCCGGCGTGGACGGTGCAGGTCGGCGACCTCGTCGAGTCGCTGCCCTCCGCAGTCGGGCCCGGGACGGTCGACCGCGTCGTCCTCGACATGCTCGCCCCGTGGGAGTGCCTCGACGTCGTCGCCGACGCCCTCGCCCCCGGGGGCGTGCTCATCTGCTACGTCGCGACGGCCACCCAGCTGTCGAAGGTCGCCGAGGCGATGCGCGACCACGGCACGTACACCGAGCCGCAGGCGTGGGAGTCGCTCGTGCGCGGCTGGCACCTCGAGGGGCTCGCGGTGCGCCCGCAGCACCGGATGCACGGCCACACCGGCTTCCTCGTCACCACCCGGCGGCTCGCTCCGGGCACGACGCCGCCGCTGCGCAAGCGGCGTCCCGGGCGGGGCTACGTCACCGGCGAGGACGCCACCGAGGCCGACTGGACCCCGGAGAACGTCGGCGAGCGCGTCCCGTCGGACAAGCGGGTGAGGAAGCTGCGCCGTTCGGTGACCGGAACCTCCGAGCACGCGTGAGCCGCGGGAGTTATCGTCGGGTATGAGCACCGACGAGACCCCCGGGGCCGAGGGCGCCCGCGAGCGGCTGGAGGCCGAGCGCAGGTCGCTCGAGGCGGAGCTCGCCGCGCTGCGCTCCGGTGGCGAGGCCAGCCCCACCCAGATCCGCTCGATGGAGCGCGACCTCGCGCGGCTCCGGTCGCAGATGTCCACGCTCTCGGCGCAGAACGAGCGCCTCGTGCGCACCCTGCGCGACGCCCGCGAGCAGATCGTCACGCTCAAGTCCGAGGTCGACCGGCTCGCCCAGCCGCCGGCCGCGTACGGCACCGTCATCGAGCTCTTCGACGACGGCACCGCGGACATCCTCACGAGCGGCCGCAAGATGCACGTCGCGGTCAGCCCCTCCATCGAGGCCACCGAGCTGCGCCCCGGCCGCGAGGTGATGCTCAACGAGGCGATGAACGTCGTCGCGGCGCACGGCTTCGAGACGGTCGGCGAGGTCGTCCTCTGCAAGGAGGTCCTCGACGACGGCCGCGTCCTCGTCGTGGCCCAGGCCGACGAGGAGCGGGTCTGCCGGGTCGCGGCCTCCCTCGACGGCGTCACGGTCCGGGCCGGGGACGCCCTGCTCCTCGAGCCGCGCTCCGGCTTCGTGTTCGAGCGGGTCCCCAAGGCCGAGGTCGCCGACCTCGTCCTGGAGGAGGTCCCGGACATCGACTACGAGGACATCGGCGGCCTCTTCTCGCAGATCGAGGCGATCCGCGACGCCGTCGAGCTGCCCTACCTCCACGCCGACCTCTACACCGAGCACCAGCTGAAGCCACCCAAGGGCGTCCTGCTCTACGGCCCGCCCGGGTGCGGCAAGACGATGATCGCCAAGGCCGTCGCCGCCTCGCTGTCCCGCAAGGTGGCCGAGAAGGAGGGCCGCGAGCCGGGGAAGTCCTACTTCCTCAACATCAAGGGCCCCGAGCTGCTCAACAAGTACGTCGGCGAGACCGAGCGGCACATCCGGCTGATCTTCCAGCGGGCTCGCGAGAAGTCGAACGAGGGCTACCCCGTCGTCGTCTTCTTCGACGAGATGGAGTCGCTCTTCCGCACTCGCGGCTCGGGCGTCTCCTCCGACGTCGAGACGACGATCGTTCCGCAGCTGCTCGCCGAGATCGACGGCGTCGAGGGGCTCGAGAACGTCATCGTCATCGGCGCCTCGAACCGCGAGGACATGATCGACCCCGCCATCCTGCGCCCCGGCCGGCTCGACGTGAAGATCAAGATCGAGCGCCCGGACGCCGAGGCGGCCCGCGACATCTTCGCCAAGTACCTGACCGTCGGGCTGCCGCTGCACCCGGACGACGTCGCGCTCAACGGCGACTCCGAGGACGCCACGGTCGAGGCGATGATCGACGCCGTCGTGCTGCGGATGTACTCCGAGGAGGAGGAGAACCGCTTCCTCGAGGTCACCTACGCCGGCGGCGACAAGGAGATCCTCTACTTCAAGGACTTCAACTCCGGCGCGATGATCCAGAACATCGTCGACCGCGCCAAGAAGATGGCCATCAAGGACCTCCTCGACACCGGCCAGCGCGGTCTGCGGGTGGAGCACCTGCTCCAGTCCTGCACCGACGAGTTCCGCGAGAACGAGGACCTCCCGAACACGACGAACCCCGACGACTGGGCTCGCATCTCCGGCAAGAAGGGCGAGCGGATCGTCTACATCCGCACGCTCATCAAGACCAAGGAGGGCACCGAGCCCGGCAAGTCGATCAGCAACGTCGCCAACACCGGCCAGTACCTCTGACCCCATGAGGCTCGGGCTCCAGGTCAGCAGGTTCACCTTCGACGGCGCTCCGGCGTCGACCGGCGCGACGTGGCGTGCCATCGCCCGCGACGCCGACCAGGCGGGGTTGTCGTCGCTCTGGGTGATGGACCACTTCTTCCAGATCGGCGTGGTCGGCCCGCCGGAGCTGGACATGCTCGAGGGCTACACCGCCCTCGCCCACGCCGCGGCGGTCACCGAGCGCATCGAGCTCGGCACCCTCGTCACCGGGGTCACCTACCGCCACCCGGGCATCCTCCTCAAGACGGTCACCACGCTCGACGTCCTCTCCGGCGGCCGCGCCTGGCTCGGCATCGGGGCGGCGTGGAACGAGTGGGAGCACCGAGGCCTCGGGGTGCCGATGCCGCCACTCGCCGAGCGGTTCCGGCTGCTCGAGGACACCCTGCGGCTGGCACGGCAGATGTTCGCCGACGACGACAGCCCCTTCGACGGGGAGGTCCTCCACCTCGAGCGGCCCCTGAACCACCCGCAGCCGGTGCGGACCCCGCCGATCATGGTGGGTGGTGGGGGCGAGCGGAAGACCCTGCGGCTCGTGGCCCAGTACGCCGACGCGTGCAACCTCTTCGACACCGGCCTCGGCCGCGAGGGCATCCCGCGCAAGCTCGAGGTGCTCCGTGGGCACTGCGAGGACGTCGGCCGGGACTACGACGAGATCTCGAAGTCCTGCCTCGCGGCCCTGACGATGGACACCGGGGCCGCACTGCCCGAGGGAGTGACCGGCCACTCGGTCGAGCAGGCCGTCGACCGGCTCGGCCGGCTCGCCGAGGCGGGCATCGACCACGTCATCTGCTCGACCGCCAACTCGACCGACCCCGTCGCGTACGAGCGGTTCGCGGAGGTCGTGCGCCGGGTCGGCTGACTGGCGTCAGGACACCCGGGGCGGTCGCGGGTCAGGCCGGCAGCAGCCGGGCCACCAGGCGCCAGCCCACGAGGAAGGCGGCGAGCACCGTCGTGGCCACGACGACGAACGAGACCGCGACCCCCTGGGCCGCCAGCGCCCGCAGGGCCATCCCGACGGCGACCGTCGCGACGACGACGACCGCGCCCCAGGCGAGGCTGCGCGGGCCGGACTCGAGGACGACGCTCGCGAGCAGCCAGCCCGTGGCGGTGCCGACGAGGAAGGGGAGGGCGGTCCGCAGCACGCCCGTGACGTCGAGGCCCTCGGCGTGCGAGCGCCGGCCGACCGCGGCGAAGACGAGGACGAGGAGGACGTCGAGGAGCGCCGGCAGCAGCCGGCTCACCCGCGCACCCCGTCGAAGAGCGACCGCTGCCGGGGTGGCGCGTGCATCGGGTCGACACCGTCGAAGAGGCTCGAGACGGACTCGCCCTCGTGGATGCGCTTGATGGCCTCGGCGAACAGCCCTGCGACGGAACGGATCCGCAGCTGCGGCCAGTTCGGGGGAGCCGGCACGGTGTCGGTGGTGACGACCTCGCGGATCATCGGGTGGTTCGAGAGCCGCTCGACCGCCCGGCCGGCGAACAGCCCGTGCGTGCAGGCGACGGAGGCCTCGGTGACGCCGCGCTCGGCGAGCCGGTCCATCAGCTCGACGATGCTCCCGCCGGTGGCGATCTCGTCGTCGAGGACGATGGCCCGCTTGCCGACGACGTCGCCGACGATCGAGTCGATGACCACGCTGTCGTCGCCGAGGCGCCGCTTGGAGCCGGCGGCCACCGGGAGGCCGAGCAGCCGGGAGAACTGGGTGGCGTCCTTGGCGTTGCCGAGGTCGGGGGAGACGACGACCGTGTCCTCGAGGTCCTGGCCGCGGAAGTGGTCGGCCAGCACCCCGAGCGCGGTGAGGTGGTCGACGGGCACCGAGAAGAAGCCGTGCACCTGCGGCGCGTGGAGGTTCATCGTGATGACGCGGTCGACCCCGGCGGTGGAGATGAGGTCCGCGACGAGCCGCCCGCCGAGCGAGATGCGCGAGGCGTCCTTCTTGTCCGACCGCGCGTACGCGTAGTGCGGGATGACGGCCGTCACCATCGCGGCCGAGGCGCCACGGGCCGCGTCGACCATGAGGAGCAGCTCCATGAGCGAGTCCTGGGTCGGCGGCACGAGCGGCTGGACGATGTAGACGTCGCGCTGGCGGCAGTTCGCGAGCAGCTGGGCCTGGAGGCAGTCGTTGCTGAACCGGGCCGTCACCGACTCGGACAGCGGGACACCGAGGGCGTCGCAGATGCGGTGCGCGAGGTCGCGGTGCGCCGAACCGGAGAAGACGACGATCTCGCGCATGGCGTCAGCGTATCGGCCGCGCCAGCGCCGACGAGATCTCGGTGACGAGCTCCGCACGCTGCATCCGCCCGACCGGGGTGGCGAACGGGAACGACGCGAACCCGTGGGGCACGCGGGGGTAGTTGGTCAGCCGGGTCCGGACCCCGGCGGCCTCGAGCGCCGCCGCGTAGCGGATGCCGTCGTCGCGGACGGGGTCGAGGTCGGCGGTCTGCACGAGGGCCGGCGGCAGGCCCTCGAGCGAGCCCCACAGCGGGGAGACGAGCGGGTCGCGCGGGTCACCGCCGGGCGGCAGGTAGTGGTCGCGGAAGGCGTCGACGGCCGGCCGGTCGAGGATCGCCGCCCGGGCGTGCTCGGCGAGCGAGGGCGAGGCCATCGTCAGGTCGGTGGCCGGGTACAGGAGCGCCTGGTGGCGCAGGTTGGTCATCCCGGCGTCGCGCATCACCTGGGCGACGACCGCGGCGAGGTTGCCGCCCGCGGAGTCCCCCGCGACCGCCATCCGCGAGGTGTCCGCCCGCAGCACGTCACCGTTGGCGGCCACCCACGTCGTCGCGTCGACGCAGTCGAGAGCCGCGACGGGGGCGCGGTGCTCGGGCGCCATCCGGTAGTCCACCGAGACGACGACGGCACCCACCCCGGCGGCGATCGCGGTGCAGATCGGGTCGTGGTCGAGGACGTTGCCCCACACCCAGCCGCCGCCGTGGAACCACATGACCACCGGGACGTCGGTGCGCGAGTCCCGCAGCGCCCGCGGCCGGTAGAGGCGCAGCGGGATCTCGTGGTCGTCACGCGCCGGGGCGGTGCCGTAGGTGATGCCCACCGAGGGGTCCGGACGTCCGCAGACGGCCCCGTGCAGCGGCGTCCGGGGGAGCGCGGCCGCCCGGGCCCGCTGGATCGCGTCGATGTCGGCCGACTCGACGCGGGTGCGGGAGAGGTCCGCGACGACCGCGACGAGGGTGGTCAGCGGGGACATCCCGCGGTAGCTGCGCACGTGGCTCAGTATGGTCGGAGCATGACCGTGCGCCGGGTGATGGGGATCGAGACCGAGTACGGGATCGTCGTCCCCGGTGACCCGCAGGCCAACCCGATGGTCGCGTCCGGCGACGTCGTCACGGCGTACGCCGCCTCGCGCGGCATCCGGCCGGCCCGGGCCAGCTGGGACTACGCCGACGAGGCGCCGCTGCGCGACGCCCGCGGGTTCGACATGGGGCGCGGCCAGGCCCACCCGAGCCAGCTGACCGACGTCGAGGACCCGACCCTGGCCAACGTCGTCCTGACCAACGGCGCCCGCCTCTACGTCGACCACGCCCACCCCGAGTACAGCTCCCCCGAGGTGACCACCCCGCGAGCGGCCGTCGCCTGGGACCGCGCCGGCGAGCTCGTGATGCGCGAGGCGGTGGCCCGGCTCGCGACCGTGCCGCCCGGGGTCAACCTCTACAAGAACAACACCGACGGCAAGGGCGCCTCGTACGGCACTCACGAGAACTACCTCATGTCGCGGGCCACCCCGTTCGCGTCCGTGGTCAGGCACCTCACCCCGTTCTTCGTGGCCCGCCAGGTGATGTGCGGCAGCGGCCGGGTCGGCATCGGCGTCGACTCGCGGACCCCGGGCTACCAGATCGCCCAGCGCAGCGACTTCTTCGAGGTCGAGGTCGGCCTCGAGACGACCCTCAAGCGGCCGATCATCAACACCCGCGACGAGCCGCACGCCGTCGCCGACCGCTACCGGCGGCTGCACGTCATCCTCGGCGACGCCAACCACGCCGATGTCGCCAACCTCCTGAAGATGGGCACGACCTCGCTCGTGCTCGCGATGATCGAGGCCGACGCGGTCGGTCCGGACCTGACCGTGCGGCGGCCGGTCGCCACCCTCCACGAGGTCTCGCACGACCCGGGCCTCGAGACCAAGCTCGAGCTCGCCGACGGCCGCCGGATGACCGCGGTCGAGCTGCTGTGGGAGTACCACGACCGGGCGGCGCGGTTCGTCGACGAGCGCTCCGGGGGCGAGCCGGACGCCGACACGGCCGAGGTCCTGCACTGGTGGTCCACGGTCCTCGACCGGCTCGGCCGCGACCCGATGGAGGCCCGTCGCGAGGTCGACTGGGTCGCCAAGCTCGCGGTCCTCGAGGGCTACCGCGAGCGGGACGGCATGGGGTGGGGCGACCCGCGCCTCAAGGCCGTCGACCTCCAGTGGTCCGACGTCCGGGTGGACCGGGGCCTGGCCCACCGGCTCGTCGCGACCGGCCGGCTCGAGGTGCTGGTCGACGAGGCCGAGGTGGTGCGCGCGGTGACCGAGCCGCCGGCCGACACCCGGGCCTGGTTCCGCGGCACCTGCCTGTCGCGCTTCCCCGACGACGTCGTCGCGGCGTCCTGGGACTCGGTGATCTTCGACGTCGCGGGGCAGCGGGTGCTCCAGCGGGTGCCGATGCTCGAACCGTTGCGCGGCACCGAGGCCGGGGTCGGCGACATCGTCCGGTCGGCGACGGACGCCGCGTCGTTGCTGCGGGCCCTCGCGACCGCCGACGAGGACCGCCAGGTCTCCGACTAGGCTCGGGTGCACGACCACGACCCAGGAGGGTGACCATGG
Source organism: Phycicoccus sp. (assembly GCF_035325325.1). Classification (NCBI taxonomy): domain Bacteria; kingdom Bacillati; phylum Actinomycetota; class Actinomycetes; order Micrococcales; family Intrasporangiaceae; genus Phycicoccus; species Phycicoccus sp. The sequence continues at coordinate 28,311 of NZ_DAOLAC010000028.1, read as the reverse complement.
CCGGTCAGGAGCAGATCAAGCCGCAGCGCCGCGACGGCGGACCCGACGACGCCGACGCGCCGGAGCCCGCGGCCGCCGCCCCCGCCGCCCAGGTGAGCGAGATCGACGACATCCTCGACGAGATCGACGGGGTGCTCGAGTCCAACGCGGAGGAGTTCGTCCGGGGGTTCGTCCAGAAGGGTGGCCAGTGAGCGCCGGAGCCGACTCCGGACGCCTCCCCGCGGCCTACACCGTGCCGGGGTCGTCCTCGTTCACCGAGTTCCTCTCCGCGCACGCCCCAGCGCTGCTGCCCTCGCGGCGCCCGCTGCCGCCCGGTGCCGCGCTCGACGCCCCCCACGGCACGACCATCGTCTCGGTGACCTTCGACGGCGGCGTCGTCATGGCCGGTGACCGCCGCGCGACGATGGGCAACATCATCGCCAACCGCGACATGGAGAAGGTCTTCGCCACCGACGAGTTCAGCCTCGTGGGCATCGCGGGCACGGCCGGCCTCGCCATCGAGCTGGTCCGGCTCTTCCAGGTCGAGCTCGAGCACTACGAGAAGATCGAGGGCACGCTGATGTCGCTCGAGGGGAAGGCCAACCGGCTCGCCTCGATGATCCGCGGCAACCTCGGAATGGCGATGCAGGGGCTGTCGGTCGTGCCGGTCTTCGCCGGCTACGACCTCGAGGAGTCGCGCGGGCGGATCTTCTCCTACGACGTCACCGGCGGCTGCTACGAGGAGCACGACCACCACAGCGTCGGCTCCGGCTCGCTCTTCGCCCGCGGGGCGCTCAAGAAGCTCTTCCGCCGCGGGCTGGACGCCGCCGGGGCCGCGCGCGTCGCCGTCGAGGCGCTCTACGACGCCGCCGACGACGACTCCGCCACCGGCGGACCCGACGTCGGGCGCCGCATCTGGCCGACCGTCGGGGTCGTCGACGCCGAGGGGGCCCGGTTCGTCCCCGAGGACGACCTCGCCCCGGTCGTCGACGCCATCATCACCGAGCGCGCGGAGGGGGCCCGATGACCGCCGGCATGCCGTTCTACGTCTCGCCCGAGCAGCTGATGAAGGACCGGGCGGACTTCGCGCGCAAGGGGATCGCCCGCGGCCGCTCGGTCGTCGTGCTGCAGTACGACGGCGGGATCGCGTTCGTCGCCGAGAACCCGAGCCGGGCGCTGCACAAGGTCTCCGAGATCTACGACCGGATCGCCTTCGCCGCCGTCGGCAAGTACAACGAGTTCGAGAACCTCCGGGTCGCGGGCGTGCGCTACGCCGACCTGCGCGGCTACTCCTACGACCGCTCCGACGTCACGGCCCGGGGCCTGGCCAACGCCTACGCGCAGACCCTCGGCACGGTCTTCACGCAGGAGTCCAAGCCGTACGAGGTCGAGATCGTCGTGGCCGAGGTCGGGGCGACGCCCGAGGGCGACCAGGTCTACCGGCTCACCTACGACGGCTCGGTCGCCGACGAGCACGGGTTCGTCGCGATGGGTGGGGGAGCGGAGCAGATCGAGGCCGGCCTGAAGGAGGCGTGGCGCCCCGGCCTGCACCTCGGTGAGGCGCTGGCCCTCGCCGTCGGGCTGCTCGGCACCGACCCCGCGGGCGGGGAGAGCCGCACGCTCGCGCCGGAGCAGCTCGAGGTGGCCGTCCTCGACCGGCACCGGCCACGCCGGCGGTTCCGCCGCGTCCAGGGCGACCTCCTCGCGCGGCTGCTCAGCTCGGACGACCCGACGGCGGACGTGCCCGCCGGCGACGACGACGGCGGCGGTTCGGCCGGCAACGCGACGACCAACCCGCAGACCCAGCGCCCGGAGCAGGACGGCGGCGGCACCGCGTGAGCACCCGGGGGACGCGACGCATCTTCGGCATCGAGAACGAGTACGGCATCACCTGCTCGACCGCCGGCCAGCGGACCCTCACCCCCGACGAGGTGGCCCGCTACCTCTTCCGCAAGGTGGTGGCCTGGGGCCGCTCGAGCAACGTCTTCCTCACGAACGGCTCGCGGCTCTACCTCGACGTCGGATCCCACCCGGAGTACGCGACGGCCGAGTGCGACTCGGTCCGGCAGGTCGTCACCCACGACCGCGCGGGGGAGCGGATCATCGAGGGGCTCGTCGCCGACGCCCAGCAGCGGTTGCGCGAGGACGGCGTCGCGGGCGACATCTACGTCTTCAAGAACAACACCGACTCCGCCGGCAACTCGTACGGCTGCCACGAGAACTACCTCGTGACCCGCGCCGGCGAGTTCCAGGTGCTCTCGGAGACGCTGCTGCCGTTCCTCATCAGCCGCCAGCTCACGTGCGGCGCCGGCAAGGTCGTCACGACGAGCAAGGGGGCCTCGTTCGCGCTGAGCCAGCGGGCCGACCACATCTGGGAGGGCGTGTCCTCGGCCACCACCCGGAGCCGGCCGATCATCAACACCCGCGACGAGCCCCACGCCGACGCCGAGCACTACCGCCGGCTGCACGTCATCGTCGGGGACTCGAACATGGCCGAGCCGACGACGATGCTCAAGATCGGCTCCGCCGACCTCGTCCTGCGGATGGTCGAGTCCGGGGTGGTCATGCGCGACCTCACCCTCGAGAACCCGATCCGGGCGATCCGGGAGATCTCGCACGACCTCACCGGGCGGCGCACCGTCCGCCTCGCCAACGGCCGCGAGCTCTCCGCCCTCGACCTGCAGCGCGAGTACCACGCCAAGGCCGCCGAGTTCGTCGCCCGCGAGGGCGCGACCGACCCCCTCCACGAGCGCGTCCTCGACCTCTGGGACCGCACCCTGACGGCCGTCGAGACCGACGACCTCGGCCTGGTCGGCCGCGAGATCGACTGGGTGGTCAAGTACCGGCTGCTCGACGAGTACGCGACGCGGCACGGCCTCGACCTCGAGCACCCGCGGATGGCCCAGATCGACCTCGCGTACCACGACATCGACCGTGGCCGGGGCCTGTTCTACCTGCTCCAGAAGCGGGGGAGGGTCGAGCGGGTCGTCTCCGACCCCGAGGTGTTCGAGGCGAAGGTCCGCCCGCCGCAGACCACCCGGGCCAAGCTGCGCGGGGACTTCATCCGGGCCGCCCAGGCCCACCGCCGCGACTTCACCGTCGACTGGGTGCACCTCAAGCTCAACGACCAGGCCCAGCGCACGGTCTTGTGCAAGGACCCGTTCCTCGCCGAGGACGCCCGGGTCGAGCGCCTCATCGAGGGCATGACGGCCTGAGGTCGCAGCCCGCTCCCAGCGGGCGATGCGGGAGTTCACACGGTCCGCGGTTATCGTGGACAGCCGTTCGCGCCGCTCTCGCGCGGCGTCCCCGTCCCGAAGGTGTCCCAGACCGTGCCCCGACGTCTCACGACCATCCTCTCCGCCGCCACCCTGGCCGGAGCCCTCGTCCTCACCGGCTGCGGCGAGGAGAAGGCCGCCACGCCCTCGAGCTCGCTGAGCGCCGTCCAGGTCACGGGTGCCGCCGAGAAGGAGCCGACGGTGAAGGTCGACGCGCCGGTCAAGATCACCCGCACCGAGTCGAAGGTGCTCTCCGAGGGCACCGGCGCCGCCATCGCCAAGGACGACCTCGTCACCCTCCAGGCGGTCCTCGTCAACGGCAATGACGGCAAGGTCGCGACGAGCACGTGGAAGACCGGCACGGTCGGCCTCGACCTCGGCGCCAAGGACCTCTTCGCCTCGTTCAAGAGCCAGATCCCCGGCAAGAAGGTGGGCTCGCGGATCGTCATCGCCTCGACGCCGGCCGACGCCTACGGCGACACCGGCAACCAGAGCCTCGGCATCGCCAAGGACGACCCGGTGGTCTTCGTCCTCGACCTCGTCGGGGCGAGCAAGGTCCTCAAGGAAGCCCAGGGCAGCGCGGTGCCGCCCAAGGCCGGCCTCCCGACCGTGACGATGAACGCGGGCAAGCCCGCGACGATCACGGTGCCCAAGGGCGCCAAGGCGCCGACGAAGACCGTCGTCCAGCCACTCGTCGCCGGTACCGGCCCCAAGGTGGCCAAGGGGCAGACCGTCCGCGTCTCCTACACCGGTGCCCTGTGGCGCAACGGCGAGGTCTTCGACTCCAGCGCCAGCCACCCGGACCAGCCGTACTTCGAGTTCCCGATCGGCCAGGGCCAGGTCATCAAGGGCTGGGACACCGGCCTCGTCGGCCAGCCGGTCGGCAGCCGCGTGCTGCTCGTCATCCCGCCGGCCGACGGCTACGGCGCCCAGGGCAGCGGCGACAAGATCAAGGGCACCGACACCCTCGTCTTCGTCGTCGACATCCTCGCCGCGTACTGACCGGTCCGCCCGCACCACCCCACCCACCGCCCCCGAGAGGTACCCGCATGAGCCAGCCCACCAAGCCCGAGATCGACTTCCCCGGCGACGAGGCCCCGACCGAGCTGGTCGTCGAGGACATCACCGTCGGCGAGGGCGCCGAGGCCACCCCCGGAAGCACCGTCTCCGCCCACTACGTCGGCGTCGCCCACTCCACCGGCGAGGAGTTCGACGCGTCGTGGAACCGCGGTGCGCCGCTCGACTTCCGGCTCGGCGTCGGCATGGTCATCGCCGGCTGGGACGAGGGCATCGTCGGGATGCGGGTCGGCGGCCGGCGCAAGCTGACCATCCCCGCGCACAAGGCCTACGGCGACCGCGGAGCGGGCGGCGTCATCAAGCCGGGCGAGTCGCTCGTGTTCGTCGTCGACCTCATGGACGTGCGCTGACCGACGCGGCGTGAGCCCCCGCGGCCGCGGCCGCGAGGAACGGGGCGGGGTCCTCGACGAGGCCCCGCCCCATCGTCGTCAACGGCACCGGTGAACCCTCGAGTGCCTCGAGCAGACCGTCGGCCGACACCTCGACCGGGGTGAGCCGCGCGCGGGCGCCGGCCACGAGGTCGGCGACCTGGCGCCGCACGAGGGCGTCGAGGTCGGGGTCCGGGAGGGTCGTCACCGGCACCTCGGCCGGGGCGAGGAGCGCCCGCCCGTAGGCCGTCCGGCTGTGGTGGCTGACCCCGAGGTGCCGCTCTCGGCGGTCGGTGCCGGAGACCCGCAGCGACGCGACGCCGCGGCCGCCGAGGACGTCGGCTGCGTGCAGCGCCTCGGCCGCCGCGACGCCGGAGTAGCCCCACAGGGTGCCCGTCCCGACATTGCCCGGGCCCTGGGCGACGACGACGACGTCGGCCCCGACGACGTGCCGCGCGGCGAGCAGCCCGGTGTGCACCGTGACCGCCTCGTGGTCGCCGCCGAAGGCCTGCCCGACGGTGAGGCAGGCGGCGAGCCAGCCCGCCTCGCGCAGGCCCGCCACCGCCCGCGAGAACGCCGCCGGCAGCGCCCCACCGTCGGTCATGACGTACGCGACGGTCGCGTCGGGGCGCACGAGCCGCACCCCGGCGAGGACGGCCGGCAGGGCGCTGTGCAGGTCGGCGACGACGACCGGGAGCCCGCCGAGGTCGTCGGCGTCCGCGAGGACCGCGTGGTGCGGGCTGTCCTGCTCGTCGACGGCGAGGAGCATCTGCTGCAGCGGCGTGTAGCGGGCCTTGACGATGTGGCCGTCGCCCGGCTCCGGGTCGGCCGGCAGCACGTCGGTGCGGGCCACCACGAAGGCCAGGCCGCCGGTCCCGAGTCCCCGCAGCAGGGCGGAGGCGTTGAGGAGCACCCGCTCGGCGATGCCCGGGACGCCGGTGACGGCGGTGTAGGCGAGGGCTCGCACCCGCTCCCCGGAGCCCTCGAGGTCGACGGCCAGCTCGACGGCCCCCGGCCAGCGACGGACCTCCTCGACCACGATCCCGGCACGCCACTGCATCACGCGGGGCAGCGTAGCCGTCGGGTAGCGTCTCCCGGGTGAGCAGCCAGAGCGGGGGAGGTGCGCCGAGCGCGGCCCAGGTGAAGACCGAGCGGCTGCTCAACCTCGTCCTCGTCCTGCTCTACGCGCGCCGGCCGCTCGCCAAGGCCCAGATCCGCCAGCTCGTGCCGCAGTACGGGCAGTCGGCGTCCACCGAGGCGTTCGAGAGGATGTTCGAGCGCGACAAGGACGAGCTGCGCGAGCTCGGCATCCCGCTGGTCACCGAGGACATCGACGTGCTGTGGGACGACGAGCCCGGCTATCGCATCCACCAGCGCGACTACGCCCTCCCGGACATCGCGTTCGAGCCCGACGAGCTGGCCGTCCTCGGCCTGGCCAGCCGCACCTGGGCCCAGGCCTCGCTCGCCGGGCCGGCCGCCCAGGCGCTGCGCAAGCTCCGCGCCGCCGGGGTCGAGCGCGACACCGACGCCCTCATCGGCATCGAGCCGCGGCTGCGCACCGCCGAGCCCGCCTTCGACGCGGTCAAGGACGCCGTCGTGCGCCGGGTGCCCCTGACCTTCACCTACCGCCGTCCCGAGGCCACCGAGGGCAGCGAGCGGCGGGTCCAGCCGTGGTCGCTCGTGTCGTGGCACGGCCGCTGGTACCTCAACGCCTTCGACGAGGACCGGCAGGCGCCGCGCGTCTTCCGGCTCTCCCGGGTCAGCGGCCCGGTGCGCGCCACCGGGCGCCCCGGGTCCTTCGAGGTGCCGGCCGACCACGAGCCCCGGGTCATGGTCGGCACGCTCGCGGCCGCCGGCGGGCAGCCGAGCCCGGCGGTGCTGCGGGTGCGCCACGGCGCGGGCCACGCCCTGCGCCGCCGGGCCCGCACGGTCGGCGACGTCGACGACACGTGGTCCCTGCTCGACCTCGACTACGCCGACCTGTGGGCCTTCGCCGAGGAGGTCGCGGGCTACGGCGCCGACGTCGTCGTCGAGCAGCCGGCCGAGCTCGTCGACGCCGTCGTCGAGCGCCTCGCCGGCGCCGTCGCCGCGCACGGGGGAGGGGAGGCCTGATGCCGCCCGCACCGCAGGAGACCGCGACCGCGCGGCTGGCCCGCCTGCTGACGATGGTCCCGTGGCTGGTCAACCGGCAGGGCATCGACCTCGCCCAGGCCGCCGAGGACCTCGGCGTGAGCACCGAACAGCTCGAGGCCGACCTGCAGCTGCTCTTCCTCTGCGGCTACGGGCAGATGCCGGACGAGCTGATCGAGGCCGACTGGGAGGGCGGCCGGGTCTTCGTCGGCAACGCCGACTCCATCGCCCGCCCGCTGCGGCTCGGCGTCGACGAGGCGGTCACCCTCATCGTCGGCCTCCGCGCGCTGCGCGAGGTCCCCGGCCTCGACGAGCGCGACGCCGTCGACCGCGCCCTGGCCAAGCTGGAGGCCGCCGCCGGTGAGGCCGCGGCCCCCGCCTCGCGCGTGCTCGCCGAGGTCGCGGACGACACGTCCGCGGATCTCCTGGCCCGGGTGCGGGCCGCCCTCGCCGACCGGCGAAGGGTCCACCTGCGCTACCTGGTCCCGGCCCGCGACGAGGCGACCGAGCGCGACGTCGACCCGATGCGGGTCGTCGGCATCGACGGCCGCTGGTACCTCGAGGGGTGGTGCCACCGCGCCGAGGACACCCGGCTCTTCCGGCTCGACCGCGTCGAGGAGCTGACCGTCCTCGACGTCGACGGCACCCCGCCGCCCGAGGCCACCGAGCGCGACCTGTCCGAGGGCACCTTCCGTCCGGCGCCTGACGACCTCGTCGTCACCGTGCGGCTGCTCCCCGGCGCAACGTGGGTCGCCGACTACTACCCGGTCGAGTCCGCCGAGGAGGTGCCTGCCGCCGACGGTGGCGGCCTGCTCGTGCGCATCCGCACCGCGGACACCGCGTGGCTGCGCCGCCTGCTGTGGCGGCTCGGCGGGCGCGGGTACGTCACCGAGCCGGCCGACGTCGTCGCCGAGGTCCGCGAGGGTGCGGCCGCCGGTCTCGCGGGCTACCCCGACCACGTCGCCGGGAGGCGGTGACCCGTGCTGCCGTGGTGGGGCTGGGTGCTCCTGTGGGCCGTGCTCGTCCTCGGCGGCGCGCTGCTCGTCGGGCTGCGGGCCCGCGCGACGTGGCGCAGCCTCAAGAGCCTCACCGCGGAGCTCGGGCGGGCCGGGTCGCTGCTCGCGGAGCTCGAGGAGGCCGTGGCGACGCACCGCGAGCTCGACGAGCCGCCGCCCGCCGTGCTCGACGACCCGCACCGGCTGCGCGAGGAGCACCGGCGGCGGCGGGCGGCCCGGGTGGCCGAACGGACGGCGCGCAGGGTCGAACGGACGCCGCCGTGGGCGCGGCACGTACACTGAACCGGACTCGACGGAAGCACCGGAAGGACACCCGACCATGCGCGGTCTCTTCGAGGGATGGCACCTGATCATCCTTCTCGTCATCGTCATCGCCCTCTTCGGGGCCAAGCGGCTCCCCGACGCGGCTCGCAGCCTCGGCCGCTCGATGCGGGTGTTCCGGTCCGAGGTCGACGAGATGAAGAAGGAGCACGAGGCCGGCAAGTCCGAGGCCTCGAGCGAGACCGTCCGGGGTGAGTCGATCACCCGCGACCGCGCGGTCGACGACGTCGTGACCCCGGACCCGCAGGGCAACGCCGTGCACGAGCGGGCCCCCCGGACGGACAACCAGTCGGGCCCCGCGGCCTGACCACCTGAGCGTCCCCCTCCTCCCTCGATGCCCCGAGCGCGCCGGACCCGTCGCGACCCCGAGGGGCGGATGACGCTGGCGGAGCACTTCCGGGAGTTCCGCAACCGCCTCGTCAAGTCCGCACTCGCCGTCGCTGCGGGCGGCGTCGTCGGCTGGGTCGTCTACGACTGGCTCTACGCCTTCCTCAGCCAGCCGATCAGCGACTACAAGGCCGCCCACCCCGACCGGGCCGACACCATCGAGCTGACCCTCGGCGGCATCACGACCGCCTTCTCGCTGCACCTGAGCGTCGCGATCTTCGCCGGCGTCATCCTCTCCAGCCCGGTCTGGCTCTACCAGATCTGGGCCTTCGTCGTCCCGGGCCTCACCCGCAAGGAGAAGCGGGTGTCGCTGGCCTTCATCGGCGCCGCGGTCCCGCTCTTCGTCGGGGGCATCGCCCTGGCGCACTTCTCGCTGCCGCTGGTCATCGGCGTGCTCCTCGACTTCACTCCGGCGGGCGCGGCCAACTTCCAGGCGGTGTCCGACTACATCAGCTTCGTCACCCGGTTCAGCCTCGGCTTCGGGATCGCCTTCCTCCTGCCGGTCTTCCTCGTCTTCCTCAACTTCGTCGGCATCCTCCCGTCGAGCGCCATGGTCAAGGCCTGGCGGGTCTCGGTCGTCGGCATCGCGGTGTTCTCGGCGATGATGATGCCGACCCCGGACCCGTACTCGATGTTCCTGCTCATGGGCCCGCTCGTCGCCCTCTACTTCGCCGCGATCGGGGTCTCCAAGCTCATCGAGCGCCGCCGGCGCAAGGAGCGCCCGGAGTGGCTGGACGTCGACGACACCGAGGCCTCGGCGCTCTGAGACGGCGGTGCCTCAGAGGCCGGCCAGCACCTGGGCCACGACGATCTTCGTGATTATCGCGACCGGGTACACCAGGGCGTAGGCGACGCCGACCCGGGTGTCGTACCCGGTCCGGTCCTCGACGTAGGCCAGGATCGCGGGCTGGGTCTGGGCCCCGGCCACGGAGCCCGCGACCTCCAGCCAGGAGGCCTTCCGCAGCACGCGCAGCGCGAGGAGGAGCCCCGCAGCGGCGCTCGCCGTGAGCAGGACGCCGAGCACGGCCACCCGCCAGCCGACGTCGGAGGACAGGGCGTCGGCGATCGAGCGCCCGGCGCGCACCCCGGCGTAGGCGAGGAAGGTCACCATGCCCAGGGCCGAGAGGGACTGCGCGGCCCCGTGCGACATCGAGGTGATGACCGGGCCGACGCGACCGAGGCGACCGAAGACGAGCCCGGCGAGGAGGGTGCCGGCCGCGGACCCGACCGTGAAGCCGCCGCCCGGCGTCGGCACGTGGACCAGGCCGAGCAGCAGGCCGACGGCCAGGCCGAGGGCGAGGCCCCCGACGTTGATGTCGGACAGCCCGCGGTCGCTGTCCCCGAGGTAGCGACCGACCTCGGCCATCCGGGCGCGCGGGGCGATGACCCGCAGCCGGTCGCCCATCGCGAGCACGAAGGTGTCGTGGGCGACGAGGTCGACGTCTCCGCGTCGCACTCGGCTGACCGTGGCACCGAAGCGGCCGCCGAGGTCGAGCTCCCCGACGGTGTGGCCGACGAGCGGTTTCGAGGAGAGCGTCACGCGGCGGAAGTCGAGGTCGCGCCGGTCGGCGACGATGTCGTGGGACGAGACGTGCCCGAGCCGGGAGGCCACCGCGTCGAGGAGGTCCCGTGGCCCGACGACGGTCACGAGGTCGTTGCGCCCGATGACCTCGTCGCCCGCCGGGACCACGGTCGGCGCCACCGCGTGCGCGTGCTTGAGCCGGGAGACCCCGACCCGCCCGTGGTGCTCCGCGGCGAGGGCCGCGACGGTCAGGGGCTCGTCGACCTCGACGCGCACGGTCACGTGGCCGATCTCCGCCCTCCGGGGCAGGGCCCCCGGACGCCGCAGGGCCCAGGCGGCGGCGAACAGCATCACCACGACGCCGCCGAGGTAGGTGATCGAGTACCCGACGGTCGGGGCGGCCGGGTCCGCCGCGCGGGCCGAGGCCGCCGCGAGGGCCGGGGTGTTGGTCAGCGCACCGGCATAGGCGCCGGCCACGGTGTCGAGGCCGAGGCCGAGGAGCCGGCCGCCGAGCACGGCGATCCCCCCGAGCACGGCGAGGCCCACCGCGACGAGGAGCAGCGTCGGCCACCCGCGGCGCAGCGAGGCGAAGAAGTGCGTGCCGGCGACGACGCCGACGGTGTAGGTGAACAGGACGAGGCCGAAGGTGCCGATGACCTCGGGGACCTCGAGGTCGACCCCGGTCGCGGCGGCCCAGGCGGAGACCGCGAGGGCCGCGAAGAGGACGGCCGAGGGGCCGAGGCGTACGCCGAGGACACGCACGTGACCGACGGCGGCGCCGAGCGCCAGCAGGACGGCGAGGAGGAGCACGGGGGAGTCGGCGAGGAGGGTGAAGGGCGTGCCCACGGCTCGATCCTCCCACCGCGGCTCCCGCATCCCGTCGGCGGGCGATAGCGTGCGCGCTGTGCGCCTGGGACTCGTCGTCAACCCCACCTCGGGCAAGAACACCGGCCGGCGGATCGGCCTCGAGGCGCTGACCCTGCTGCGGGCCGCCGGGGTCGAGGTGCTCGACCTCTCCGCCGCCGACGCGCCCGGGGCCCTCGAGCACGGCCGGGTCGCCGTCGCCGAGGGGTCCGTCGACGCCGTGGTCGTCGCCGGCGGCGACGGGATGGTCCACCTCGGGGCCAACCTCTGCGCGGGCACCGGCGTCCCGCTGGGGGTCGTCGCCGCCGGCACCGGCAACGACATCGCCCGCGAGCTGGGGCTGCCGGTCCGCGACGCGGCGAAGGCGGTCGAGCGCATCCTCGAGGGCCGCACCCGCGCGGTCGACGCGGTCCGGCAGGTCACGCCGTCGGGGGAGCAGCGGTGGTACCTCGGCGTCCTCGCCGCCGGGTTCGACGCCGTCGTCAACGAGCGGGCCAACCACTGGCGCTGGCCGAAGGGTCCGATGCGCTACAACCTCGCGATCCTGCGCGAGCTCCCGGTCTTCCGGCCGATCCCGTACGCCCTCACGCTCGACGGCGTGCGCCACGAGACCGAGGCGATGCTCGTCGCGGTCGGCAACGGCCCCGCGTACGGCGGCGGGATGCGGGTCACCCCCGACGCCGCCTTCGACGACGGGCTGCTCGACGTCCTCGTCCTCCACCGCCTCCCGGTTCCCGAGTTCCTCCGGGTCTTCCCGAAGGTGTTCAGCGGCACCCACGTCGCGCACCCGGCGGTCGAGGTGCTGCGGGCCCGGGAGGTCCACCTCGAGGCGACCGGCATCGTCTCGTACGCCGACGGCGAGCGGTTCGCCCCGCTGCCGGTCGCCCTCGAGGTCGTCCCGGGCGCGGTGACCGTGCTGGCCTGAGGCCTGACGTAGCCTGAGGCCATGCCCAGTCCCGCCGAGCGGTACGCCGCGGCGAAGGCCCGGCAGCGCCGGGACCGCTCCGAGCTCGGACGCTTCGCCGCCTCCCTCGACTTCCCCCTCGACGACTTCCAGCTACGGGCCTGCGAGGCCGTGGAGGAGGGCAAGGGCGTGCTCGTCGCCGCCCCGACCGGCGCGGGGAAGACGATCGTCGGCGAGTTCGCCGTGCACCTCGCGCTGGCGACCGGGCGGAAGGCGTTCTACACGACGCCGATCAAGGCCCTGTCGAACCAGAAGTACCACGACCTCGTGCGGCGCCACGGCGTCGCGAACGTCGGCCTGCTCACCGGCGACGCCTCGGTCAACGGCGAGGCGCCGATCGTCGTCATGACGACCGAGGTGCTGCGCAACATGATGTACGCGGCCTCCACGACGCTCACCGGGCTGGGGTTCGTCGTCATGGACGAGGTGCACTACCTGGCCGACCGCTTCCGCGGAGCCGTCTGGGAGGAGGTCATCATCCACCTGCCGGAGTCGGTGCAGGTGGTGTCGCTCTCGGCCACGGTGAGCAACGCCGAGGAGTTTGGCGACTGGCTGGCCGAGGTGCGCGGCAACCACGAGGTGGTCGTCTCCGAGCACCGGCCGGTCCCGCTGTTCCAGCACATGATGGTCGGCACGACGATGTTCGACCTCTTCGCCGGCAACCGGGTCAACCCCGACCTGCTGCACGCCATCCGGAACGCCGAGCAGCGCGGCCGGTTCGCCGAGGACGCCCGGCGGCTCGGCGGGCCGGGCGGGCGCCGGGGTGGGCGCAACCAGCGCGACCGAACCGCCCCCCGTGGTTTCGCACGCGGCGGACGGCCCGGCGGCGGAGCCACCCGCGCCGAGGTGGTCGAGGACCTCGACCGCGAGGGACTGCTGCCGGCGATCACGTTCATCTTCAGCCGGGTCGGCTGCGAGGCGGCCGTCGGCCAGCTGCTCGCCGCGGGCACGCGCCTGGTCCCCGAGCGCGAGGGCGACCGCATCCGCCGCCACGTCGAGGAGCGCGTCGAGTCCCTCGCCGACGAGGACCTCGGTGTCCTCGGCTACTGGGACTTCCTCGAGGGGCTGACCCGCGGCTTCGCAGCGCACCACGCGGGCATGCTGCCCATCTTCCGCGAGGTCGTCGAGGAGCTGTTCACCGAGGGTCGCATCCGGGCCGTCTTCGCGACCGAGACCCTCGCCCTCGGCATCAACATGCCGGCCCGCACCGTCGTCCTCGAGAAGCTCGTCAAGTTCAACGGCGAGGCGCACGTCGACATCACCCCGGCCGAGTACACCCAGCTGACCGGCCGGGCGGGGCGGCGCGGCATCGACGTCGAGGGTCACGCGGTCGTCCAGTGGACCCGGGGGATGGACCCGATGGCCGTCGGTGGTCTCGCCTCGACCCGCACCTACCCGCTGCGCTCGAGCTTCCGGCCGACGTACAACATGGCGGTCAATCTCGTCGCCCAGGTCGGCCGCGAGGTGACCCGCGAGCTGCTCGAGACCTCGTTCGCCCAGTTCCAGGCCGACCGCGCCGTCGTCGGCCTGGCCACCCAGCTGCGCAAGAACGAGGAGGGGCTCGACGGCTACGCCGAGGCGATGCACTGCGACCTCGGCGACTTCCGCGAGTACGCGCGGCTGCGCCGGGAGCTGGCCGACGCCGAGAAGGACGGGCGCAAGGCGAAGGCGGCCTCGCGCCGTGCCGAGGCCGTCGTCTCGATGGAGAAGCTGCGGGTCGGCGACGTCATCCGCATCCCGGCCGGGCGGCGGGCCGGGTGGGCGGTCGTCGTGCAGCCGGCCCGGACCGCCAAGGGCGCCCCGACGGGGCCGGGCGTCGTCACCGAGGACAAGCAGTTCCGTCGGCTCACACTCGTCGACGTGCCCGAACCGGTCGAGGCGATGGCCCACGTCAGCGTCCCGAAGCACTTCAACCCCAAGTCGCCGAAGTCCCGCCGCGACCTCGCGACCTCGCTGCGCATCGCCACGCCGCACGGCCTCGAGGACGCCCCGTCCCGGCGTGGGAGGCGGGACGTGACCGCCGCCGAGTCCGACCACGTCGAGCACCTGCGCCGCCAGCTGCGTGACCACCCGTGCCACGAGTGCCCGAAGCGCGAGGAGCACGCCCGCTGGGCCGAGCGGTGGTGGCGGCTCAAGCGCGAGACGACCGGGCTCCAGCGCCGGGTCGAGGGCCGCACGAACACCGTGGCCCGCACCTTCGACCGGATCTGTGAGGCGCTCGAGGCCCTCGGCTACCTCGCCGACGGCGGCACCGTCGTCACCGAGCGGGGCGCGCGGCTGCGCCGGCTCTACAGCGAGAAGGACCTGCTCGCCGCCGAGTGTCTGCGCCACGACGTCTGGAAGCGACTCGACGCGCCGGGCCTCGCGGCGGCGGTGTCCGCGCTCGTCCACGAGCCCCGGCACGAGGAGGCCGACGTCTCGCCCCGGATGCCCACCGACGACGTCGCCGACGCGGTCAAGGCCATGGAGCGGCTGTGGTCGCAGATCGAGGACCTTGAGACCGAGCACGACCTGCCGACGACGTCGATGCCGGACGGCGGCATGGCGTGGATGGTGCACCGCTGGGCCTCCGGCGGGCGGCTGGACGACGTGCTGCGCGGCCAGGACATGGCCGCCGGCGACTTCGTCCGCCGCTGCAAGCAGCTCGTCGACCTGCTCGACCAGGTCGGGGACGCCGCGACCGACACCGAGCTGCGGCGCACCGCGCGCAAGGCGGTCGACGCGGTGATGCGCGGTGTCGTCGCGGCGGACCGCCTCGACTGACGTCAGCCGGAGACGTCCTCGTAGACCTCGCCGATGCGGATGTGGTTGCCGAACGGGTCCCGGATCGCGAAGTCCCGACCGTAGGGCTGCTGGACGATCTCCTGGGTCACGTCGACGTCGGCCGCACCGACCTTCTCCCACATCCCGTCGAGGTCGTCGGTCGTGAACGCGAGCCAGCCGCCTCCCGCGCCCTTGGCGACCAGGGCGCGCACCTGCTCGGCGGTCTCCTCGTCGTGCCCGGGAGGCCCCGGCTTCTCGAGGAGGGTGACCTTCGTGTCGCCGGGGACGCGGACGGTCAGCCAGCGCATGGGACCGAAGTCCATGTCGTCGGCGACCTCGAGGCCGAGGACCTCGGTGTAGAACTGCTTGGCCTCGTCCTGGTCGAAGACGAAGATCGAGGAGATGTTGTTGCGTGTCAGCATGGTGGCGTTCCTTCCGTCGTGGGTGTCGGGGACGACGCTAGGCGGGGCTTCGGCGGGCTCGCTTCTCCGAAAGTGCGCTTCCGCGAACCGGTTTCCCGGCACGCCCTACGGTGGGCGGGTGAGCGCCGCCGAGGAGGACCGCAACCGGCGGCTGCTGCGCGCCCGCGACGCGATCGACCGGCGGTTCACCGAGCCCCTCGACGTCGACGCCCTCGCCGCCGTGGCCTTCATGGGGCGGGCCCACTTCATCCGCGAGTTCAAGAAGGTCTTCGGCGAGACCCCCCACCGCTACCTCCAGCGGCGTCGCATCGAGCGGGCGATGACCCTGTTGCGCACGACGGACACCCCGGTCACCGACGTCTGCATGGCCGTGGGCTTCTCGAGCCTCGGCACCTTCAGCCGCACCTTCACCGAGGTCGTCGGGGTGCCGCCGAGCAGCTACCGGGGGGTGCCCGACCCGGCGACCGGGTTCGTCCCGACCGCGTTCCGGATGCGCTGGACGCGTCCGGTGGGGGAGCGCGGCGGGCGGGACGTCAGCCGAGGCCCAGGGCCGTCAGCAGCCGGCTGACCGGGTTCTCGATGCCGTACCGCGCCGCGAGCTCGTCGAGGGCGAGCCGGTCGGCCACCTGACGCGGGAGGGCGAGGTCCACCTGCGGCACGGGTGCGTCGCGGACGACCCGGACGACCGTCGGCGCGACGTCGAGGTAGTCGGCGGCCGCCTCGAGGTTGGTGCGCCGGGCGCCCTTGATCGCCGGGTCGCCGGACTCGACCGCGGCCCGGAGCGCTGCGAGCGACCCGTACTGCTCGATGAGCTGGGCGGCGGTCTTGTCGCCGATGCCCCTGACGCCGGGGAGCCCGTCGCTCGTGTCGCCGCGCAGGACCGACATCTCGAGGTAGGCCTCGCCGGTCGGGACGCCGTACTTCTCGCGAAGCATCGACTCGGTCGCGACGTCCGGCTCGCGCACGCCGCCCTTGCCCGTGTAGAGCACGCGCACGGCGTTGGCGTCGTCGACGAGCTGGAGCAGGTCGCGGTCACCGGTGACGACGTCGACGGGCATCACGCCGAGGTGGCGGGTGGTCAGCGTGCCGATGACGTCGTCGGCCTCGTGGTCGGGGACCCCGACCCGGGCGATGCCGACGGCGGCGAGGGCGTCGCGGATGAGCGGCACCTGGGGGGTCAGGTCGTCGGGGCTCTCCTCGACGGTCGCCGAGCCCTCGGTGAGCCGGTGGGTCTTGTAGGTCGGGACGAGGTCCCCCCGCCACTGCGGACGCCAGTCGTCGTCCCAGCAGGCGACGAGGTGGGTGGGCCGGTGCTGGGTCACGAGGGTCGCGATCATGTCGAGGAAGCCGCGTAGCGCGTTGGTCGGCGTCTCGGACTCGTCCTTGCGCTGGTCCGGGACGCCGTAGAAGGCGCGGAAGTAGAGCGAGGCGGAGTCGAGGAGCAGCAGCTTCGGGAGGCGTCCGTCGTCGAGCGGCATGCGGGGAGCCTACGGGGCCGGCCCTGCGGTCGGCGCGTCCACGCCGGGGTGCGGGCCCGCGCACTACGCTGACCGCGTGGAAGACCTCGACCGGCGCATCGTCGACCTGCTCACCGAGGACGGCCGGATCAGCTACACCGACCTCGGCAAGGCCCTCGGCATGTCGACCTCGGCGGTGCACCAGCGGGTGCGCCGGCTCGAGCAGCGTGGCGTCGTCAAGGGGTACACCGCCAAGGTGGACCACCGCGCGCTCGGGCGCGAGCTGACCGCCTTCATGTCGGTCACGCCGCTGGACCCCTCGCAGCCGGACGACATCGCCGAGCGGCTGCAGGACATCTCCCAGATCGAGGAGTGCCACAGCGTCGCCGGGGACGAGAACTACATCCTCAAGGTGCGGGTCGCCACGCCGTCCGAGCTCGAGGACCTCATCGCCCGCATCCGCAGCGCCGCCCACGTCTCCACCCGCACGACGGTGGTCCTCTCGACGCCGTGGGAGTGAGCATCCCGCCGGGCCTCCCGAGCGACCTGCACACGTACCTCCAGGACGCCCGCGACTCGATGCTGCGCTCGCTCGACGGACTCTCCGAGTACGACGTCCGACGTCCGCTGACCCCGACGGGCACCAACCTGCTCGGGCTGGTCAAGCACCTCGCGGGCGTCGAGGTCGGGTACTTCCTGCAGTCGCTGGGGCGCCCGGCGCCGACGCTGCCCTGGGAGGAGGACGGCTCCGTCTGGGACGGCGGGGACATGTGGGCTCGGGCCGACGAGACCCAGGAGTGGGTCGTCGACCTGTACCGGGAGGCCTGGGCGCTGTCCGACGCCGCCCTGGCCGAGGTGCCGCTCGACGCCCCGGCCGAGCCGCCGTGGTGGCCCGAGGCCACACGGCGGACGACCTTCGGCCATCTCGTGGTCCGGGTGGCCACCGAGACCGCGCAGCACGCCGGGCACGCCGAGATCCTCCGCGAGGCCATCGACGGGCAGGTCGGACGGGACGCTGCGTCGTTCGGCGACACCGAGCGCTGGGAGCGCTTCGTCGGCGACATCCGGGCCGCCGCCGACGCGCACCGCTGAACGCGGCCGGGTCAGCCCGCGGCGAGCCGCCGCTCCTGGTGCTCCGCGACGAGCTCGGCGTTGAGGAGCGCCCCGGTGCGCGTGCCGGCCGCGGCGACCATGACCACCTGCGCCATCGGCTCGGCCACGTTGCCGAGCGCCCACACGCGGGGAACCGTGGTGCGGCCCACCGGGTCCGCGGCGACGTGCCGTGCCGCCACGGACCCGAACACCTCGAGGTCGGCGAGCGGCACGCCGAGCGCGTCGAGCACCGCCGAGCGTGCCTCGACGACGGAGGCCACGGCCACGGCGTCGGCCGGGACCACACCACCCGGCGTCTCGAGGCCGACGAGCACGCCGTCGCACTCGACGACGCCCGTCGCGGGTCCGTCGACGACCTCGACACCGAGCCGGGTCAGCCGGTCACGGGCCGAGCCGTCGAGGGCGTCCGGGGTGTGCGCCAGGACGGTGAGCCGGTCGGTCAGCTGCCCGAAGAGGCCGGCTTGGTGGGCTGCCGCGGCTCCGGTGGCGAGGACGACGACCCGTCGGTCGCGCACCTCCCACCCGTGGCAGTAGGGGCAGTGCACGACCTCGCGACCCCAGTGCCGGGCGAGGCCGGGGACCTCGGGCAGCCGGTCGACGGCACCGCTCGCGACGACGAGGTGACGGGCGCGCCAGCACCGGCCGTCGGCGGACCGGACGAGGACGGTCCCACCCTCGTGCTCGGCGTCGACGGCCTCGGCCCGCTCGACGCGACCACCGTAGGACTCCAGCTCGGCCCGGCCGCGGGCGAGGAGGTCGGCGGGCGGCACGCCGTCGTGCCCGAGGAAGGCGTGCACGCCGTCGGCCGGGGCGTTGCGCGGCTCGCCGGTGTCGAGGACGACGACGTCGCGGCGGGAGCGGGCGAGCACGGTGGCGGCGGACAGGCCCGCGGCGCCGCCCCCGACGACGAGGACGTCGACGGCGATCGGGGAGGGGAGCGCAGAGGGGGAGATGGTGGTCATCCGTCGAGGGTGGGCTCGCCGCGTGTCGACCGGCAAGGTACGTTGCCGGAATGGCAAATCTCGACCCGGTCGCCGTCGGTCACCGGCTGCGCGACGTGCGGGCCCGGCGGCGGCTGACCCTGGCCGAGGTCTCCGGCGACACCGGCATCTCGGTGAGCACCCTCTCGCGGCTGGAGTCGGGCGCGCGCCGGGCCACCCTCGAGCTCCTCGTCTCGCTGGCGCGCACCTACCGGGTCACCCTCGACGAGCTGGTCGACGCCCCCGTGACCGGCGACCCTCGCGTGCACCTCAAGCCGCTGGACCAGCCGCACGGCACGGTCATCCGGCTCACCGCGCGGGTCGGTGGCCCCCGCGCGTTCAAGATGGTGCTGCGGCCCGACGAGCGCGCGCCGGACCCCCGCAGCCACGAGGGCTACGACTGGATCTACGTGCTCGACGGCCGGCTGCGGCTCGTGCTCGGTGAGCACGACGTCGTCCTCACCGTCGGCGAGGTCGCCGAGTTCGACACCCGGACGCCGCACTGGTTCGGCTGCGCGGACGAGCGGCCGGTCGAGCTGCTGAGCATCATGGGGCCGCAGGGCGAGCGAATGCACGTGCGCGCCCGGCCCCGCGCCGGCAGCTGAGCGTCCCCTACCGGGCGATGTCCGCGACGCTCGCGCCGGTGACCCGGACGAGGTCGGCGGGGGAGAGGCCGAGGTCGAGGCCGCGCCGGCCGCCGGAGACGTAGACGACCTCGAACAGCTCGGCCGACTCGTCGACGACCGTCGGCAGGGCCCGCTTCTGGCCGACCGGCGAGATGCCGCCGACGACGTAGCCGGTCGAGCGCTCGGCCTCGGCCGGGTCGGCCATCGTCACCCTCTTGACGCCGAGCGCGGTCGCCATCGCCTTGAGGTCGAGCTGCCCGGCGACCGGGACGACGCCGACCGCCAATCCCGACCCGGTGTCGACGAGGAGGGTCTTGAACACCTGCTCCGCCGGCAGCCCGAGGACCGCGGCCGCCTCGAGCCCGTAGGACGGCGCGGCGGGGTCGTGGTCGTACGCATGCTGGGTGAACGTGACGCCCGCCGCCGTGAGGGCCACGGTGGCAGGCGTCCCGGAGGGTGCGCGGCGGGCCATGCCGCCGAGCCTAGGGCCGGTCGCTCAGACGAGGTCGGCGGCCGAGGCCGCGCGTGACGCACCCGCCCCGGCGAGGGCCTTCTCGTGCGCCGCCTCGACGTCGGTGTTCTTCCGCCACCACGCCTGGCCGGCCTCCGGCAGCGTGTAGATCGGGTCGTAGTAGACGTACTCGCGCGACAGCGCCTCGGCGTCGTCGCCCTCGATCGAGGTGCGGTAGTTCTTGCGCCAGAACGACATCCCCTTCTCGGTGTCGTAGCTGTCGACCTGGTGCACCCAGCGCTTGCCGACGAACGGGACGTCGCAGACGATGCGCGGCGTGGCGAAGCCGGGGAGGTAGCCCATGATCGCGTGCTGGAGGTGCTGGGCCTCGCGCAGCGAGAGCCGCCAGTGCTCGGAGAAGGGGATCATGTCGCACATGTAGAAGTAGTACGGCGTGATGCTCGCGTCGTCCTGGAGCGCGAAGCAGAGGTCGAGCAGCTGCTCGGAGGTGTCGTTGACCCCGCGCATGAGGACGCCCTGGTTGCGGACGTCGCGGACGCCGGCCTCGAGCATCGTCCGGGCCGCCTCGGCCACGAGCGGCGTCACCGACTCGGCGTTGTTGACGTGCGTGTGGATGGCGAGCGAGACACCGCGCGAGCGGGCCTTCGCGCTGACCCGGGCCACGCCCTCGACGACGTCGGGCTGCAGCCAGTGCTGCGGCAGGCCCATGAGGGCCTTGGTCGCGAGCCGGATGTCGCGGACGGACTCGACGTCGAGGAGCTTGTCGAGGAACCCCTCGAGGTTCTTCCATGGCATGTTGGCGACGTCGCCGCCGGAGACGACGACGTCGCGGACGCCGGGCGTCCGCTGGAGGTAGTCGAGCATCGCCGCGTAGCGGTCGACGGGCTTGCCGGCGAGCTTGAGCTTGGCGAACTGGGGGGTCGAGTTGCCGACGAGGTCCATCCGGGTGCAGTGGCCGCAGTACTGCGGGCAGGTCGGGAGCATCTCCGCGAGCACCTTGGTCGGGTAGCGGTGGGTCAGCCCCTCCACGGCCCACATGTCGTGCTCGTGCAGGCTGTCGCGGGCGGCGAACGGGTGGCTCGGCCAGTCGACCCGGCGGTCGGAGAACACCGGGAGCATGTAGCGGCGCACCGGGTCGGCGTAGAACGCCTCGGTGAAGGCCGCGCCGGAGGACGGCACCGGGCCCTCGGTCGAGGCGACCATCGTGTTGAGCATCTGCGGCGGGACGAGCATCGACATCGTGGCCCGCTCGGCCTGGTCGCGCTCGAGGTCGGCGTAGAACCGGTCCTCGAGGAGGTCGCCCATCACGGCGCGCAGCTGAGCGACGTTCTTCACGCAGTGGGCGCGCTGCCACTGCGCGCTGGCCCAGTCCTGCGCGGTGACGTCCCGCCACCCGGGCAGACGGGTCCAGTCGGGTTCGGCCAGCTCGCGGCGACGGTACGCGTAGGGCTGCTCGATGCTCGTGACCATGCGTGGCAGGATACGGGACGGATGACGCCCAACGCACGTCCTCACCGCAAGTCCTGCGGCGGCGTGTCGGATCGTGAGGAGATTCTTGTGCGCACGACCCCCAGCTCGCCCGTCGGCATCCACCGCGTCCTCGATCCCGCCGGGGCGTCGCTCCCGCAGGCCGCCCGGGTCCTCGACGCGGGGCCGGAGCTGTGGCCGGACGAGGTGCGGATCGACGTCGAGACCCTCAACCTCGACGCCGCCTCCTTCCGCCAGCTCACCGAGAAGCACGCCGGCGACGGCGCGGCGGTGCGGGCCGAGGTGCTCGCGATCGTCGCGGAGCGCGGCAAGATGCAGAACCCGGTGACGGGCTCGGGCGGGATGCTCGTCGGCACCGTCGCCGAGGTGGGGCCGCAGTCGCCGCTCGGGCTCGCGGTGGGGGACCGGGTGGCCACCCTGGTCTCCCTGTCGCTGACGCCGCTCACCCTGACCGACCGGCTGGAGCGGTGGGACGGCCGGTCCGAGCGGGTTCCGGCCAGGGGGACGGCGGTGCTCTTCGGCCGCTCGATCGCCGCCCGGCTCCCGGACGACCTCGCGCCCGAGCTCGCCCTCATGGTGATGGACGTCTGCGGCGCGCCGGCGCTCGTCGCGCGGGTGGTGGCCGAGCACCTGTCGCGGGGGAGCGCGCCGACGGTCGCGGTCCTCGGCGCCGCCGGGAAGTCGGGCTCGCTGTCGCTCGCCGCCGCGCGGGACGCCGGCGCCGGTCGCCGCATCGGCGTCGTGCCGACCGAGTCCGAAGCGGCTCTGCTGCGGCCCACGGGGCTGGCCGACGAGGTCGTCGTCGCCGACGCCCGGTCACCGCTCGGGCTGTCCGAGGCGGTGGCCGCCGCGGGTGGCCCGGCCGACGTCACCGTCGTCTGCGTCGACGTGCCGGGCTGCGAGCAGCCCGCCGTCCTCGCCACGGCGCAGGGCGGCACGATCATCTACTTCTCGATGGCCACGAGCTTCGCCGCGGCCGCGCTCGGGGCCGAGGGCCTCGCGGCCGACGTCCGGATGCTCGTCGGCAACGGCTACGTGCCGGGGCACGCCGACCTCGCCGTCGACCTCGTGCGCCGAGACCCCGCGGTTCGCGGCCTGTTCGAGTCCCGGCTCGCGGCCGAGGACTAGACCGGGCGGCTCGCGAGGACCGGGAGCTCGACGAAGCCGTCGACACCGGCGACGCCCAGGACCGCGCGGACGTGGGCGGGCATCCGCTGCCGCCCGTCGTCGGCCGAGAGGTCGACGGGTGCCCCGAGCGTGAGGATCTCGCGACCGAGCCGCATCCGGCATCCTCCGGCGGCCCGGACGTTGCGCAGCCAGTCGACCCGGGGGCCGTAGGTCAGGGCGAGGGTGACCCGGTCGCCGTCGCGGAAGGCGTTGACCGGGTTGCGGTAGGTGCGCCCGGACCGCCGGCCGACGTGCTCGATCTCGGCGAACGACCCGAGTCCGACGAGGTGGACCATCACCTTGTTGGTCACACGCTTGTTGAACCGTCCGATCGCCAGCGGGAGGGTCATGCAGCCACGCTACGACCGGCCGCCGCGGGACGCCTCCTAGAGTGGCGACCGTGCCGAGCACCCTCTACCGCCGTGGTCGTGTCCGCGCCGCCGAACGCCCGGACGCGTCGGCGTTCGCCGTCGGGGACGACGGGCGGCTGGCCTGGGTGGGGGACGAGGCGGGGGCGGAGTCGCACGCCGACGCGGTGGACCTGGTCGTCGACCTCGACGGTGCCCTCGTCCTGCCCGGGTTCGTCGACGCCCACGCCCACGTCTCGCACACCGGGCTCGGGATGCGGGGGGTCGACCTGGCCGGCACCCGCACGGTCACCGAGGCCCTCGACCTCGTCGCGACCGCCGCGCGGGAGGCGCCCGGCGCACCGGTGTTCGCGCACGGGTGGCAGGAGCAGGACTGGACCCGCGAGCGGGCGATGACCTCGATCGAGCTCGACCGGGCGACCGGTGGTGGCGTGGTGTACGCCTCGCGGATCGACGGCCACTCGGCGGTGGTGTCGACCGCCCTCGTCGCCCTCTGCGGCGCCGACGCCCTCGACGGGTGGTCGGCCTCGGGCTTCGTCGTCCGCGACGCGAAGAACGCCGCCCGAGCGGCCTTCGACGCCGCGCGCAGCCACGCCGACCGGCGCCGCGACGTCGAGTCCGCGCTGCGGGCGGCCGCAGCGCTGGGCATCGTCTCCGTCCACGAGTGCGGCGGACCGCTGCTCACCTCGGCCGAGGACTTCGCCGACGTCCTCGACCTCGGCCGCCGGGCGGACCTGCCCGAGACCGTCGGCTACTGGGCCGAGGCGGTGACCGAGCCGGGTCAGGCCCGCTCGCTGGCGGCGCTGCACGGCGCGGTGGGCCTCGGCGGCGACCTCAACATCGACGGCTCGATCGGGTCGCACACGGCGCTGCTCCGCGGTGACTACGCGGACGAACCGGGCTGCCGCGGAACGGCGTACCGGGATGCGGCCGCGGTGCGCGACCACGTCGCCGCGTGTGCCCTCGCGGGGGTGCAGAGCGGGTTCCACGTCATCGGCGATGCCGGCCTCGACCTCGTCCTCGAGGGGTACGTGCGGGCGGCGGAGCTGGTCGGGGAGGACGTCGTACGCGCGTCACGGCCCCGGCTCGAGCATGCCGAGATGGTCGACGCCGCCGGCATCGCGACGATGGCGCGGCTCGGCATCGGCGCGAGCGTCCAGCCCGCCTTCGACGCGTACTGGGGCGGGCGAGAGGGGATGTACGCGGCCCGCCTCGGTGCCGACCGCGGCGTCGCCACCAACCCGTACGCCTCGTTCGTCGCGTCCGGGGTACGGCTGGGGTTCGGAGCGGACTCGCCGGTGACCCCGTTCGCGCCGTGGGTCGCCGTGCGGGCGGCGGTCGAGCACCGGGACGAACGGCAACGGGTGGACCCGGCGACGGCGCTGGCGGCGCACACCACGGGAGGCCGGGAGCTGGCCGGGCGGCCCGGGGGAGAGCTCGTGGTCGGTGCGCCCGCCACGTTCGCCGCGTGGTCGGTCGGCGCCTTCCACCAGGACGGGCTGCCCGTCCTCGGCGGCGGCGCACCGCTGCCGGAGTGCCTCCTCACGGTCGCCGACGGCATCGCCCTCTTCGACGCCCGCGGCTGACCGGGCACGGCCGCAGTATCACGCGGCGGCCCGGGTGCTCCTCAGGGTGAACGTCCACCCTCACCCAGGAGACACCATGGAACTCAACGACTCTGACCTCTTCCTGCGGTTCATCGCCCTGCGGAACCCGTACGTGTGGGAGGTCGTCGGCGGCGGCCCCCTCGGCCGGCTCGGGCAGGTCGCCCTCAACCCGCAGCCCCTGCCACCCCACGAGATCGGTGCGGCGCTCGTGGCGGTCCTCGCCGAGCGGGCGGCGGTGCACGGCAGCTTCTCCCGGTTCGCCGAGGACATCGAGGACTGGTGTGGGACGGGGTGGCCGCACCACATCCCCAAGCCCAAGGGCGAGGGGCCCGACCCGCTGCCGTGGCGGGTCTTCCTGGGGGCGGCCGTCGCGGCCGTCGAGCTGGCGCACGGGCTCGACGGCACGGACGCCGAGCAGGTGGCAGCCGGCGCCCAGAGGCTCTTCGAGCAGGCGGGCCGGTTCGGCGGCTGACGACCGGGGGCCGGCTAGCCGCCCGCGAGGTCGCGACTGCGCTGGTCGGTGCCCAGGTGCCCGTAGGGGTAGTCGGTGGCGCCGAGGTCGCTCGCCCGGTCGAGGTCGGCGCACTCCTCGGCCGACAGCTCGAGTCCCGCGGCCTCGAGGTTGGTCCGCAGCTGTTCGGTGGTGCGGGCACCGAGGATGGTCGAGGTCACGCCGGGGCGGTTGTTCACCCAGGCGAGGGCAACCTCCGGCATGGAGATGCCGCGGGTCTCGGCGACCTCGGCCACGGCGTCGATGATCCGCCAGGTGCGGTCGCTGCCGCGTCGGTCGTACGCCTCCATCCCCCGGTCGGGGTCGTCCCCGAGCCGGGTGTCCCCGGTGGGCCGCTCGTCGCGCCGGTACTTGCCCGAGAGCCAGCCCCCTCCGAGCGGGCTCCAGGGAAGCAACCCGATGCCGGCGTCGAGGGCTGCCGGCACGACCTCCCACTCGATCTCGCGGACGATGAGGCTGTACTGGGGCTGCAGCGTCACCGGCGCGTGCAGACCCAGCGCCCTCGCGGTCAGTACCGCCTTGGTGAGCTGCCACCCGGTGAAGTTCGAGAGACCGTAGTAGCGGACCTTCCCGGCCCTCACGAAGCCGTCGAGCGTGCGCAGCGTCTCCTCCAGCGGCGTGTGCGCGTCGTATGCGTGGGCCTGGTAGAGGTCGACGACATCGACCCCGAGCCGGCCCAGGGATGCATCGAGGGCACGGGTCAGGTGCCGGGCCGACAAGCCGTTGCCGTTGGGGCCCGGGTCGGTCGCGAACCGGCCCTTGGTGGCCAGGACCACGCGCTCAGTCACCTCACGCGGGCGCGCGGCCAGCCACCGTCCGATGATCTCCTCGGACACCCCTGCGGAGTACACGTCGGCGGTGTCGACCAGCGTGCCGCCCGCCTCGAGGAAGACGTCGAGCTGCTCGTGCGAGCCGGCCTCGTCGGTCTCGGTTCCGAAGGTCATGGTGCCGAGCGCGAGCTCGGAGACCGCACATCCGCTGTGGCCGAGGAGTCGATAACGCATGGATCGACACTAGTCCGGGCCCTGACGACCCGGGTGCTCGCGACCAGTCGTCACCTCTCGCGGCGTCCGTGTCCGCCCCGCCATGTGACGTTGCCACCACGTCGGCTCCGCCGGTCGCGTGGAGCGGGATGCTGGTGGCGGGCCGAGTGAGGCTCGGCCGGTCGGAGATGCGTCATGGACGTGGTCGAGGCGACCCGAACCCGGGCCGGGGGACGGGCGAAGACGGCGCGGGGCGCCTGGGTGGCGCTCACGCTCTCGGGGGCAGCAACGTTCTGGGCAGCCAACCTGCTGATCTCGCTGACCCCGGCGGCCGCCGCCTACCGGTCGGCCCAGTCGATCGACTACGTCCCGATGCTCGTCGAGGCGGCTGCGGGAGGGCTGGTCCTCGCGGGCCTGTTCAGCCTGATCATGCTGCGCTGGGGAGCTCGCCTGCCGGGTTCGGGGCGGCTGTGCCATGCGCTGTTCCTCGCCATCTGCGCACTCGTCCTCGTGACAGCCTTCGTCGAGGTGCCCGCGAAGCTCGGGGCCGGTGGCGACGACCCCGGCAGGTGGCTGCTCGTCGCCACCGTCATCAACACCATCCGGATCGTGGCCCTGGGCCTGACGATCGGCCTCGTCGGGCGCGTCCGCGACGACGCCGCTGACAGTGACAGCCCGCGGGCGACCGGAGAGGACACACCATGACCAGCACCCTCAGCACAGCCCGGGCCACCACGCCGGACGCCTGGGATCGCACCGGGCTGGCGCGGTGGGCCGGTGGGCTCTACCTCGCGTACATCCTCACCAACGTGCTCGCCAGCTCTGTCGGCCACATCGGCCTCAGCGACGCCCAGACCCTGCGCACCACGATCGCCGACCACGAGCCGTCGTTCCGGATCGGGTTCGTCGCAGCGCTGCTCTCGGGCCTGCTCTTCGTCACCACCGCGTGGGCGCTCTCCACCCTGTTCCGGCCCGTGGACCAGAGCCTGGCCCTGCTCCTGCTCGTCCTCAACGCTGTCGGGGTGGCCGTCCAGCTCGCCAGCTACCTGCCACTTCTCACCGTCCTCGCCCAAGGCGACCACTCCCTGGGGCTGTCAGGCCTCACCGACCCGCAGCTCGACACCATGGCGATGCTCTCGCTCTCCACCTACCGTGTCGGGTTCGTCACGGCTCAGCTCTTCTTCTCCGCATGGCTCTTCCCCCTCGGCTGGCTCGTGCTGCGCTCAGGGTTCCTTCCCCGCCTGCTGGGATGGCTGCTCCTGCTCGACGGCGTCGCAGTGCTCGTCTGGTTCCTGCAGACCCTCCTGGCCCCGGCGTACCCCGCGATCAGCTACCCCATGTGGGTCATCGGGTTCGTCGCCGAAGTCGGCCTCGCGCTCTGGCTCGTCCTCAAGGGCACGAAGGCCGAGGCGCCGACCAGCGACCCCGCGTCCTGACCGGCGCGCTCGTGCAGACGGCGGTGCTGGGGTTCGGTGGTGCGGGTGACGGCGTTCGGGCCGTGCCAGGTGAGGGTGCCGTCGGGGTCGAGGACCGGTCGCCAGCGGTGGGTCTGCTTGAAGCGGTGGTGGTGGCGGCAGAGGGACTCGAGCTCGGTGGGGGTGGTGGTCCCGTCGGGCCAGGCTCTCGCGTGGTCGAGGTCGCAGCGTTCGGCGGGTCGGGTGCAGCCCCACATCCGGCAGGTGCCGTCCCTGCTCCTGACGAAGTCGGCGATCGCACGGGTGGGCCGGTAGGCGGCGGTGGTCAGGGAGGCCAGGGTCCCGGTCTCGGCGTCGAGGACGGCCCGGGCCACCTCCAGCGGCGGGGTCTTCAGCAGGTTGGCCATCGTCGTGGCGTCGACCCAGCCGACGCCGGGCAGCTGTGCGCCGGACACGGCGCTGCCGATGGACACGGGTGCCATGGTCATCGTCCGGTCACCCTCGAGCTCGGGCGGCGCCTCCCGCCAGGACAGCTCCTCGCGGGAGGCGGGGTCGAGGTCGGCGTACCGGGTCACCTCACCGGTGACCGAGTCGACGACGGTCTCGTCGTCGTCCCAGTCGACCCGGAACAGCTCCCCGGTCACGGGTTGCGGGGTGGACTGGTCGGTGACGACCGGCACCCCGAGCGTCACCTGCGCGGAGACGGTCACGTTCCGCAGCACCAGGTCGGCCAGCGCATCCGCGCGCGCCGCGGGCAGCGACAGGTCGGCGTCGACCGTGCGGTACTGCCCGGCCAGCTCCTCCACCGCCGACCACATCGCCGCACTCGTGGCGGTCGGCAGGGACCCGAACCAGTCGGTCAGCCCGTCCACCCGGCGCGGACCTCGACGCACCGACCGCGCATCGTCGACTCGGCGTGCGCGGCGACCTGGTCGGCCGCCACCCGCGCCGCGACCCGCCGGGCCTCGGAGGTCACCCGGGCCGGGTCCATCGACCCCAGCCGGCCCGCCAGCTCGGCATCCACCCGCAGGCACGC
>NZ_DAOLAC010000027.1:0-54379 GCF_035325325.1 Phycicoccus sp. | reverse complement strand
CTCACGCGGCCTGAAACACCACACCGGAAGTGACAACCAGACCTTCAGCAGTCCCAAACCCGGGACTGCTGAAGGTTCCGTGTGATGTCTGCCGCGGTGTGCGGCGCTCGTTCCTAGATGAGGTCGTTGAGCCGTTCTTGCGTGCGGGGGTCGGTGGAGTAGAGGACAACGCCGCGCATGCCTCGCGTCAAGAGCACCTTGTAGACGTTGCGGACCAGCCGGTCGAAGTCGTCATCACTGACCTTGGTGCGGTTCCTGAAATCGGGATCCCTGTTGGCAGATCGGACCGAGACCCAGCGGTCGTCACGCCACACAAGGTCGGGGCCGATGATCACACCCGCGTAGTCGTACTCGAAGCCCTGCGCGGTGTAGATGCAGCCGACCTGACCAAAGCCCGCGGGGTCTGACGCCCACAGTGCGGCCGCCGGGGCGCCGCCTACGGATCGATCGCCCTTGAGGTTCCAGGGGCGGGCCCAATCACCGATGCGCACGTCCGGGACCAGAGTCCCGTCACTGTGTGGGTCGCTCCACGGCCAGCAGTAGCCGGCTGCCATCCGGGCCGAGTAGCCAGCCTCGAGTTTCAAGCGAAGGTAGGCCTCCATCTCATGCGGGTCGTCGGCGACCGAGACCTCAAAGTTGGGCTCGTTGCCCCAGGTGGTTGCGCCGCCGGGCTCGAGCTCGAGGAGCCGCTGGACCCACGTGACGTACTCCTGCGAACCGCCACAACGGAACTGAGCATCGAGGTTGATTTCGACCACGTCGATGCCTCTCGAAGCCGCGTGGCCGCGGATGTCCTCAACCGTGCCGAGCTCGCCCGGGCGGACGACTTGGTGCTGGTCGAGGAGAAAGATGGGGACCCTCGCGGCGTCGAGGAGCTCCTCGACCTGGGGACGGCCGGTGCGATGCTCGGCCCTCGTCCATCGGGACGCCGACGTCTCGCGGATGCGGTGTGCCTCGTCCAAGATCAGAGCGTCGAGGTCGTTGGGCACCGCGGCCATGAACGAGTTGAAGTACTGGAACATCTTCTGCACCCGCGGAGCCCGTCGTCCGGCGACCTTGCGCAGAGTCTGCGTGAACGAGCGCGACCCCGTGGCGTGCAGGACCGAGCGGCCCTGTCGAGAGAGCTCGCCCAACAGCGACAGCGCGATCACGCTCTTCCCGCTCCCCGGACCACCGGAGACGATGACGGCCGTCTTGGTGTTGCTCCGGCGTGCTCGCTCCACCGCGTGCAGGACGTAGTTGTAGGCGTCGCGCTGCTCGTCCAGCAGGGTGAACATCTCGCGCTGCTGGACCTCCTCCGCGGCGAGCGCCAGAAGCTGCTTCGACGGCGCGATTCGGCTGTTCATCAGATTGTCGGCGGCTTCCGCTCCGTTTGAGCGGGGGGCAAAGCGGCTCTTGAGGAAGTCCTGGAACTCGCCACGACGCTGCCCGGTGAACACCCGCCCGTGGGCGTCGCCCGGGAGGCGGAAGAGGTCGTCGACGCCCGAGTCGGTCGCGTTGTGGAGGTAGGCGGCTCCAGCAACCGAGCCCGGATCGTCCGCGAGGGTCGTGGTGAAGCCGAGCAGGTAGTCGCAGTAGTCCCTGACCTGGAGGGCAGGGTGCGTCACAGGCCGTCCGTAGTACTCCTCGATCGTGACCAGGGTGTCGCTGTCTTCGAACCGGGTTGCGTGGCTCCACTGCTTCATTTCGACGACGAGGTACGAGTACCCACCGGTCTCCGGGTGCTTCCCTGCGAGGACAACATCCGCGCGCTTGCTCGTGAGCGGGAGCTGGTATTCGATGAGCATCTCCACGCCGCCCAAGTCGGCATCCAGGAGATCGGCGCGAAGCGCGGGGAGGCTGCGCTCCCAGGACCGGCGCTCGGCCGGGCTGGGCGACTGTCCGGTGCGAATCGCCATCTGCTCAGCAAGCATCTCGCTCAGGCGGTGCTCGACCGCAGAGAAGCCGGTGACAGACGTCCGGTACAGCGTCACGAAGAAGAACCCCAGGCAGCACGAAGTAGACCGTGCGGGTGGGGGCTTGTCCTGACGCGGAAGCCCGTCGGGCCGCTGTTACGGGTGAGACTCTAACGGGCGCGTTGCGGATTCGGGGGAAGCGGCATACTCGCGGTCGTGTCAGACCTCCAGGCCATTCGCGATGCTGCCCGTGCGTTCCGTGAGGAGCGCGACTGGGAGAAGTTCCAGGACCCCAAGTCCGTGATGCTCGCGCTGGTGGGGGAGGTGGGTGAACTGGCCGAGCTCATGCAGTGGCTCCCGGCGGACGACGCGCGTGTGAGGCTGGGGGAGGAGCCGTTGCGAACTAAGGTGTCGGACGAGATGTCGGACGTGCTGATCTACCTTGTGACGCTTGCGGACAAGCTCGACGTGGATCTGGCAGCAGCCGCACTATCCAAGATCGAGAAGTCTGCGAAGAAGCACCCTTCCAGCGCTGTTCGTGGGGTCGCCCCGACCCACGTCACGTAGCCTCCGCCCAGCCGACGCAGTGCGACAGGGGGTGTCAAGTCATCGAGGGAAGCGTGGTGGAGATGATGCGCGCGACCTCGAGGCGGCGGGCGTCATCCAGCGGACCGTCGAGCGCGGACAGGGTCGACAGGCCCTTGAGCCCGCGGAGCCGCACCCCGTTGACGCGGCGGTTCCTCTCCCACATCGGAAGGATGCCGTCGACGAAGCAGAGCACCGGGATCACCGGGGTGCCCTCCGCAGGCGTACCGGCGAGGGCGTC
Organism: Phycicoccus sp.; assembly: GCF_035325325.1. Classification (NCBI taxonomy): domain Bacteria; kingdom Bacillati; phylum Actinomycetota; class Actinomycetes; order Micrococcales; family Intrasporangiaceae; genus Phycicoccus; species Phycicoccus sp. Next base: position 51,658 of record NZ_DAOLAC010000027.1, on the reverse strand, counting down.
GACGACGACGTCGCGCTGGCCGAGCATCGCGGTGATCAGGGCATCGCGCTTGCGGCCATTCACCTTGAGCGTCTCGACGCTCGGGCCGAACAGCCCTCCGGACCGCTCGACCGACACGTCGGCGTTCTTGTAGAACTTCGCGTCGATGACGAACACGCCGCTCGCCCCGACGAACAGTTGGTCGATGTTCGACCGCTTGCCCGGGACCCGCCGGTCGTGCAGGGCGAACCCGAGGCCGGACTCCGTGCACGTCAGGAGGGCTTGGGCCACCCGGGCCTCACCCGCCGCGCCGACCTTCCAGGCGTGCGTCGTCTGTCGCCCGTCCGGGTAGAAGAAGCCGTTGAGGGCACGCCAGATCGCGCTGCGTTGCTGCCGCGCCGCCTCGTCCTTGGCCTTGCGGCGCTCGTACTCCTTAAGGGCGGCGGCGCCGGCGGTCCCCACGTCGAGGGCGGGCTCGTCCGGCTGCGGGTCAGCCACCGGGAGTGCAGGCGGTGCGGGCAGTGCATCCCCACGCGCCGCCTCGTGGCACGGGAGGCACGTCACCGTCTTCGTGCTGCGGGTGTACGCGCCGCGCTCACCGGCTCCGACCGCGTTGCCGCACTGGCAGGTCGCGGCGTAGCGCAGGCGCATCACCTTCGTCTCGGGCGGGGCGGTCATGGTCCGTCTTCCTGGTGGTCGAGTGGAGCGGTCAGATGCCGGGCACGCACGGCCCGTTGCCGAGGACCGACAATGCCGCCGTGTCGGGGCGACCGCGGCTCGGTCGTGACGGCGCGATGCCGTCCGGGCTCCCAGGCGCGTGGGTCGTGGCGCGACGAGTGTCCGCCCGGCCAGAGCACCTGCTCCGGGTCCAGATTCGTCAGGTCGAGGCGGTCGAGCTCCTCGAGCTTGCGCAGCATCTCGGGCTGTCGACGACCCGGCCCACCCGTGAGCGCGTCCATCCGCGCGCGAAGTCCCCCGTTCGGCACGCGGTCAACCTAGGAGCCGACCAGTGCGCGTCTCCGCAGGTCAGGCGCCAAACCGGCCGAACGGCTGAATCTCGCCCCGGGGCTTGGAGCTTGTCGGACCTGCCCTCTAGCGTTCCGACGCAGTGTCACAGCGATGGGGGATGACGGTGGGAACCTTCCCGTTCGGCGCACCGGTGCGCGACCTGGCGATGGGTGTGCCTCTGCGAGAGGTGTCGACGATCGTCGTCGGCGCCTATCCGTCGGCGGTCCACGTCGAGTGGACACCACCCGAGGGGCGGGCCCGACGGGTCGTGGCGCTGCCGGTCGACAACGAGCCCTACCCGTTCTGGGACGGCTCAGGCATGGACCACTTCGTCGAGCGCTGGCGCAGCGAGTACTTCCGGGCCGAGTGGGGGTCGGTGCGCCCGTCGCGCCTCAACGGGTCGTCCGGGCGGCAGCTCCACGCCCGCTGGCTGGCACCTCTCGGTTTGGCTCCCGACGACTACTTCGTCACCGACTGCCTGCCCACCTCGATGATGAGCCATGGCGTCGAGGGGGTCGTCACGGGGGAGGGTGTCTATGCCGTGCTGGCCGAGGTGCTGGGTCTCCCGACCGTGGACATGGAGCCGCACCCCTCCGAGAATGCCATCGTCAGGGCGGCCGAGGGCCAGCACGACCGGCTCCGCCGGCAGGTCGAGGCGTCCGGGGCGTCGACCATCGTCACGCTCGGCAACGCGGCGGCCCGCGTGGTGGCGGCGCTCAGTGGTCAGCGCGGTGGCGCCCTGGACGGGGCTGGTTACGAGACACCTCGGTCGGCGACAATCGGCGGCCGCACACTGGTGTGGCATGCCCTCGTCCACCCGGCCGTCCGCGCCCCGTGGGTCGAGCGCCACGACAGCTGGGTCCGCGCCCGGACGAAGGAGACCGCATGAGCAACGCCCCGGCCGGCTGGTACACACAGCCGGATGGCACCCAGCGCTGGTGGACCGGCTCGTCCTGGTCCGAGGTGTCGGCACCCGGTACCGACACCGTGGTCCACGGCCAGGTGGTCCAGGCGTACGCCGGGCCTCCCGCCGGCCCGATGACCCATCCGGTGCAGCCCGGCCAGCCGGCACCCCTCGTCGCCGGACCATACGGCTACGCGCCCGCGGTCCGCGTCGCGCCGAAGAGCCCAGGCGTCGCCGTCATCGCCTCTTTCTTCCTGCCCGGCCTCGGCCAGTTCATCAACGGGCAGGCCGGCAAGGGCGTCGCGTTCCTGCTGACGTACCTCGTCAGCTTCGTCCTGCTCTTCGTCTTCATCGGGTTCATCACCCTGCCGGCGGTCTGGATCTGGTCGATGGTCGACGCCTACTCGAGCGCGCAGGCCTGGAACGCGCGGCACGGCATCCTCAGCTGAATCAGCGCCGCGCGGCTCGCCCGCGTGGTCTACGGCGACAGGTGCGCCCGAGCGTGGACGCAGCGTGGGGGTGCTGTGGGTGGGGCGCGGCGGCGCCGGTCGGGAGGCTGGGGGTACATCCAGCACCCCCCACCGAGGAGCCACCATGACCATCACGACCCACACCGACGAGCGCCCCTGGACCCAGGAGATGGTCGTCGTCCACCGCGCCTTCCGCCGGGAGTTCCCCGCGGCCGCCGCGATGGTGCGGCGCACCGCCGAGGGCGACACGAAGCGCGCGAAGGTCGTCGCCGACCACATCCGCCTCGGCCTGGCCGGGCTGCACATGCACCACACCGGCGAGGACGCCCTGCTCTGGCCGCTGCTGCTCGAGCGGGCCGCCCCGTCCACCGGCCTCGTCGAGACGATGCAGGCCCAGCACCACGGCGTCGACGAGCGCACCGAGGCCATGCTCCCGGCGCTCGACGCGTGGCAGGCCGCCCCGACGCGGGCCACCGGGGAGCACCTCGCCGGCCTCATCGACGGCTTCGCCGCAGCGCTGTTCGAGCACCTCGACCTCGAGGAGCGCGAGATCCTCCCGCTCGCGGCCCGGTACGTCACCGCCGCCGAGTGGAACCAGCTGGCCAACCACGGCAAGGACTCGATGAAGGGAAGCGAGCTGCCCATCATGTTCGGCCTCGTCCTCGAGGAGGCCACCCCCGAGGAGCGGGCGCGGCTGCTCGCCAACCTGCCGGTGCCGGTCCGGCTGATCCTGCGGACGGTCGGCGCGTGGCAGTTCGCGCGCTACGTCAAGCGCGTGCGCGGCTGAGGACGGCGGCCGCCCGGGCCCGGATCTCGGCGTCGCCAGCCACCCGGCCGAGCTCCCACTCGCGGGTGAACGACTCCTCGTCGAGCGCCTGCCGCGTGGCGTCGAGCCCACGGTCGGACAGGGCGCGCGAGACCGGGAAGGTGTGGGCGACGGCGTCGACCGCCGAGACGTCCGCCGCCGCGCCGAAGAGCCAGGCGGCGCTGGCCGGGTCACCCACCCGCAGCGCCAGCGCCGCCAGGGCCGGGAGGGTGTAGCCGAGCGGCCAGCTCAGCCGGCCCTCCAGGCCGAGGTCGAGCGCCTCGCCGAGCAGGGCGGCGGTCCCCGCCTCGTCCCCGAGCAGCTCGGTGAGGGTCGCCTGCAGGTTGAGCGAGGTGGCCAGCGAGAACGGGTTGCCGAGCGAGCGAGCCCCCTCGACGACCAGGTCGAGGAGGCCGGCGGCAGCCTCGAGGTCGCCCGACACCAGCGCGGCCTGGGCCTGCCCGAACCTCGCGTGCACCGCGACCCACGGGCGGCCGGCGGCGACACCCTGGTCCCACCCGCTCCGGAGCATTTCCTCGGCGGAGGCGGGGTCACCCGAGAAGACGGCGCCGAACCCCGCGAGGATGAGGGTCTCGGCGGTGAGGCCGGGGTCGTCGACCCGGCCCGCGAGGGTGACCGCCGGCCCCGACTCCGCGCGCAGCCGCGCCACGTCACCGGTGAACAGCAGGAGCCCGAGGCGACCGGTGAGCCCGACGAGGCGCGCCCCGTCGGAGGCGCCGTCGTCGACCCGCTCCAGCCAGGCGAGGCCCTCACGGGCGTGGCCGCGCAGCGCGAGGTAGAGCCACAGGCTGCCGGCCAGCTCCGCGGCGTCCCCGGCCCGGTCGAGCTCGAGGAGCCGTAGGTACGCCGAGCGCAGGTTGGCGTGGTCGGCCTCCAGCCGGTCGAGCGCGGCGACCAGCCCGGGCCCCTGGAGCACGACGTGCGCGGCCACCGCCCGCTCGTGGAAGTGCGCGGCGTGCCGGTCGGCGGTGGTCGTCGCCTCCCCGCGCGCGTGCAACCGGCGCATCGCGTACTGCCGCACCGGTTCGAGCAGCCGGAAGCGCGGCTGGTCATCCGGTGCGGGGACCCGCAGCACGAGCGACTGCTCGACCAGCACCCCGAGCGCCGGCACGACGTCCTCCCCGCCGACGACCGCCTCGACGGAGTCGAGCGAGAAGCCGCCGCTGAAGACCGCCAGCCGCTCGAACAGCCCGACCTCCTCCGGCTCGAGGAGGTCGGTGCTCCAGTCGAGCACCGCGCTCATCGTCCGGTGCCGCTCCGGCAGGTCGCGCGGCCCGGCACCGGGGCCGGATGCCTCCAGCCGCGCGAGCAGCGTCGTGGGGGAGAGGAGCCGCAGCCCCGGTGCCGCCAGCTCGAGGGCCAGCGGCAGCCCGTCGAGGTGGCGGGCGATGGCCGCTAGCGCCGGGGCGTCGGGGCCGGTGACGGCGGTCGGAGCCCCGGCCGCGGCAGCGCGGTCGAGGAGCAGCGCGACGGCGGGGGAGCCGGCCACGGCATCGACGTCGTCGGTGCTCGGCGTCGTGAGCGGGGCCAGCACCATCTCGTGCTCGGCCCGGACGCGCAGCGGCGCGCGGCTCGTGGCCACGACGACGAGGTCGGCGCAGCGCGCGACGAGCTCGGCGAGGACGGGGGCGGCGCCGGTGACCTGCTCCAGGTTGTCGAGCACGAGCAGCACCCGCAGCCCCTGGAGGTGGGCGACGAGGGCGTCGAGCGGGGCGGTCTCGACCGCCTCGGGCAGCCCCAGGGTGGCGATGACCTTGGGGACGACGAGGGCCGGCTCGCGCACCGCGGCGAGGTCGACGGCGTGGGCGCCACCGGGGAAGGAGGCCTCCTCGCGGTGCAGCAGCTCGATGGCCAGGCGGGTCTTGCCCACCCCTCCAGGCCCGGTGAGGGTGACCAGCCGCCGGGTGCCGGACCGGACGAGAGTGCGGAGCGCGTCGAGCTCGGTGTCGCGGCCGATGAGAAGGGTGGCCGGCACCGGGGGCGAGCCGGCCGGTGGCTCGACGCGCTCGGCGGGGGACGCCGGTGCCGGCAGGCGCGTCGAGGCGGTGGGCTCGCGCGGGGGCACCGCGGCGACGAGGGTGGCGCGGTCGTCTTCGCCCAGGCCGAGCCCGTCGGCGAGGGAGCGGACGGTGTGCGGGTAGGGGCGGCGCCGCTCCCCGCGCTCGAGGGCGCCGACGGCCTTGGCGGTCAACCCGGCCCGCTCGGCGAGCTCCTCCTGGGTCAGCGACCGAGCGTCCCGCAGCCGGCGCAGCACGGTGGCGAAGTCGCCCGGTGCCCTGCCCGCGTCCACGGGGCAGACGCTAGCCCGTCGGGTGGGCCGCGACGGCGCTCCCGCCCTGGCGCGCCGGGTGGGGGTGGCCCCTCGATACCCCTCCGGGTGTGTGAGACGGTGGAGGGACCGCAGCCCCCACCGACCGAGGAGGACCCATGACCTACACGATCACGGCATCCGTCGAGCGCCCCTTCGACGAGGTGCTCGAGGCCACCCGCGCCGCGCTCGCCGACCAAGGGTTCGGCGTGCTCACCGAGATCGACCTCGCGGCGACGCTCAAGGCCAAGATCGACGCCGACATCCCGGCGCAGGTCATCCTCGGCGCCTGCCGGCCGCCGCTCGCGCTCGCCGCGACCCGGGCGGAGCCGTCCATCGGGGTGCTGCTGCCCTGCAACGTCGTGGTCCGCGCGGGGGAGGGCGGCGCGACCCTGGTCGAGGCCATGGACCCGGACGCGATGGTCACCGTCACCGGCAACTCCGCTCTGCAGGATGTCGCCACGGACGCCGGCCGCCGGCTGCGCGCAGCCCTGGAGACCCTCGTCGGCTGAGGACTAGGGTCGGGAGTGGACCGGCTCCCGGCCGGGCCGTCACGAGGACGGTGCACCCGATGAGCGACCACGCCTGGACCGCGCGCTACGCCCCGGGGGTCGTCGCGACCGTCGAGGTGCCGGAGCACTCGCTCGTCGACCTGCTCGACGCCTCCGTCGAGCGGTTCGCCGACCACGTCGCCCTCGACTTCTACGGGGCGACCGTCACCTACGCCGAGCTCGGCGACCGGGTCGCTCGGGCAGCCCAGGCCCTCCGGGGGCTCGGGGTGGCCGCGGGCGACCGGGTGGCCCTGGTGCTGCCCAACTGCCCGCAGCACGTCGTCGCGTTCTACGCGGTCCTGCGGCTCGGGGCGGTGGTCGTCGAGCACAACCCGCTCTACACGCCCGAGGAGCTGCAGGTGCAGCTGGCCGACCACGGCGCGACGGTGGCGGTGGTGTGGGACAAGGCTGTTCCGACGGTCGAGCAGGTGGCGGCCCAGACCGCGGTACGCACCATCGTCGCGGTCGACCTGACGAGCGCGCTGCCCCGGCTCAAGCGCCTGCTCCTGCGGCTCCCGGTGCCCTCGGCCCGGGCCACCCGTGCGGCGATGAGCGCTCCCGCACCCGGCCACCCACGCTGGGAGGCCCTCGTCGACGCCGCCACGCCGCTGGAGCCGACCTGGCCGCGTCCGGCCCACACCGACGTCGCGCTCCTGCAGTACACCGGCGGCACGACGGGCACGCCGAAGGGGGCGATCCTCACCCACCGCAACCTGCTGGCCAACGCCCTCCAGGGCCGGGCGTGGGTCCCCGGGCTCGTCGACGGCGAGGAGACCATCTACGCGGTGCTGCCCCTCTTCCACGCCTACGGGCTCACCCTGTGCCTGACCTTCGCGATGGGCATCGGCGCCCGGCTCGTCCTCTTCCCGCGCTTCGACGTCGACCAGCTCCTCGAGGCGATGCGCCGGCAGCCGGCGACCTTCCTCCCGGCCGTGCCACCCATCTACCAGCAGCTGGCCACCGCCGCACGGGACCGCGGCGTGTCCCTGCGCAGCATCCGGTGCGGCATCTCGGGGGCGATGGCGCTCCCGCCGGAGACGGTCGAGCTGTGGGAGGAGGTCTCCGGCGGGCTGCTGGTCGAGGGCTACGGGATGACCGAGGCCTCACCGATCGCCCTCGGCAACCCGGTGTCGGCCGACCGCCGGCCGGGCACGGTCGGGGTCCCGTTCCCCTCGACCGAGATGCGCGTCGTCGACCCGGAGCAGCCGGACGTGGACCGCCCGCAGGGCGAGCGCGGCGAGCTGCTCGTGCGCGGCCCCCAGGTGTTCTCCGGCTACTGGAACCAGCCCGAGGAGACCGCGCGCGTGCTGCTGCCGGGTGGCTGGCTGCGGACCGGTGACGTGGTCGTCGTCGACGAGGACCACTTCGTCACCATCGTCGACCGGATCAAGGAGCTCATCATCACCGGCGGCTTCAACGTCTACCCCTCGGAGGTGGAGGCGGCGCTGCGCACGGTGCCGGGCGTGGCGGATGCCGCCGCGGTGGGGCTGCCGCTGGACGGCGGCGGCGAGGAGGTCGTGGCCGCCGTCGTCGCGGCGCCGGGCGTCGACCTCGACCCGGACGCCGTGCGCCAGGCCAGCCGCGAGCACCTGGCCGCGTACAAGGTGCCGCGGCGGGTGGTCCTCGTCGACGAGCTGCCGCGCTCGCTCATCGGGAAGGTGCTGCACCGGCAGGTGCGCGACGCGCTGCTCTTCCGGTGACTCCGGTGACTCCCCTGACCTCGGCGACCACGGCGACCACGGCGGCGGGCACGAGGGTGACGACGGCCGCCGTCCAGATGAGCGCGTGGTCGGGGCCGACGACCCCGGTGTAGGTCATCGTCGCGTTGAACGCCGCGTGGAAGACGGCGGCGACGAGCACCGTGCCGCGGGTGGCGTCGACGAAGGCGGTCATGAGGACGCGGGTCGGCACGATGAGCAGGAGGAACGCGGCGAACGGCAGACCGGCGTCCTTCTCGCCCGGCACATGGAGCAGCGGCAGGTGCCACAGCCCCCACACGAGCCCGAGCAGGACGCTCGCGGCCAGCGGCTGCAGCCGGGCCTGGAGGCGGGGGAGCAGCAGGCCGGTCGAGCCCGCCTCCGCGGTGAGGAGGAACAGGCCCACGGCGTAGACGAGGTAGACCAGGCACCCGCCGAGGCTCATCGTCTCGCCGAGGTGCAGCGGCCGGCCGAGGGCCACCGAGACGCCGACCGTCGCGGCACCGATGAGCAGCGGGACGAGGACCGCGACCGGGTACACCCACACCGGCCCGGGCCGGCGGACGATGCGCCGCACGAGGTCGGCGAGGCCGGCCCGGCCGCCGAGCGCCAGGGCGGCGACGACGACCGACGGCGTGAGCACCCACAGCGCGATGCCCTGCGGCAGGCGCCATCCGATGACGTCGTGGGCCTGCGCGATCGCCGAGCCCCAGACCAGCCAGGGCAGGAGGAACATCGCGACGGCCGCGACGAGCAGGTGGCGGGGGCGGGAGGTGGCGGTGACGACGCCGGTGACCGGCTCGGCGACGGGCTCGGCGACGGGCTCGGTGGGGGAGGGCAACGGCGTGGGCGACGGTGTGTGCGTGGGGCGGAGGGCGGTCATGACGGGCCTTTCGGCCGGGAGGGGTGGGGGAGCGCTGCGCTGCGTCCACTCTCGCCGTGTGCCGCCGCCGCGCCGTCGGCGCACGGGTTGAACCCGCCGCCACGGCGTCTCCACCCGGGGGTGGAGACGGCCGGGAGCCGTCAGTCCCGCGGCGCCATCCCGGTCCGGTAGGCGTAGGCGACGAGCGCGGCGCGGTCACGGCAGCCGGTCTTGGCGAGCAGGTGGTTGACGTGCGTCTTGACCGTCGCCTCCGAGACGAACAGCCGCTCGGCCACCTCGGTGTTGGACAGCCCGCGGGCGATCTCGGTGAGCACCTCGCGCTCCCGGGCGGTCAGCGACGGGTCGACGGCGGTGGCGTTCGACGCCACCCCCGATGCCGTGCCGGCGGGGCGTCCGGACGCCAGCGCCTCGAGGAGCCGGCGCTGCACGGACGGGTCGAGCTGCGCGTCACCGGCCGCCACCGACAGCACGGCCGCCCGGATGTCCTCCGCGCCGGCGTCCTTGGTGAGGTAGCCGCGCGCCCCGGCCTGCAGCGCCCCGAAGACCCACTCGTCGTCGGCGTACGTCGTGAGGACGACGACCCGGGCGCGGGCCCCGGCCGCCGTGAGCCGGCGGGTCGCCTCGACGCCGTCGACGGTCGGCATCCCGAGGTCCATGAGGACGACGTCGGGGTCGGTGGCCTCGACCTGGCGCACGGCGTCGGCGCCGTCGACCGCGCTGCCGACCACTTCGATGCCGTCGAGCAGCCCGAGCATCATCGTCAGCCCGTCGCGGACGACCTTCTGGTCGTCGGCGACGAGCACACGCACGGGTGCGCCCGGCTGGTCCATCAGGAGGTCCCTTCGTCGGTGTACGGCATGGTCAGGTGCACCCGCCAGCCGGTGTCGGCGGGCCCGGCCTCCAGCCGCCCGCCCGCGAGGGCCGCTCGCTCGGCGAGACCGGTCAGCCCGAAGCCGCCGGACGGCAGCCCCGTGGGCCGGCCGCCGGAGTCGACGACCTCCACCTCCGCCGCGCGCTCGCCCCACCGGAGGGTGACGGTGGTGGGCGCGCCCTGAGCGTGCTTGGCGACGTTGGCGAGGGCCTCCTGCGCCGCCCGGTAGACCGGCAGTCCACGCTCCGGCGCCAGCGGAACGGGTTCGCCCACAACGGTGTAGGTGACGGGGGCACCGGTGGCCAGGCGCGCCTGCTCGACGAGCTCGGGCACCTGCTCGGTTCCGGGCAGGGCCTCGCCGCGCAGCGTCGCCACGGCGCGCTTCGCTCCGGACATCCCGCTGCGCGCCAGCCCCTGGGCGTTGCCGATCTGCTCGACGAGCCGGGCGTCGGCGCCGGTGTGGGCCGCGAGCAGCCGGGCCCCCTCGAGCTGGACCGCGAGCCCGGAGAGGGTGTGGGCGAGAACGTCGTGCAGCTCGCGGGCGATCCGGCCGCGCTCGGCGAGGACGGCGGCCTCCTCGCGCGCCATCCGGGTCTCCTCCTGCAGGCGCAGCAGCTCGCGGGCCCGCTCGTGGGCGTCCCGGTTGGCCCCGGCGAACGCCGCGGCGGCGAGGAGGAACGCGCCGCCGATCGCCACGTCGAGCCCGGCGCTCGCCGGGGTCGCGGAGGTGCTCGCCTCGGCCCACGTCCCGGCGGCGATGACGACCGCACCGGCGAGGAGGGCCGTGCGGCGCGGGAGCCGCATCCCGAGCCCGGCCGCGGCCATGAACGGGAGGATGTAGGCCGGGCCGCTCGGGTCGAGCCGGTCGACGGCCGCCCCGAGCAGCCCGGCACCGACGAGCAGCGCGAGAAGGAGCCGCTCGTCGGTGACCCGGGTGCTCAGCGACCCGAGCCACAGCGCGAGGGCCAGGACGGTCATCAGGGCGACGGCGACGCCCCGGCCCCCGGGCGGCAGGCCGCCGACCAGGGTGGCGACGGCGACGAACGCGGCGGCCACCCATCCGGCGAGGACCATCACCCGGCGCAGGTCGGCCGGCCGGGCGTCGCCGACGGGGCGGGCGTCGGCGACGGGGTCGGATGGCGGCACGGCGCTCCTCGGACGGGCTCGACGGGACGGCGACGGCTCAACGGTAGAGCGTGACCGGGCCGGACGTGCTCGCCGCCGGCCGCTCCTCGGAGAGGCGCAGGGCGCGCAGCCCGGTGACGGCGAGCCGGGCGACGACCATGGCCAGCGCCATGAGGACGAACGCGGCGGTCCAGGCATCCGCCCCGGTGATGAGGTGGTCGCGCGAGAACTGCCCGATGGCGCGGGGGAACCAGTGGTCGGCGCCGTAGGCGAACAGCACGCGCCCCCCGATGACGACGAGCCACAGCGCGGCGAACGCGGCACCCGCGGTGGCGAGGACGCGGTCGCCCTCGCGGCGGACCCGGACGGTGAACGCGGCGAGCGCGCCGAGGGCGACGCCGACGGCGAGGCCGGCCAGCTCGAGCCGTCCGTCGTTGCCGAGGGTGGGCGCGTCCTTGAGGTAGCCCCAGCCCGCGACCGCGACGACGAACAGCGGCAGGGTGATCCGCCGGCGGGTCAGGGCGCGGGTGCCGAGGTTGCTCGAGAGGATCCAGGCGAGGAGGAGGAGGTTGAGGAGGTCCTGGCCGGTGGACATGGGGGGGGCTCCGGTGGGGTGGGGGGGAGTGGACGTCACCACTGTCCGGTCGGTGGCGCCCCGGCCGCGTCGAGCCCCGGGTTGATCATCCGCCGGAGCCGCCTCCACCCTGGGGTTGAGGCGGCCGCTCGGCCCGCCCCGACCCTGCCGGGTCCGGCGGTCGGCGGCGCGCCTACGGTGGGGGGGATGGACTACCGCTACCTCGGCAACAGTGGACTCAAGATCTCCGAGATCACCTACGGCAACTGGCTGACGCACGGTTCGCAGGTCGAGAACGACGTCGCGACCCAGTGCGTGCGTGCCGCGCTCGATGCGGGCATCAGCACCTTCGACACCGCCGACGTCTACGCCAACACCAAGGCGGAAACGGTTCTCGGAGAGGCGCTCAAGGGTGAGCGGCGCGAGAGCCTCGAGATCTTCACCAAGGTGTACTGGCCCACCGGCCCGGGCGGGAAGAACGACACCGGCCTGTCGCGCAAGCACATCATGGAGTCGATCAACGGCTCGCTGCAGCGCCTCCAGACCGACTACGTCGACCTCTACCAGGCCCACCGCTACGACACCGAGACCCCGCTCGAGGAGACGATGACGGCCTTCGCCGACGTCGTGCGCCAGGGCAAGGCGCTCTACATCGGCGTCAGCGAGTGGACCGCCGAGCAGATCCGCGAGGGCCACCGCCTCGCCAAGGAGCTCAACATCCAGCTCATCTCGAGCCAGCCGCAGTACTCGATGCTGTGGCGCGTCATCGAGGGCGAGGTCGTCCCGACGTGCGAGGAGCTCGGCATCAGCCAGATCGTGTGGAGCCCCATCGCGCAGGGCGTCCTCACCGGCAAGTACGTGCCCGGCCAGCAGCCGCCGGAGGGCTCGCGCGCCGCCGACGAGAAGGGCGGCGCCGACATGATCAAGCGGTTCATGAACGACGACGTCCTCGGGCGGGTGCAGGACCTCAAGCCGGTCGCCGACGACGCCGGCCTGACGATGGCGCAGCTCGCCGTCGCCTGGGTGCTGCAGAACGACAACGTCGCGGCGGCGCTCGTCGGGGCGTCGCGTCCGGACCAGGTCGGCGAGAACGTCAAGGCCGCCGGGGTCACGCTCGAGCCGGAGCTGATGCAGCGGATCGACGACGTGCTCGGTGACGTCGTGGAGCGCGACCCGGGCAAGACGGCCGAGACCGCGCCGAAGACCCGCGTCGCCTGACGCGGGAGCGGAGACGGAACGACGCGGCCGGGTCAGAGGGGTCGGAGGCGACGAAGGCCATCACGGCCGACCGGACGCGTCGCGGCCGGCGGCTCCCAGCCGAGGTCCCCGGCGCCGAGGTCCTCGGCGAACGGCGAGCGCCAGCAGAGGTGCCCGAGGGCCAGGATCGCGTACTGGTCGTCGGACATCCCGTAGTGACGCGCACGCCGGGAGATCTCACCGGCCAGCGCCTCGGGCATCCCGGTGATGGAGAAGCTCACGCACGCGCCGGCGCCCCAGGCGGCGGCATCGCGCAGGTGGTGGTCCTGGGCGCACTGCCGCACGGCGATGTAGTGCAGCTCGTCGAGCGGCCTCGTGGGGCGGCGCAGCAGGTCGGGGTCCTCGACCAGTGCGGTCGCGACGGCGGTCGTCAGGTCGTACGGCCGCTCGGCGAGGTCGTCCTCGGTCCACCACATCGGCGTGCGGTAGTGGCGGCTCAGGGCCCGCCGCACCGCACCCTCGTCCCGTGCCGTCAGGAGGTCGTCGTCCTCCACCGGTGACACCGCGACCCGTCCACCCGTCAGGGTGAGCGACACGAGCGACCCGGGTGGCAGCGCCGGCAGCCACCCCGGGGGTCCGACGATCGTGTCGTGGCCGAAGGCACCCTTGGCCAGCGGCTCGTTCGACGTGAGACAGAGACCCTCTGCGTCCATCCACGTCAGCAGCGGCGCGAGGGCGAGCGAGGTCCAGAGATCTCGCCGTGAGCCGTCGGAGTGGGCGATGCGGGCCGTGAGGACCGAGCCCTCGAGCAGGTCGACGAGCCGGATGACCGAGCCGTCGGGACGTCCGACGAGCAGGTGGCTGCGCTGGACGAGCATCTCGACGAGGCGGGCATCCACGGTGCGACTGCGGAACCGGCGCCGCATCCGGTTCGCCACCTCGTGAGCGGGGAGCGGGCCGTCGGCCAGGGCGAGCAGCGCCGTGCTCTCGAGGTCGCGGTCGGTGGGGGAGATGTCGGCGGGCTCGGTCATCGGGGGGTCCTCCAGTCTGGTGGTCTCCGTCCACCCTGCCCGTTTCCGACGCCCCGCGTTCCGCGTCATCCACAGGAGGGTAGACATCCACTGTCGGGGGGTAGAACGGCACCATGAGCCTCAACATCAAGAAGCCGCGGGTCCACGACCTGGCCCGTGAGGCCGCGCGGCGGACGGGGCTGTCGCAGACGAGCGTCATCGAAGTGGCGCTCGAGCAGTACCTCGAGTCGCTGACGAGCCCGGACGACGACGTGGCACGGCGCGTGCGCATCGACGCGATCCTCACCGACATCGACCGGTCACTCACGGACGAGGACCGCGAGGCCATCCGGAGCCTCGACCTGTACGACGAGCGCGGGCTGCCCGCGTGATCGTCGACACCTCGGCTCTCGTCGCCATCGTCACGAACGAGCCGGAGCGCGACGCCTTCGTGGCGGCTCTCGTCGGCGATGCGCACCCGCGCATCTCCGTGGCCACGCTCCTGGACACGCACATCGTCATCGACAGCCGCCGGTCACCCGTTGTGACCGCAGGGTGGATGACCTGGTCGCCCGCCTCGGGCTGGTCGTCGAGCCGGTCACTGCCGAGCAGGGTGCCATCGCGCGCGCGGCCCACCGCGACTACGGCAGGGGGAGCGGGCCTCCGGCGAGGCTGGATTTCGGTGACTGCTTCGCCCACGCGCTGGCCCGGGCGACGGGAGATCCGATCCTGTTCAAGGGTGATGACTTCGGCCGCACCGACCTGACCCCGCAGTGCCCACCGGCTGACACCCGGCGAGCCCACGCCACGACCACCCCGTCGGGCTGGGGCAGCAGTTGATGCGGACAGCTCCTTTCCCCGGTCGCCGGCTGAGACGATGGGACCGTGAGCGAGCTCGGCGACCGTGTCCTGCCCCTCATCCGCACGCGGACTGATCTGTCCCGCTACCGCGCCGCGAACGCCCATGGCGTGCAGATGCACGAGGCCGTCGACGTTCTCGAGAGGGCCGCCGAGACGGCCGATCCGGCCGAGGTGTTGTCGGTGACCGAGAAGGCCATCGCGTCGGCCCTGCGGGTCGTCATGCGGGCCGACGACTCGGCCGGCATCATCGGGGACACCTGCCGGCGCCTCGTCGACCTCCACCCGGTGGTCGCGACCACGGCCTCGGTGCCGTCGGAGCGGCTGGTGGAGTGGATGATCCGCTTCCAGTTCGCGCAGGAGTGCGACTTCTTCACCCTCGACCCGGTGGCCTACGCGTCGGCCCTCGGGGAGCTCGGGATGCGGAGGTACCGCGCCCGACTGGACGAGATCCGCGCCGGGTTGGGTGCCGAGCCGGGAGCTGGGGACTCGTGGCAGTCGCCGCACGCGGGCGAGTGGTTCACCCTGGCGTGGAACGCGCAGCGGCTCGCCGTCCACGACCGGGACGCGGAGGCCGTCATCCGCACTCACCTGCGCGACGGCGGGGTCCCCGCCTGGTACCACGAGACGGCCGAGGCCCTCGAGGAGATCGGCGACCATGCTCTGGCGCTCGACTACGTGCAGCAGGCGGTCGAGCACCCGATGGGCGGACACCAGGCCATCCAAGCGGCCGAGTACTGGTGCGAGCTGCTGGCCCGCCACGCCCCCCAGGGCCTGCCGGCCGCGAGGCTCGAGGTGTTCCGTCGCTGGCCCTCGTCGTCGACGGCGGCGCGGCTGCGCGCGGTCGCGGGCGAGGAATGGGCCGCGCTCGAGGGGGCCGTCATGGAACGGCTCTCGGCCTCGCCACGCGACGCCGTGCTCTTCGTGCTGCTCACCCTGGAGGACGTTCGGCGAGCCCGGGACCTCGCCGAGCAGCTGCTCCTCGACGATGCCGACGCGTGGGAACGCCTCGCCCGGGCGTACGAGAGGATCGACCCGCTCGCGGTGCTCCCGGTCCTCGCCCGGCTCGTCGACACCGAACTGGAGACCCCGGACGCTCAGCACTACCGCACTGCCGCCCGGCGTCTCGCGCGGATGCGACGCCTCGCCGCCGGCACCGAACGCGCGGGGGAGGTCGACGACGTGATCCGCGCGGTTCGGCACGAGCACCGCCGAAGGCCACGACTCCAGCTCGAGCTCGACCGTGCGGGACTGCCCCGCTCCGACTGAGACGGGGACGTCCGAGGGCGAGCCCGGGCGACCGGACTCACCGCATGCAGGGTCCGTTGCCGAGCCTCGCGAAGACGTAGCGGTCGCCGGGGCCGAGCTCCTGCTGACCCGAGGAGGCGTGCATCAGCTCGCCGCGGTCCTCGGCGTGCTGCGCTCCGATGACGTGGCCCAGCTCGTGCAGGACGACCGCGCGTGCCATTGCCCGGCCGCTCGCGGTGTCGAGCCGTGGCCCGAGCGCGGGGGTGTCGAGCTCGATCGCGCCGGTCACGTACGACCGGTTGCCGCCCTTGCGTCCGAAGGCGAGCGGGCCGCCGAGCCCGACGACGCCACCGGTCAGTCGCGGGGTCTCGGTGGGGTCGCTCCACGAGACGAGGACCGGCGCGAACCGCGCGGAGTACTGCGGGATGCTCATCGCGCGACCGGGGTTCGGCTTCTCGTCGGTGTAGCCGTCGAAGACGAACGCGAGGCCGCTCGCCTCCGACATGGCGATCGTGGCGTCGGCGACGACGTCGCGGCCGGCGTCCCCGAGCCCGGCCGGGTCGTGGATGACGTAGTGGATCGGCTGGCACGGGTCGAAGGTCACCGGCTCGCCGGTCGGCTGCGTCATCATGAAGCCGTAGTGGCGGGGGCCAGGGTCGTCGGGGACCGCGACGGCGGGCCGGATCCGCCCGCCCTTCGGAGGCTGGGCGGGGGCGGCGTCGACACCGGTGCGGAAACGCGGGTCGCCGTTGACGAGGTAGTCGACCCAGCCGGATGCGGTGGGCCACACCGCCTTCCCGCCGACGAGGACGGCGAGCAGGGCCAGCGTGATGCTGAGGTTGCGGCCGCTCGGCGACCGTGGTGGTCGGCTGCTGCGCAGGACTCGGGCCTCGGACCGGGAGGTCGGGGCGAGGTCCCCCATCCCGGCGACGAGGCGCGCGAACTCGCGCTCGTCGTGGGACGCATCGGCGTCGTCTCGGTTCCCCCCGGGCAGCACCCGCACACCGTAGGCGGCGGTCGGCCCGGCGTCCGGGGGTTCGGCGAGATCGCCGACCGAACGGGGGAGTCGGGTGGTCGTCGGCTGGGTGCCGGGGTGTCGGGTGCGCGCGTTTCCGCAGGTCGGAGGACTGTCGGGGGTCGCGTCTAGTGTCAGTGCATGGACCAGTCGACCACCCCTCTCGCGGAACGTCGTTCCGTGATGGAGCGTGCGTCCGACGCCCTGTCCGGAGTGGCAGACGTCCTCCACCAGGCATCCGGTGCCCAGCTGGCCGAGCTCATGACGCTCGTCGACGTCCTGGCGGCGCGGGCCGCGGCAGCGCGCGTGTCCGTCACGGCGGAGGCGCTCGTCCGGGGGGAGGTCGCCGAGAGCGGCGCGAACGCCCACGCCTGGGTCCTCGACCACGCGCCGTCCCTGCGCCAGGGTGGGGCCTCGCACGTGGCGGTGATGGCGACGCACCTCGCCGACGGGCGCAGGAGCGGGGTCGATCCGGTCACCCTCGACCCGGGCTCGCCACGCGGGATGGTCGCCGCCGGGGTCGTCGACGGCTCCGTGACGCCGGCGCTGGCCACCGCCGTGCTCCGCGAGGTCGAGCGCCTCGAGCCGCACCTCACCGAGGAAGCGGCGCCCACCGTGGCCGGGGCCCTGCTCGACCTCGGGGTGCAGTGGGGTCCGTCGATGATGCGGCGGCTGCGGCCCCGCCTCCTCGCGCAGTACGGACGTGCGGGCGTGCTCGACGACCTCCACGACCGGCTGGCGTCCTCGGCCCGGCTCTCGGCGCCGTCGGTCGAGTCCGGCGACCTCACCGAGTACCAGCTCCTGATGACGCCGGAACAGGCAGCGGCGCTCGAGGCGGCGATCGGTCCGCTCAGCGCGCCGGCCCCGAACGAGGAGACCGGTGAGCGCGACCTGCGCTCGGCCGGACAGCGTCGGGTCGAGGCGCTCACCGAGGTGTGTCGACGCTCGTCGGCCCTCGACGCCGACGGCCGCGGGTCCGAGGGCGCCGCGGCGAGCTCGGCGGCGCTGCACGTCACCGTCTCGCTCACCGACCTCGAGGCGCGCACCGGCTGTGGCGAGGTGATGGGCACCACCGCGTCCGGCACCGTCCTCTCGCCCGAGGTGCTGCGCCGCATCGCCTGCGAGGCCGCCCTCATCCCGTCCGTGCTCGGCACCGCGGGCGAGGAGGTCGACCTCGGCCGCGTGGTCCGGCTCTTCACCCGGGCGCAACGGCGCCGGCTCTGGCGGCGCGACGGAGGCTGTACCTACCCGGGATGCACCGCCCCGGCGGCGTGGTCGAAGGCGCACCACGTCGTGCACTGGGCCGACGGCGGCGTCACCGACGTCGACAACGCCGCCCTCCTGTGCCAGCGACATCACACGTACGTCCACCAGAGACGGCTGGTCGCCGAGGTGCGCCACCGCCCGGACGAGCGCGGTCGGTACGTCGTCTGGGACCTCACGTCCGGCAGCTACGACCGACATCTCGAGCGCCTGCGAGCCGAGCAGGCCCGGCACGACCCGCCACCCATGACCGACGAGCGGCTGCGTTCGCTGCTCGACGCCCTCATCGACGACGATCACGACGAACGCCGTTGGGCCGAGGCCGAGCTCGCCTGGTCGATGGACGACGAGCCCTGGTCCGAGGACCTGACGGGAGATGTGTACGGCGAGTTCTCCATCGACCCGACGGAGACGCTCGACCTCGCGCCCTCGGCCTGAGCGGCGGTCGTCGTCGCGGTCGTGGTGTGCCTGCGTCGGCAGCAGCCGATGGGCTCCACACCTCGCCGCTGGAGCAGTCACGGAATGGTGCACGCCGTTCGACGCGGGGGACATCGGTCGTTCGGTCGTGGTTCGTCCCGCTTGGACATCCACGAGGGCGAGCGGGTCATACGGTCGATGCGTCCGCGAGGGGGAAGCGAGTGGACGCCCGGCGGTGCCCTCTGCACGTCCGGGAGATCGCATCGAAGGAGCCAGAACATGACGAACTCACCAGCCGGCTGGTACCCACAGGACGACGGCCGACAGCGCTACTGGGACGGCCAGAAGTGGACCGAGCACTTCGCCCCCGGCGCCCCGCAGCAGACCTCGGGTCCGACCGTTCCCACCGCGGCGATGATGACCGCCGGCGGATCCGCGGCCCCGCGTCCGTGGTTCAAGAAGAAGCGCGTCATCATCCCGGCGGGTCTGGTGGGCCTCGTCATCTTCGCCTCCGCTCTGGGTGCGGCCGGCTCAGACGATCCGAAGACTCCCACGGCTCTCGACAAGCCGACGACGTCCTCCTCCGCCTCGACGCCGTCGACTGCATCACCAACTGCTGCAGCCACGTCCGCGGCTCCGTCGCCGTCCCAGACGTCCACGCCCACCCCGACGGTCAAGACCGCGGCGCCGAAGCCGACCGTCACCAAGCCTGCCGCACCGACGCTCACCGTGGCGCAGGAGAACGCCAAGGGCAGGGCCGAGTCGTACCTCGAGATGACCGGGTTCAGTCAGAAGGGCCTCATCGAGCAGCTGAAGTTCGAGGGGTATGCCACCAAGGACATCACCGCAGCACTGGCCACCATGACCGTGAACTGGAACGCGGAAGCGGCCGAGAAGGCGCGCAGCTACATGGACATGACCCACTTCTCGCGCAAGGGCCTCATCGAGCAGCTCGTCTTCGAGGGGTTCACCTCGAAGCAGGCCGCATACGGTGCCAAGGCCGTGGGCCTCTGAGAGGTCCCGGTCAGGTCGCGAGGCGGATCAACCCGACCATGCCGAGAGGCCCCGGTCCGTGAGGACCGGGGCCTTCGGGCGCTGACGTCGCGCGAGGGGGTGTAGCGGCGTCAGGCGGTCGCCGGGATCTTCTCGATCGCCGGAGCCTCGACCAGGCTGACCCGGCGGGCGTGCACCAGGCCGAGGGCGCCGAGGACGAACATCACCGCGGAGCCGATGAAGGCGGCGACGGCGGCGTACATCGCGATGGTGCCGAGGGTGGCGAAGGCGTAGGCGTTGAGGAGCATGCCCCGCAGCGTCGTGCCCATGAAGAGGGTCTGACGCAGCTGGCCGAGGTCCTGGGTGGCCTTCGCGGTCGGGTCGGCCTTGAGGGCGGCCATGTACTCACCGGAGACCTGCGAGTACGTCTTGCCGTTGGCCTGCTCGTCCATGTGAGCCTGGATGTAGTAGTCGGCGTAGGCCTTGGCCTGCGCACCGGTGGTCAGCTCCTGCCCGGCGTACTGGGTGAGCTGGGCCTTCATCTCGGGCGTGGTGAGCGCGGCCGCCGCGGGCATCGTGATCTGCTGCGCCGCGAGCTGGTCGTGCACGTTGGAGGTGGCGAACGACGAGGCCCAGGTGAGGAGCGCCCCGGCCACGAGGAGGACCAGCGCCACGATGAGTCCGGTCCAGGAGATGAGCTTGTCGAATGCCTTACGCATGGTCTTCGCGTCCTTCCGGTGGGCCGATCCTGTCGACCCGGGTTTTTGTCGGGTGGTCTTGCAACTCAGAAACTACTACTACGTGTAGTAGTTGAACAATCTCGGACGGTGTCTGCTGCGTCACGTTGACCGGACGGGGGATGACCTACGCCGTTCGCCGGACGACGCACGATGGGGGCGGTTAGCCTCGCGGTCGCGAGCGTGGGGGCGCCGCCGACAGCGGACGGAGGCAGCACGTTGGGGGAGTCGGGCGGGAGCGCCGAGCGCATGGCGCAGCGGCTGGCCGCAAGCGGGGACGCCGCGGCGGGAGCGTGGGCGGCGGGTGCCGCCGGGGAACGGCGGGTGGCTGCCGCCCTGGAGACCCTGCCGCCGGACCACCTCGTCCTCCACGACCGGCTGCTCCTGCCCGGCCTCTCGGAGTCCAACCTCGACCACGTGGTCGTCGGCCCCTCCGGGGTGCTGCTCGTGGACGCCAAGAACTGGGCCGGCAACGTGACCGAGTACCAGGGCGCCCTCATCCAGCACCGCCGGCAACCGGACGGGTCCTGGACGCACACCGCGAGGCACCGTGAGCTGGCCGCGGTCCACGGGATGAGCCGCACGATGGCCGGTCGGCTGGGGCTGCCGGTCACGCCGGTGCTCTGTCTGGCCGGCACACGGGCGCACCGGTTCGGCCCACCGCAGACCGTGCGCGGCATCTGGGTCGTCCCCCTGCCGTCGCTGGCCGGGTGGATCACTGCTCGCGCCCCCACGACGAGCACGCTGGAGCTCGAGTGGGCCAAGACCCTCGTCACCACCGAGTTCCCGTCGACGACGACCGACGAGCTGCTGCTCGCCGCGATCGGTCGCGACCTGCGCCAGCGCACCCGGACGACCCCCCACCGCCGACGCGTGGCCGTGCCGACCCGTCCCGCCGGCCGACCGTCGGCACCCACGGGCCCGCCGGCCCCTCCCGTCGCCCCGGCACCGTCGGTGACGCGCCGCCAGATGGGGGACGCACGACGGGCCGCGGACCGGCGTCGACGCAACCGACGGCTACGACGGCGTGGTGCCGCGCTGGTGCTCCTCGCCTCCGTGTCCCTCGGGATCTCGACCGGCGCCCTGGCGTCCTGGGGCGAGTCGGCGACCGGCTGGATCAATGGCAGCGCGGTGGTCGACCCGAGCGACGAGCCCGGCACCTCCCCGGCCCCGCACCCCTCGGCGACGCACCCGTCGGCGACGCACCCGTCGGCGACGCACCCGTCGGCGACGCATCCGTCGGCGACGCCGACCCGTCGCTGACCGTCCCGGTCGCACCACGGTTGCCCGTGCCCTCAGGCGGCCTCACCCTCGTTGCCGCCGTCACGCGCTGCCTTGACCCCAGCGGCGATGGAGTGCCACAGGTGCTGTGGCCCGAGCTCGTCGAGCACGCCGGCCCGCCGGAGCACCCGCCGCACGGCGGCGAGCACGCGGACGAGGTGGACGTCGACGCCGCGGCGGCGGAGCATCCGGACGAGGTGGCCGAGCCGGTCGCAGGTCGTGGAGTCCATCTGGTTGGTGGCCTCGAGGTCGAGGACGAGGGTCGTCCCACCGTCCCGGGCGAGCCGCGCGAGGGTCATCCGCTCGACCTCGGCGAGCACCGTGGAGGCGTTGGCCCAGAACAGCGGTCCATCGGGGCGGATCACGATGACCCCTGCGTAGGTGCGGCGGGTGGGGTCCGAGGTGAGCGAGCCCCACGCCGCCTTCTCGGTGTCGACCCGGCCCATCTCGTCGACGCGCACCTGCACCGAGCGGTAGACGAGGCCGAGGATGGACTGCGCGACCGCGACGAGGAGCCCGTTGAGCGGCCCGAACGCAAGGACCCCCACGAGCGCGACGACCGCGGCGACGAAGTCGTTGCGCCGCAGCCGGGAGTAGCGGCGGAACGCGGATGGCCGCACGAGCCCCCACACGGCGTGGACGACGATCGCCGAGAGCACGGTGCGCGGCAGGTCGGCGAGCAGCCCCGTCGCCGCGACGAGGAAGGCGAGCGTGACGACGGCGGCGGTGATGCCACTGACCTGGGTCCAGGCCCCGGCCCGGGCGTTCGCGGCCGTCTTCGACAGCGAGCCGCCGACCCCCATCCCGCCGAAGAGTCCGGAGGCCAGGTCGGCGGCGCCGTGGGCGACGAGCTCGCGGTCGTCGGTGCGCACGTCGACCTCCTCGGCCGAGAAGAGCCGGACGGCGGCCAGCCCCTCGGCGATGCCGACCGCCGCGATCGCCAGCCCTCCGGTGACGACGCCGCCGATGACGTGCAGGTCGACGGTCGGCAGCGCCGGGACGGGCAGCCCGCTCGGCACGACCCCGACGACGCTGACCCCGCGCCCGGCGAGGTCGGCCTGCGCGGCGAGGAGCACCCCGCCGACGAGGACGAGCAGCGACCACGGCACTCGCGGGGCGAGCCGCTGCCCGGCGAAGAGGACGACCAGGGCGCCGGCGCCGACCGACAGGGTGAGCGCATCGAAGTCGACGATGCTCCGCAGGAGGATGAGGAGGCGTTCGGGGAGGGAGCCGGTCGGTGACGGCAGCCCGGCCAGCGCCGGAACCTCGCCGACGACGATGAGGACGACGAGCCCCGCGACGAACCCGGTGACGATCGGCTCGCTGAGGAACTGGGCCACCCAGCCGAGCCGCATCAGGCCGGCTGCCACGAGGACGACGCCGGCGACGACGGCCAGGGCGGAGGTCAGCCCGACCGCGAGGGCGGGGTCGCCGCCGGAGAGCACCCGGACGATGGACCCCGAGAGCACGGACACCGTCGACACCGGCCCGACGAAGAGGACGCGGGAGGACCCGAAGAAGGCGTAGGCGAGCAGCGCCGGCGGGAGCGTGTAGAGGCCGACCTGGACCGGCACCCCGGCGACCGCCGCGTACCCGAGCGACTGCGGCACCGCGAGGGCGGCGACGAGCAGGCCGGCGAGGACGTCGCCGGAGAGATGGCGGCGTTGGTAGTGCCGCAGCGTCCGGAGGTTCTCCGGGACCACCGAGGGCGGGACGCGCACGGCCCCAGTCTGCTCCTGTCAGGACTCGGTCAAGAGCAGGTTCGGATCCCGTCGTCCGAACGGGTTCACGACCCCGGCCGAGCCGTCCATCGGGTGTCCGGTCAGCCGTCCTCGACCGTTCGGTGGAGCCTGACAACGGTGTCGGTAAAGGGTCCTGCCGACCTTGGTAAAGGGTTGGTCAAGTCGCCCGTCAACCCTCTTCTGCGTCAGTAATTTTCGAGCAGCAGCAGGGAGAGTCGGAGGAGTCAGGTGAGCACCACAGTCGACACCGCGTACGGTGCGAGCGTCCGCGTTCCGAGCCCGGCGTTCCGGGCGACGTTCGCGCCCAGGACGTCCGCGTCGACGAGCGCCGTGCCGACCCCGGGCGACCCCCTGGGTTCGGTCCTCGGCGGAGTGACCGAGTACGCCGCGCCCGTCGAGCGCCCGGTGGCGCGTCTCGCGTCCACCACCGCGACGGCGACCCAGGCCGCCCTCGCCGAGTCGATCCTCGATGCCGAGGACGCCCTCACCTCCGTCCACCGGGCGTGGTTCGCGCCCGCCCGCCGCCCGCAGGCCCCGCGCCCCGAGTGGGTCGACGAGACGACCATCCGCGCCCGCCACATCGAGGCGGCGCTGCGTGGGGTGCCGTGGTTCGACCTGCCGAACCGCCGTCGCGCCGCGAAGGCTGCGCAGCGTGCTGCGCACACCGACATCGACGTCGCCCGTCGTGCCGCCGAGGAGCGGGTGCAGGCCGAGGAGGCCCGCATCGACGCCTGGTGGAACAACCTGTGCGCCAACGACCCCCAGACGGTCACCGAGTACGTCAACGGCGTCTTCGCCGCCGACGCCGGTTCGCGGGCCACGGCCCTCGGGACGCGGGGAGCGGCCATCGAGGTCGCGGTCCTCGCGCCGGGCGAGCACGTCCTGCCCGCCGAGCAGGTCCGGATGGCCGCCGACCGGTCGCTGACGATCCGCCGCGCCTCCGCCTCGCACCGCGCCGAGCTCTACCGCCAGCACGTCGCCGGTCTCGTCGTGGCCACGGCCCGCCGCGCCCTCGCCGCGTCGCCGGGCGCCGACTCGGTGACCGTGCACGTCCTGCGCTCGACCTGCACCGGGCCGTTCGACGACGTGTCGCTGCTGGCCGTCGCCGACATCGCCCGCGACGACCTGCAGCGGGCCGACTTCGGCCTCGACGCGGTGTCGCTGCTCGGGCGGATCGGTCGTCGGGTGCGCCTCGGCGTGGCCGGCGCCGAGTCCGCGATGGAGCCGCTGCCCCTGGACGTCGTCCCGGGCCTCGCGCAGCGCCTCGAGCGCCGCTGCAGCACGCACCGCGCGTCCGCCTGATGCGGTTCGTCGCGCCCCCCACCTGGCCGCCGATGCCGGAGGGGTGGCTGCCCGACCCCGGATGGAAGCCGGAGCCGGGATGGCCCGCCGCGCCCCGGGGCTGGCAGTTCTGGCGCAACGACTACGGGGTCGCGGTGCCCGGGCCCGAGGGGCTCTACGGGACCAAGCCGCGACTCCTCACCGGCCACGGGATCGTCCTCGCCGTGGCCACCGGGCTCCTGGGCTTCTACGTCGGGGTGGGAGGGGGCTTCGGCGCACACGCCCAGGACACGGCCCCGGCGCGGACGGTCGTGTCCACGCCGGGGCCCACACCGAGTGCCTCGCCCTCGGTCAGCCCGTCGGCGCCGTAGCCCGCTCACGCGCGGGGCGGGTGGCCCCTGGTGGTTCTCGTGGTTCTCGTGGTGCGCCGTGGCCGGACCTGTGGACAACTCGGGTGGCGGTTCGGCGGGTTGTGGCTACGGTGATTCTGCGGGGTTGCCGAGGGGGCGCCCGGAGAGGGAGGCATGGCACGGGCGGTGCGGGTGACGCGGGCGGCGCGGGGCGTGCGGTGGACGGCCGTCATGGGGATGCTCGGCGCGGTCGCTCTCGCCGGGTGCGACTCCGGCGGCGACGACCCCGTCGTGTCCCCGACGCCCACAGCCTCGTCGACGAGCGCCTCGCCGTCGGCCAGCTCGAGTCCGTCGCCGACGCCCAGCTCCACCGGTCCCGACATCCCCGCCGCCGCCCGGGCGCACACTCCCGCCGGGGCTGAAGCGTTTCTTCGCTTCTACTTCGACCAGATCAACGTCGCTTACATGAAACCGCAACCGCGACTGCTCAGTTCCTTGAGCACGCCCGATTGCGAGTTTTGCAGGAGGTCCGAGGCGACAGCGGCAGAGTTGGCGAAGGCGCGCCAGCGTTACTCGACGAGACCCGTTTCCGTGAAGACGGCCAGCTCCTTTGGCGGAGCGCCGGCGGGCGGTCAGTACCTACATCTGGTGTTCGTTCAGCACGGGGCGAAGGTAGTCGACAGTGCCGGTGTCGTTGTCGACACGGACTCGAGGCTCACGGCGGAGGCGAACGCGGCTCTGCGTTGGGAGGCAGGGGCATGGAAGTTGCAGGGGATCGAAAAGGGATGAATCGTCGCGGCTGGATGTGGAGAGTCGCGCTTGTCGCGTTGCTGATATGTAGTGCGCCGTCAGCGTACGCAGACGGTGGCGACGGAATTTTTGGCAACTTGTCTGACGAGGGCACAGTCGTCCATACATTGTCCGCAAGCGAAATGGCGGACCTGTCGAAGAGCTACTTCAGAGAAGCTGCCGCCACTGGACCCTTCTATGATTTCGCCGCGGTTTCCGCATGCGGATCTGCCCGTCCCGGTGAGTTGGGTTCCGATGATCTTTGTCCGGCGTCCTGGGGCCTCTGCCGCATCGCCTCTGGCGGCGGCGACGGTCCAGCGCTCAACGTGTGGCGCAGGGAGGTCGAGAGAGATGGGACCCCTGTGGCAGGTGCTTCGGGAGAGTGGCAGCAGGTCGCGTTGACCTGCTACCCGGAACGGGTCCCGGGCAACAGCAACGCCCTGACCATGGCGATGATCCAGCACGTCTTCCACGACACCGACTTCACGGTGCCCACCGTGAACATCCAACCCGAGGGCGATGTCACGCTCGTCAACCTGCCCACCTACTTCCAGGTGCAGTTCCCGGAGGCGGGCTTCGGCCCCGACGAGGTCGACACGCCGGACCCGGCCCGGCTGCTCGGCCACCACATCGAGGTCCGACCACGCCTCAAGTCCGTCACCTACCACCTCGGGGAGCGGACCATCGGCCCGACGCAGGACCTCGGCGGCCCGTACCCGAACGGCACCGTCGTCCAGACCTACACCCGTCCCGGCTCCCACCAGGTGCGCGTCGACATCGTCTACACCGGCCAGTTCCGCGTCGGCGGCAGCGGCTGGATCGACATCCCCGGAGAGGTCGACCTCCAGGGGACGCCGGTCATCCTGACCGTCCGCGAGGCCAAGTCGCGCCTCTACACCGGCTGAGGGCGGGGCCGGACAACCCGACCCCGCCCCCGGGCACCGTGAGCCTCAGGCGAACAGCTTGGCCGCCGTGACGAGCGTCTGCCACACGCCGTAGGCGAGCAGCAGCAGCACCACGCCCCACGACAGGTAGACCCGCAGCGAGCCACCGCGTGCCACCGACCCCTCGGCCTCACCGTCGGCGAAGTCGCGCGCCGCCTCGGTGGCCCGTCCCTCGGGCTCGTGGAAGCGCGACGCGACCGGCTTGACGAGCAGGTTGGCCACGAACCCGACGACCAGCACCCCGACCATCGTGAACAGCGCCGGTCGGTAGTCCGCGGCCGTCAGCTTGCCCGGCGTGCCCGCGGCATCGAGGAAGCCGTTGATGATGAGCGGCCCGGCGACGCCCGCGGCCGACCACGCCGTGAGCAGCCGTCCGTGGATCGCCCCGACCTGGAAGGTGCCGAAGAGGTCGCGCAGGTAGGCCGGCACCGTCGCGAACCCACCGCCGTAGAAGCTGATGATGATCGCCGCGACGAGCACGAAGATCGCCGTCGACGTCGAACCGGCCAGTGCGAGAAGCAGATAGAGCACGATGCCGACGCCGAGGTAGACCATGTAGATCGGCTTGCGACCGATCCGGTCCGACGTCGACGACCACACGAACCGCCCCGCCATGTTGAAGAGCGACAGCAGTCCGACGAACCCGCCGGCCGCCGCGACCGCCACCGAGGACTTGCCGTCCGACCCGCGGAAGAAGTCCTGGATCATCGGGGCGGCCTGCTCGAGGATGCCGATGCCGGCGGTGACGTTGCAGAAGAGGACGACCCACAGCAGCCAGAACTGCGGCGTCCGGATGGCGTTGGCCGCGGACACGCTGCGGTCGGTGACGAGCGCCTTCTGCGAGACCGTCGACGGGTCGAAGCCGGCCGGCTTCCAGCCCGGCGCCGGCACGCGCACGTTGGTGACGCCGATCATCATGATGAGGAAGTAGATGACACCGAGGCTGACGAAGAGCATCGTCAGCGCGTGCCCAGTGGCGAGCGAGCTGGCGACGGACGGGTCGTAGTCCGGATCGTAGAACCTCAGGAGCTGCCGGGAGAGGGGTGAGGCGACCATCGCCCCGCCGCCGAAGCCCATGATCGCCATGCCGGTCGCGAGGCCGGGACGGTCCGGGAACCACTTGATGAGCGTCGAGACCGGCGAGATGTAGCCGATGCCCAGGCCGATGCCGCCGATGACGCCGTAGCCGAGGTAGACCAGCCACAGCTGCGAGGTGGCCATCCCGACGGCGCCGACGAAGAACCCCAGGGCCCAGGCGCACGCGGCCGCGAACATCGCCTTGCGCGGCCCGACGCGGTCGACCCACGTGCCGAGCACCGCTGCCGCCAGACCGAGCATGACGATGGCGATGGAGAACACGATGCCCACCGCGGTGAGCGAGCTGTCGAAGTGCGCGACCATCGAGGCCTTGTAGACGCTCGTCGCGTACACCTGCCCGATGCACAGGTGGATGGCGAGCGCCGCCGGCGGGATGAGCCACCGGTTGTAATTGTGCGGCGCGACGGTGTGGTGCCGGTCGAGGAGCGAGAGCAACCCGCCGGAGGGCGCGCCGCGTTCGTCGGTGGTGGTGGCCATGCTGTCCCCTTCGCAACGTCCCGGCGCCCCGTTGCGCCTCGGGTGCGCCCGTCGCCGGGCGCACCGGGTCAGAGAGTAGGCACGCCGACGAGCGCGCGGGGTCCGCGCGACCGAGGAATCCGGTGGGTGTCACGGCTGGTCGGGCGGGTGGATGTCCCGTCGTCCACAGGCGGCGACCGGCAGCGCGGTCGTCCACAGACGGCACGTCCGGCGCGGTGTGGTGCCGTCCAGCTGTCGGTGGCCCTGCCTAGGCTCGTCGTGACGAGATGAGCAGCAGGAGGTGGCGATGGAGGTCCAGCAGGCCCTGGCGATGGGACGTCGGCTGGTGCGCGAGCACGGTCTCGACGGATGGACCGTCGTTGCCGACAGCGCCAAGACGCGAGCCGGCGTCTGCCGTTTCGCGCGCCGCCAGATCGGCATCAGCGGCCCGCTGACGACGCTGCACTCCGAGTCCGAGGTCCGCGACACCCTGCTCCACGAGATCGCACACGCCCTCGTCGGCCCCGAGCACGGGCACGACGCGGTCTGGCGGGAGACGGCCGTCCGCATCGGGTGCTCGGGCGAGCGCTGCGTCCCCGCGGACGCACCCCGGGTCCCGGGCGACTGGGTCGGCCGGTGCCCCGCGGGCCACGAGCGCAGCCGGCACCGGGCGCCGACGCGGGTCATGTCGTGCGGCCGCTGCTCGCGCACCTTCGACCCGCAGCACCTGTTCTCGTGGACCTTCCGCGGCCGCCGGGCGTCACTGCCGCCCGCGTACCTCGCCGAGCTCGCCGTGCTACGGTCGTCGGGGTCGGGGTCGGGGTCGGGGTCGGTACCGGGGTCGATGTCGGTTCGAGCCACGGTGCGGCCGCCCGGGCTCGGTGAGCTCGTCGACATCGCGGCCGGTCCGTGGCAGGGGATGACGGGCGAGGTAGAGCTCGTCGGCGCCGTCCGGTGCCAGGTCCGTGTCGGCGACGAGCTGGTCAGCCTGCCGCTCGAGGCCATCCGGCCCGCGGAGGCCGGGCGGGTCGCCTGACGGCGATGAGGACGTCCACGGCACCCGCGCGTGACCCGCCCGGGAAGAGAGCCGACAATGGCGGTCGTGACCGAGCAGCATCCGGACGAAGCGGCCCCCACCGACGCCTCCGCCGACGACCAGCGCGACTTGGGCCCCGTGGTGGACGTCGGCCTCGACGACCAGCGCGACCTCGACCGCATGGTGGACGTCGGCCTCGACGACCAGGGCGACCTCGGCCCCGAGGTGGACGCCGGCCTCGACGACCAGGGCGACCTCGGCCCCGAGGTGGACGCCGGTCTCGGGGACCAGTCCGACGCCGACCTCAGCGCCGACCACGCGCTCGAGGGCAGCACCCGCGTCGCCGACCCGACGAGCGCCGTGTTCGCCGACTGGCAGGCACCGCACGAGGGCCTCGAACGAGCCCTCGTCCTGGCCGGCGGCGGCGCCACGGGCATCGCCTGGGAGGCCGGCATCATCCTCGGCCTGCGCGACGAGGGCGTCGACGTGCGCACCGCCGACACGATGGTCGGCACCTCGGCCGGGTCGATCGTCGCCGCCCACCTGCGGCTCGGCACCGACGAGGGCAACGCGTTCACCCGCATCCGGGAGGGCGCGCCGCTGTCGAGCTACGGCCGCCTCGGAGCCTCCGACGCCGGTCGCTACGTGCGCTCGCAGCTGGCGAACGACCGGCGGGGTGGCCGCGCCGTCGTCTCCCGGGCCGCCCTCGAGGCGATGACCCCGAGCGAGGAGGAGTGGCTGGAGACGGTGGGCCTGGGACTCGTCGGCAAGGACTGGCCGGCCGGGCGGCTGCTCGTCACCGCGGTCGACGCCGAGACCGGCACCTCGGTCGTGTTCGACGGCAGCGGGGGAGTGCCCCTCGACCGCGCCGTCGCCGCGAGCTGCGCCGTGCCGGGGGTCTTCCCGGCCGTCGAGGTCGCCGGGCGGCGCTACGTCGACGGCGGCCTGCGCACCATCGCCAACGCCGACCTGGCCCGCGGCCACCGGCGCGTCCTCGTGCTCTCCCCGTACCCCGTGGGCCCGCACCTGCGCGACCTGCCCCGGATGCAGCTGCGCGCGCTGCGCCCGGAGAGCCGCACGGCGCTCGTCGTCCCGGACGCCAAGGACCTCTGGGCGATGGGTGCCAACCCCCTCGACATGACCCGCGGCGCCGCGACCTTCGAGGCCGCGCGCACCCACGGGCGTCGGATCGCGCCGCGGATCAGTGAGGTCTGGGACGGCTGAGCGCCGCTCCGAGCGCTCACCCGCACGTATCAGCGGGACGAGCCCGCTCCTCCTTCCCGGGTGACGGTCACACCGGTCGTCCGCTCCCGCCCCGGAGGTCGCCGTGTCCGCGCTGCGCTCACTGCCCCTGCTGCACGTCCCCGAGTCCTGGCCACTGCCGGTCGTCGCCCTCGCGGCGATGGCGGTGCTCGCCGGGCTCGACCTGCTCGGTGCCGTCGCCGCCAAGCACTGGGCCGAGGACGGCAGCCTCGTCGCGCTCGGTGGCGGCCTCGCCTCCTTCGTCGTCCTCTTCTGGGTCTACGCCTCGTCCCTGCGCTACGCCGAGCTGGCGGTCGTGACGATGGGCTGGATCGTCATGCTCCAGGTCGGGATCCTCCTCGTCGACCGGATGCACTTCGGCTCGACGCTGCCGACCGGCAAGCTCGTCGCCGTCGTCATCGCGCTCGCCGCCCAGGCCTACCTCGTCCTCGCGCCGTCGGCGCCCTGACCGGGCGCGGGCGAGCGGACCCGACGCACCTCCCCGGGCGCGGGCCCGGCGCTCGGTAGTGTCACCGGCGAAGGAGGTTCGACGATGACGTCCGAGGAGCCCGTGCTCGACACCCGCGCCCACATCGCCCTGACCGAGCACTACGCCGCGCACAACTACCACCCGCTGCCCGTCGTGCTGAGCCACGGGGAGGGCGCTTGGGTCACCGACGTCGAGGGCCGTCGCTACCTCGACTGCCTCGCCGGCTACTCGGCCCTCAACTTCGGCCACGGCCACCCGCGGCTGCTGGCCCGGGCCCACGCCCAGCTCGACCGGCTCACGCTCACGAGCCGCGCCTTCCTCAACGACCAGCTCGGCCCGTTCGCCGAGGCCCTGGCCCGGCTCACCGGCCACGAGATGGTCCTCCCGATGAACACGGGCGCGGAGGCCGTCGAGACCGCCATCAAGGTCTCGCGCAAGTGGGGCTACCGGGTCAAGGGTGTGCCGGAGGACTCCGCGAGCATCGTCGTCATGGAGGGCAACTTCCACGGCCGCACGACGACCATCGTCAGCTTCTCGGACGACAAGGTCGCGCGGGACGAGTACGGCCCCTACACACCGGGGTTCCGCACCGTGCGCTACGGCGACGCCGACGCGCTGCGGGCCGCCGTCGACGACACGACGGTGGCCGTCCTCCTCGAGCCGATCCAGGGGGAGGGCGGCGTCCTCATCCCGCCCGACGGCTACCTGCGCGACGTCCGCGCCGTCTGCGACGAGGCCGGTGCCCTCATGGTCGCCGACGAGGTCCAGTCCGGGCTGGGCCGCACGGGGCGCACCTTCGCCTGCGAGCACGAGGACGTCCAGCCCGACGTCTACGTCCTCGGCAAGGCCCTCGGCGGCGGCCTCTACCCGGTCTCCGCCATCGCTGCCGACCACGCCGTCCTCGACGTCATCACCCCCGGCTCGCACGGATCGACCTTCGGTGGCAACCCGCTGGCAGCGGCCATCGGCCACGAAGTGGTCCAGATGCTCGAGGAGGGCGAGTTCCAGTCATGGGCAACTCGATCCGGAGCGCTGCTCGCGGACGGGCTGCGCCCTCTCGTCGGCCACGGGCTCGACGCCGTGCGGATCCGCGGGCTCTGGGCGGGGCTCGACGTCTCGCCCGGCGGGCCGAGCGGCCGCGAGCTGTGCGAGCGCCTGCTCGAGCGCGGCATCCTCGCCAAGGACACGCACGGCTCCACCATCCGGCTCGCCCCGCCACTCGTCGTCACCGACGACGAGGTGCGGATGCTCGTCGACGCCGTCACGGACGTCCTCGCCTGACCCCCAGCCCGCCGGGCCGCCGAGCCGACCGCAGACCGGCATCGGTCCGGACTGCGCCTCAGCCCTGCGCCGGCACCTCGGCCGCCCGCGCGGCGTTCTGCGCGATGGCGTCGACGATCTCCTCGCGGCGCGAGCGCGGCAGGTCGTGCCCCATGTCCGGGAACATGAGCAGCCGCGACCCCGGCACGGCGCGGGCGGTGGCGATGCCTCCGCTCGGCCCGACGAGGCGGTCCGCGAGGCCGTGCACGACGAGGGTCGGGACGCGCACCTCGCGCAGCCGCGCCGTGCGGTCCGGGCTCTCGAGGATGGCGAGCAGCTGGCGCACGGTGCCGATCGGGCTGACGCTGCGGCGCACCGCGGTCCGGACCATCGCCGTCATCTCGTCCTCGTCGAAGAGCGGGCCCGAGATGCGTCGCCACCCCTCGACCCCGAGCCGCACCGCCTCGTCCTCGTCGGAGGGTCGCGGCTGGGTCAGCGACAGCGCCATCGTCGGCAGCAGCGTCGGATGCACGCGCCCGTGCCGCCGGCTGCCGGTGTTCGACATGATCGAGGTGAGGCTGAGGACGCGCTCGGGGTGGTCGATGGTCAGCTGCTGGGCGATCATCCCGCCCATCGAGGCGCCGACGACGTGCGCGGCGGCGATGCCGAGGTGGTCGAGGAGTGCGCGGGCGTCCTCGGCCATGTCCGACAGGAGGTAGTCGGCGCCGCCGGAGCCGGGGCGCAGGAAGCTGCGGACGACCGCCGCGCGGGCCGGCGCGGGGCCGTCGGTGAAGCTGGAGAGCCCGATGTCGCGGTTGTCGTGCCGGACCACCCGGAAGCCGCGCTCGACGAGCGAGGCGACGAAGTCGGTCGGCCAGCCGACGAGCTGGGTGCCGAGGCCCATGACGAGCAGCATCGGGATGCCGTCGTCCGGGCCGTCGACCTCGTAGGCGATCTCCACGTCACCGAGCTGCGCCGTAGCCATGACCGCAGTGTCGCACCCGTCCACGCCCCGCCGGGGAGCGCCCACCGTGCGCGTCTAGCATGGCGGGCGTGATCGCACCGCTGACGTACGTCGTCGTGGGCCTCGCCGTGGTCCTGTGCGTCGCCGCGGTCTGGTACGCCGTCCGCGACCGGCTCATCGACGACCGGCTGCTCGTCGTCGCGGCCCTCGTCGAGGTCGGGCTGCTCGCCCTCCTCGTCGCGGGCCTCGCCGACCTCGGTCACATCACGGACGACGCCGAGAAGGCGACGTTCGTCGCGTACCTCGTCAGCCTGCCGGTCATCCCCGTCGGTACCTCGTTCCTCGCGATCAAGGAGAAGTCGCGCTGGGCGATGGGCTCGATCGCGGTCGGCGCGTTCGCCGTCGGGGTGATGGCCGCCCGCCTCGCGCAGATCTGGATGTCCTATGGCTGATTCCCGCCCCGACCGCAGCCCAGAGGCCCCCCGGGACCGCCGCGCGCTCGGCGGCCCCGGCGTGCTCCTCGTCGTCGTCTACGGGGTGCTGGCGCTCGCCGCCACCGGTCGCTCGGTCCTCCAGATCAGCGAGTACTTCGACCGGGCGCCCCTGGCCTACCTGCTGTCGGCGTTCGCCGCGGTCGTCTACGTCCTCGCCACCTGGTGCCTCGCCCGCGGCGGGTCGTGGGTGCGCGTCGGCATCGTCGCCTGTGCGGTCGAGCTCGTCGGCGTCCTCGTCGTCGGCCTCGCCTCCTACTTCGTGCCGTCGGCGTTCCCGGACAAGACCGTCTGGTCGCACCTCGGCGCGGGCTACGGCTACGTTCCGCTCGTCCTGCCGGTCCTCGGGCTGCTGTGGTTCCGGCGGGTCGAGCGCGGTGCCCGGGCCGTGCCGGCGACGCACCCGGCGCCGTCGTCCGGCGACGAGGGCACCGCCGCCTCGCCCGAGTGACGGACGGTCGTCCCGCACGGCGCGACGACGAGCCTGGGGTCAGCCGTCGCGACGCTCGAGGACCAGCACCGGGATGAGCCGGTCGGTCTTCTCCTGGTAGTCGGCGTAGGGCGGGTAGGCCGCCACGCAGCGCTCCCACCACTCCTCGCGCTCGGTGCCGGTGATCTCGCGGGCGCGGGCCGGCCACGACTCGGTGCCGTCCTGGAGGGTGATGTCGGGGTCGGCGAGCAGGTTGCCGTACCAGGCGGGGTGCTCGGGAGCGCCGCCCTTGCTCGCGACGGCCGCGTACGTGCCCTCGTGCTCGACCCGCATCAGGGGCACCTTGCGCAGCGCCCCGGTCTTCCGGCCGCGCATCGTCAGCATGACGACGGGGCGGTCCATGACCTTCACCGAGCGGGTGTCACCCGTCCTCTCGATCGTCTCGACCTGGTCGCGGACCCAGCCGGTGGGGGAGGGGATGTAGTTCTCGCTCATGCCAGGGTCCAACTCACTTGTCGCTCGAGGTCTTCCACAGGTTGATGCCGGCGTCCCGGGCGTGCTTGTCGATCTGCGCCAGCTCGTCCTTCGTGAACCGCAGCTTCTTCACCGCGTCGAGGCTGTCGTCGAGCTGGGCGACCGAGCTCGCGCCGACGAGGACCGAGGTCACCCGCGGGTCGCGCAGCGCCCACGCCAGCGCCATCTGGGCGAGCGACTGGCCGCGCGCCCTCGCCATCCGGTCGAGGGCCCGGACGTGCTTGAGCGCGGAGTCCGTGAGCAGCGACGGGTCGAGCGACTTGCC
Source organism: Phycicoccus sp. (assembly GCF_035325325.1). Lineage (NCBI taxonomy): Bacteria > Bacillati > Actinomycetota > Actinomycetes > Micrococcales > Intrasporangiaceae > Phycicoccus > Phycicoccus sp. The sequence continues at coordinate 17,071 of NZ_DAOLAC010000027.1, read as the reverse complement.
CTGTGCCGCACGCGAACCCTCGGGGATGCCCTTGAGGTACTTGTTCGTCAGCATCCCCTGGGCGAGCGGGGAGAACGCGATGCAGCCGACCCCGGTCTCGCCGAGCGCGTCGAGCAGGCCCTCCTCCTCGATCCACCGGTTGAGCATCGAGTACGAGGGCTGGTGGATGAGCAGCGGCGTGCCCATCGAGCGGAGGATCTCGACCGCCTCGCGCGTGCGCTGCGCCGAGTACGACGAGATGCCGACGTAGAGCGCCTTGCCCGCCCGGACGAGGGAGTCGAGGGCGCCCAGGGTCTCCTCGAGCGGAGTCGTCTCGTCGAAGCGGTGGCTGTAGAAGATGTCGACGTGGTCCAAGCCCATCCGCCGCAGCGACTGGTCGCACGACGCGGTGATGTACTTCCGGGAGCCGCCGCCCTGGCCGTACGGGCCGGGCCACATGTCGTAGCCGGCCTTGGAGCTGATGACGAGCTCGTCGCGGTACGGGCGGAAGTCGCGGGCGAAGAGCGTGCCGAAGTTGCGCTCGGCGGCTCCGTAGGGCGGCCCGTAGTTGTTCGCGAGGTCGAAGTGCGTCACACCGCGGTCGAAGGCGCGACGGAGGATGGCCTGCTGGCGCCCGAGCGGCACGTCGTCACCGAAGTTGTGCCACAGGCCGAGCGAGATCGCGGGCAGGTCGAGGCCGGAGCGGCCGGTGCGGCGGTAGGGCATCCCGGCGCGGTAACGGTTCGCGGCGGCCTTGTACTCGTCGGCGTGGAAGGTCATGGCCCCGATCCTTCCCGACTTCTTGCGAATCACCCACCTCCGGGCCCGCCCTTTCGGCCGCGGCGGGTGGGTTTTCCGCAATGGGTCGGGACAGGGCGGGGGTGCCCGGAGGATGAGACGGGGCGGGGGCGATGGTGGCCGGCGCCGGCCGGCGTGCCTATCCTGTCGGCAGGTCATGAGCGCCAGCGCCAAGCCCCGGCTCGCTGGCCGGCAACCCTCCTCCGCGGTGGGGTGCCCCGGGTGAGGACCTGGCGTGCGGCGCCCGTCGCACGCAAGCGCGGGAGCACCCCCGGTACCCCCGCCGAGTACACGTCCGCGTGCGCCCGGCCGAACGTCGGGCCCACCACCGAAAGTGGGAGCCAAGCAGATGACCGACCCGTCCCAGTGGGGATTCGAGACCCGACAGGTCCACTCCGGCCAGCAGCCGGACACCGCGACCGGGGCTCGTGCCCTGCCGATCTACCAGACCACGTCGTACGTCTTCAACGACACCGCGCACGCCGAGAACCTCTTCGCGCTGCGGGAGTTCGGCAACATCTACACGCGCATCATGAACCCGACCCAGGATGCCGTCGAGCAGCGCATCGCGGCGCTCGAGGGAGGTGTCGGCGCGCTGCTCGTGGCCTCCGGCCAGGCCGCTACCACCCTCGGCCTGCTCAACGTCGCCGAGGCCGGGGACCACATCGTCTCCAGCGCGGCCCTCTACGGCGGCACGGTCAACCTCCTGAAGTACACGTTCGCCAAGCTCGGCGTCGAGGTGACCTTCGTCGAGGACCACACCGACCCGCAGGCCTGGCGCGACGCCGTCCGTCCGAACACCAAGGCCTTCTTCGGCGAGACGATCGCCAACCCCAAGGCCGAGGTCCTCGACATCGAGGCGGTCGCCGCGGTCGCGCACGAGGCGGGGGTGCCACTCGTCGTCGACAACACGATCGCCACGCCGTACCTCGTCAACCCGCTGCAGTGGGGCGCCGACGTCGTCATCCACTCGGCGACCAAGTACCTCGGCGGGCACGGCACGTCGATCGCCGGCGTCATCGTCGACGGCGGCACCTTCGACTACACCCAGGACCCGGAGCGCTTCCCGAACTACAACACCCCGGACGAGAGCTACCACGGCCTGCGCTTCGGCCCGGACCTCGGCGTCGGCAGCCCGTTCGGCGCGAACCTGTCCTACATCCTCAAGGCCCGGGTGCAGCTGCTGCGCGACCTCGGGTCGGCGATCAGCCCGTTCAACGCCTTCCTCATCGGCCAGGGCCTCGAGACGCTCAGCCTGCGGGTCGAGCGGCACATCGAGAACGCCCGCGCCGTGGCGCAGTACCTCGAGCAGCACCCGCAGGTCGAGTCGGTCCGGTGGGCCTCGCTCGACTCCAGCCCGGGCAAGGCGCTCGCGGACAAGTACGCGCCCAAGGGCGCCGGTGCGGTGCTCGCGTTCGAGATCGCCGGCGGGGTGGAGGCCGGGCGACGCTTCGTCGAGGGCCTGTCACTGCACAGCCACGTCGCGAACATCGGCGACGTGCGCTCGCTGGCCATCCACCCGGCGTCGACCACCCACAGCCAGGGCGGCGACGCCGACCGGCTCGCCGCCGGCGTGACGCCCGGGCTGGTCCGGCTCGCGGTCGGCATCGAGACGATCGCCGACATCCTCGCCGACCTCGACGCCGGGTTCGCCGCCGCGCTGGGTTCCGGCGACGCGGGGGACGCCGCCCCCGAGCTGGTCGGCGCGACGCAGGCCTGACCTCGCAGCGGTCCGGCGCCGGGAGCCCCTCCCGGCGCCGGACCGGGCTACGGTCGAGCGATGGACGAGAGCCTGACCGAGACCCTGCTCGACCTCGAGCGCCGGGGGTGGGACTCCCTCTGCGACGGCACCGGGGCGAAGCTCTACGGCGACCTGATGACCGACGACGGCGTCATGGTGCTCGCGCACGGCGCCGTGCTCGACCGCGCGGAGGTCGTCGCCTCGCTCGCCGACGCCCCACCGTGGGACGACTACGCGATCGACGACGTGCGCGTCGTGGCGCTCGGCGCCGACGCGGCCTCGCTCGTCTACCGCGGGACCGCCCGGCGGGAGGGCGCGGACCCGTTCGTCGGCGCGATGACCAGCACGTACGTGCGGGTCGCCGGTGCGTGGCGCCTCGCGGTGTACACCCAGACCGTCGTCCCGGACTGACCCGACCGACCCGTCCAGACCGTCCCGACCGACCCGACCCGGCCGACCTGAGCGACCCGGCGGCGCGGGGGCCTGTGGAAAACCCGACGGCCGGATGCCCCGAGCGGCCTAGCGTCCAGGCATGACGAGCTACCGGGTCGACGCCGAGACGGTCCTCGAGGTGGGGGCCGGCCTCGTCGACCTCGCCGAGGGGCTGGCGACGATGGGCGACCCGCGCGCCGACCGCTGGGCGTTCGGGCCGGGCTCCTCCGGCGCCGCCGCCGAGGAGCTGCTCGGCGGGTGGCGCCTCGCCCGGCTGCGGCTCGCGGAGGCGCTCACCGTCCTCGGGGAGTCCGCGGCGCAGGCCGGCGGGGCGTACCTCGACACCGACGCCGGGGTCTCCCGGGGGCTCGGGGGTGGGCCCACGTGGTGATGCTGCTCCGGCCGGTCGAGGGCTCGGGGGAGGGGGTGCGCCGGGTCGCCGACGCCGTCGAGGCCACCGGTCGCCGCCTCGCCGACGCCGCCTCGACGCTCACCCGGCTGCGGGCCGGTGCGGTCTGGGACGGCCCGGCCGGGGAGGCCTTCTCGCAGCGGATGGCCTCGGCGCCGACCGTCCTCGACCGCGCCGCCGACCGCTTCCTCGGCGCGGCCCGGCCGATGCGCGAGCTCGCGGCCGTCCTCGACGACGCCCAGGCGGTGGCCCAGCAGGCCGTCGACGCGCACGACGAGGCCTGGGAGTGGTACCGCGTCCTCGAGGAGCGCGCCGTCGTGCTCGTCGGACGCGGCGTCGCCGAGACCTCGCCCGAGCTCCTCGCGGTGCGTCACGCCCAGCAGGAGCAGATGGCCGAGGTCGCCCGGGCCGAGGCGCGGCACGCCGCAGCGTTGGACGGGCTCCGGGCGGCCGACGCCCGGTGCACGGCCGCCCTGCGGGCGCTCGCCGACGACGACCTCGTCGACCCCTGGCTCTACCGCGGACTGCGCACCACCAGCTCGGTCGGCCACGGGGTGGGGTACCTCGCGATGCTGCCCGCCCGGGTCGCGCCGGAGTGCGCCGTCGCCGGGCTCGTCGGGGAGGGGGTCGGCACGCTCGCCGACGGTGCCCTGCTCGTCGGCTACGGCGAGGGCGGCTGGCGCGAGCTGGGGGTCTCGGCCGGGGCCTGGGCGCTCGGCGCCACCGGGCAGACGATGCGCCGGGGCGCGACGGCGGGTACGGTCCTGCGGGCCGACGGCGGCGTCGCCGCCCGCACCCTCACCACGCAGGAGCGCCTCTTGGCCGGCGCGGCCACCACCGCCCGCGAGCGGGTCGCCGCCGCCCGGGCCCGGTTCGCCCCCCTCCCGTCCGGCGGCACGCCGAGCGCCCTCGTCGGCGGCCCGGCGGTCCGTGCGCCCGGCTCGCGCGGGCTCACGGGGGCCGCGGGCGGTGGCGTGCGTGCCGTCCGCCGCCGGGTCGCGTCGGCCCGCACCGGCCTGCGGATGGTCGGGGCCGGCGGCCCGCAGACGGTCCGGATGTACGCGGCCGGTGTCAGCCTCGGCGCCGGCGGCCGGCTGCTGCCGCACGTCGTCCCCGAGCCGCCGGCCCTCCGGCCGCAGCGGCCGGCCTCCCTGACGGGAGCGGACCGGGTGGAAACGCGGACGACCTCGTGGTGAGCCCGACCTATCCTGTCGGCCATGCCCGCCCGACCCGACACCGCGACCGCGGCGCTCGACCCGGCGGAGCTGCACTACCCCGAGCACCTCCCGGTCGTCGCCCGCCGCGAGGACATCCTCGAGGCCCTGCGCGAGCACCAGGTCGTCGTCATCGCCGGCGAGACCGGGTCGGGCAAGACCACCCAGCTGCCGAAGATGTGCCTCGAGCTGGGCCGCGGCGCCGACGGCCGCCAGGTCGGGCACACCCAGCCCCGCCGCATCGCCGCGCGCTCGGTCGCCGAGCGGATCGCCGAGGAGATGCAGGTCGAGCTCGGCGGCCTCGTCGGGTACCAGGTGCGGTTCGGCGACCACAGCAGCGACGCCACCCGGGTCAAGGTGATGACCGACGGCATCCTCCTCTCGGAGCTGCAGCGCGACCGCGACCTGCGCCGCTACGACACGATCGTCATCGACGAGGCGCACGAGCGCAGCCTCAACATCGACTTCATCCTCGGCTACCTCAAGCAGCTGCTGCCCCGCCGGCCCGACCTCAAGGTCGTCGTCACCTCGGCGACCATCGACCCCGACCGCTTCGCCCGGCACTTCGCCACCGACGAACGCGGCGAGGTGGTCCGCGAGGTGCCGGTGCTCGAGGTCTCCGGGCGCACCTTCCCGGTCGAGGTCCGCTACCGCCCGCTCGTCACCCTCGACCCCGACGGCCGCCACGTCGTCGACGAGCGCGACCAGGTGACCGGTGTCGTCGAGGCCGTCGAGGAGCTGTGGACCGAGGAGCCACCGGCGCCGGACGCCACCGACATCCTCGTGTTCTTCTCCGGGGAGCGGGAGATCCGCGACGCCGCCGAGGCCCTCACCGCGCTTCGGCTGCCCGGCACCGAGGTGCTGCCGCTCTTCGCCCGGCTCTCCGCGGCCGAGCAGCACCGGGTCTTCCGGCGCACCGGCGGACGGCGCATCGTCCTCGCGACCAACGTCGCCGAGACCTCGCTCACCGTGCCCGGCATCGGCTACGTCGTCGACACCGGGACCGCCCGCATCTCCCGGTACAGCCAGCGCACGAAGGTGCAGCGGCTGCCCATCGAGCCGGTCAGCCGGGCCAGCGCCGCCCAGCGCGCCGGCCGCTGCGGCCGCGTGGCGCCGGGCGTCTGCATCCGGCTGTACTCGGAGGAGGACCTCGAGGCCCGCGACGAGTTCACCGAGCCGGAGATCCAGCGCACCTCGCTCGCGGCGGTCATCCTCCAGATGACTTCGCTCGGGCTCGGCGACGTCGCCCGCTTCCCGTTCGTCGACCCGCCGGACGCCCGCCAGGTCGCCGACGGCGTCCGGCTGCTCGAGGAGCTGGGCGCGTTCTCCGCCGAGGAGCGGGGCCCGGGCCGGCACCGCGGTCGCGGCCGGCGGCTGACCGGCACGGGGCGAACCCTCGCCCGGATGCCGCTCGACCCCCGACTCGCCCGGATGGTCGTCGAGGCCGGCCGGCTCGGCTGCACCCGCGAGGTGCTCGTCCTCGTCGCAGCGCTGTCCATCCAGGACCCGCGCGAGCGGCCGGTCGACAAGGAGGCCCAGGCCGACCAGCAGCACGCCCGCTTCACGGACGAGCGGTCCGACTTCGCCGCACTGCTCAACCTCTGGCGCTACCTCAAGCAGCAGCAGAAGGACCTGTCGCACAGCGCGTTCCGCCGGATGTGCAAGAACGAGTACCTGCACTACCTGCGCATCCGCGAGTGGCAGGACCTCCACGCGCAGCTGCGCCGAGCCGCCCGGCAGGCCCGGATCGACCCCGACCTCGCGACCGCCGTCAAGGACGCCGACCCCGACTGGGACACCGTGCACCGCGCCCTGCTCGCCGGTCTGCTGTCGCACGTCGGGGTCCGGGACGAGGTCAAGCGCGAGTACCTCGGGGCGCGCGGCGCCCGGTTCGGCATCAGCCCCGGCTCCACCCTGTTCCGGCGCCGGCCCGAGTACGTCATGGCCGCCGAGCTCGTCGAGACCTCCCGGCTCTGGGCGCGCACCGTCGCCTCGATCGAGCCGGAGTGGGCCGAGGAGGCCGGCGCGCACGTCGTCGCGCGCACGGTGAGCGAGCCCCGCTGGAGCCGCAGCGCGGGGGCCGCCGTCGCCACCGAGAGGGTGACCCTCTACGGGGTGCCGCTCGTCACCGACCGCACCGTGCAGTACGCCCGCATCGACCCGGTGGCCGCGCGCGAGATCTTCCTCCGGTCGGCCTTCGTCGAGGGCGACTGGGACCCGCGGCACGACTTCTGGCGGCGCAACCAGCGCACCCTCGAGCGGGTCGCCGAGCTCGAGGAGCGGGCCCGCCGGCGTGACATCGTCGTCGACGACGAGGTGGTGTTCGCGTTCTACGACAGCCGGATCCCGCCCGACGTCGTGACGGAACGGCACTTCGACCGGTGGTGGCGCGGCGAGCGACGGCGCCGTCCCGACCTCCTCGACCTCACCGAGGACGTGCTCACGTCCGAGGCGGGGGAAGGGGTGACCGCGAACGACTACCCGCGCACCTGGCGGCAGGGCGACCTCGAGCTCGACGTCACCTACCAGTTCGCGCCCGGCCAGGCCGCCGACGGAGTCACCGTCCACGTCCCGGTCGCCGTGCTCAACCGGGTCTCGGCCGACGGGTTCGACTGGCAGGTGCCCGGGCTGCGCGACGACCTCGCCGTCGCCCTCGTCCGGTCGCTGCCCAAGGCCACCCGGCGCCACTTCGTGCCCGCGCCCGACCACGCGGCCGCCGCCCTGCGCGAGATGGACCCGTCGCGCGGCCCGATGGTCGAGGAGCTCGCGCGGGCCCTCCACGCGCGCACCGGGGTCCGCGTCGACCCGTCCGAGTTCGACCTCGCCCGCGTCCCCGACCACCTGCGCGTCACCTTCGCCGTCGAGCGCCCCGGCCGCCGGGGCCCGCAGGTCGTCGCCTCGGGCAAGGACCTCGAGGCCCTGCGGGAACGGTCGGGCGGAGCGGTCCGCGAGGGGATGGCCCGCGCCGGGGCGTCGATCGAGCGCACCGGGCTGACCACCTGGGACGTCGGCACCGTGCCCGAGACCTTCGAGGGCCGGGCCGGCGGTCTCGCGGTCGTCGGCTTCCCGGCCCTCGTCGACGAGGGCACCTCGGTCGCGCTCCGGGTGCTCCCCGACGCCGGGTCGGCCGCCGCCGCCCACCGCGCCGGCGTGCGCCGTCTCCTCCTGCTCGGCACCACCGCGCCGTGGAAGCGGGTCCTCGCCCGGCTGACCAACGCCCAGAAGCTCGCGCTCGCCGACAACCCGCACGGGTCGGTGCCCGCGCTGCTCCAGGACTGCCTCGACGCCGCCGTCGACGACCTCGTCGCCGAGCACGTCACCGGCCCGGTCCGCACCCCGGAGGCCTTCGAGGCCGCGCTCGCCGCCGTGCGCACCCACGCGGCCACCCGGGTCCTCACCGTCGTCGAGGCCGTCGAGCCGGTGCTCGTCCTCGCGGCGCGGGTGCGGCGCACGCTCGAGGCGCTCGAGGGCGGGGCCGCGGCCCGGGCGACCGCCGCCGCGCGGGCGGACGTCCGTGCCCAGCTCGACGGGCTCGTCCGGCCCGGCTTCGTCGCCGCCACCGGGGTGCGCCGGCTGCGCGACCTCGAGCGCTACCTGCGGGCCGCCGAGCACCGGCTCGAGCGGGCGGCGACCAACCCCCGCGAGCCGGTCCTCCAGGAGCAGGTCGACGCCGTCGAGTCCGCCTACGCCGACCTCCTCGAGACCCTGCCGGCGGTGCGCCGCGGGGCGCCCGAGGTCGCCGACATCGCGTGGATGGTCGAGGAGCTGCGGGTCAGCCTCTTCGCCCAGACCCTCGGCACCAACGGCCCGATCTCCGAGAAGCGGGTGCGCCGGGCGATCGCCGAGGTCGCCGCCGGCTGAGGGCCCACGGCTCCCACCCGACCTCGTGCGACCTCGGTGCACGTCGCCAAGGCCGCGCCCACGTCGACGTGCCCGGAACCCGCACGACGTGGGGCCCGGCCGGGAATCCGGGGCCCGCGCCGGACGTTCCACCACATCGACGCACCATCGTCACGACGCACGACCCGTGAAAGGCTCCTCCCGTGCAGAACCCCACCGACCTCTACCGCCTCGAGACCCCCGTCGACGCCTCGCGTCCGGGCGTGCTCCTCGTGCTGCTCGGCGGGTTCATCGACGCCGGCCAGCTCCAGGAGACCCTCGGGACCCACCTCCTCGAGACCGGCGACCCCGAGGTGGTCGCGTCCTTCGACGTCGACCAGCTCCTCGACTACCGCGGCCGCCGGCCGGCCATGGTCTTCGACACGAGCCGCTGGGCCGAGTACGACGACCCCGCGATGCTCCTGCACCGGCTCACCGACCGCGACGGCCAGACCTACTACCTCCTGACCGGTCCCGAGCCCGACTACCAGTGGGAGCGCACGGTCGAGGCCATCCGCGAGCTCGCCGACCGGCTCGGCGTCACCCTCGTGGTCACGACCCACGGCATCCCGATGGGCGTGCCGCACACCCGGCCGGTCGGGATGACGGCGCACGCGACCGACGACGCCCTCATCGGCGAGGCCCGGTCCCCGTTCGGGCGGGTGCAGGTGCCGGCGTCGATCGGTGCGCTCCTCGAGCTGCGGCTCGGCGAGGCGGGCCGGCAGGCGCTCGGCTTCGCCGTCCACGTCCCGCACTACCTGGCGAACGCCGAGTGGGCGGAGGGCGCCCTCGCGTCGCTCACCGCCATCACCGACGCCACGGGGCTCAACCTCCCGAACGACGAGCTCGTCGAGCGGGCCCGGGTCAACCAGCAGGCCATCGCCGCCGAGGTCGCGAACAGCGACGAGGCGCGCCAGGTCATCACGGCGCTCGAGCAGCAGTACGACGCGTTCGTCGAGGGCCAGGCCCGCCCGAGCCTGCTCGCCACCGAGACCTCGCAGATCCCGTCCGCCGACGAGCTCGGGGCCGAGTTCGAGCACTTCCTCCGCTCCGTGAACGACGACGAGGACGAGCAGGCCTGAGCCGCCGCGGAGGTCAGTCCTTGGCCTCCGACCACCGGCGCACGACCGAGGTGTCGGCGACGAAGCGCACCGGCGCACCGCCGGACCAGCGTCGCGCGGCGTCGGTCAGCGCGTCGTCCACCCGGCGCACCGCCTCCGCGGCGGCCTCCTCCGGCACGTGGAGCAGCAGCTCGTCGTGGAGGCAGAGGACGACCGAGGCGCCGAGGTCGCGCACCGTCGCCCGGACGGTGGCCGCCCACGCCTTGAACAGCTCGGCGGCCGACCCCTGGATCACGGCGTTGCGGGCGAACCGCCCTCGTGCGGCGTCGAGCTGCGGGTCGGCACCCGGCGGGCGGGCCGCGAGGAAGCGCCCGGTCGGGACCAGCCGGCCGCCGTACGTGCGCAGCGGCTCCCCTCGGCGACCGCTGTCGTAGGCACGGTCGAGCAGCCCCATCGCCACGGGGTAGGCCGCCTCCAGCCCCTTGAGCGCCTCCCCGGCGGCGCCGCTGCGCTGCCCGTACATCGCGGCGAGCACGGCGATCTTCGCGACCGCCCGCTCCGCGCCGAGCCGCTGGGCGACCGGCGCGTAGAGGTCGTCGGCCCGGGTCGCCGCGGCGAACGTGGCGTCACCGCTGACCACCGCGAGGACCCGCGGCTCGACCTGCCCGAGGTCGGCCCGGACGAGGACGTGCCCGGGGTGCGCGGCGACGCCGGGACGCAGGGCCGCCGGCAGGTTGTGCAGGCCGTTCTCGGCGGTCATCCGCCCGGCGGCGCCGTCGCAGGCGGTCCAGCGCCCCCGCAGGCGGTCGTCCGGACCGACGTGCGTGTCGAGCCAGCGGTACCCGTACGTCGTCGCGATCCGCTCGTCGCGACGCCAGACGAGGAGCGCGTCGACGACGGGGTGCACCTCGCGGTAGGCCTCGAGGACCCACTTGCGCGTGGACGGCACGTCGACCCCGACCGCGGCGAGCATCTCCTTGACCTGGGCGGGGTTGCGCAGGTCGGTCGACTCGCGGCCGGGAACGTGCCGCAGGACCGTGGCGTCGCGGGCCCGCCGCGCGGCGGCCGTCTCGGCCTCCGTCACCGTCCGGGGCCCGGCGGCCGCGGCGACGAGCTCCTCGGTGCGGGCGCGGTCGAGGGGCAGTCCGTCACGCTCGAGCTCGAGGCACAGCAGGGCGGCCGCCGACTCCGAGGCGACGGTCGCGGCGAGGCGCGGTGAGACGGCGGCTGCCTGGTCGAGCTGGCGGCGGGCGACCTCGAGCGCGGCGCGCGCCCAGGCGGCGAGGTGGGCGGGCTCCTCGAGCCAGCGCACGTGGTCGGCGCGCAGGTGGCCGGCGCGGTCGACGAGGACGTCGTCCGGGGGCAGGTCGGCGGCGCCGACGAGGTCGAAGAGGTCACCCCCCGGGGGAGTGGGCACGGTGTCGGGGGACAGCCCGTGCGCGGCCGCCCAGGCGAGCGCGGGCGGCGCGTCCCATCCGCCGTGGAGGAGCCGGTGGGCCTCGGCGACGTCCCACGCCCGGGCCAGGTGCACCCGGGCCGCCACCGCCGGGCGGGCCGCCGCATCGGCGGACCACCACACCCAGCGCGGCCGGTGCTCGCGTTCGAGGCCGGCGACGTGGGGGAGGACCTGCTCGACCGGGCCGACGACGGCGTCGTCGCCGTGCAGCACGGCGGCGTGCGTGCCCCCGGTGCCCGCGACGAGCACCGCCACCTCGCCCGACAGCATGGCGCCGAGCGTACGGGCCGGCACCGTCGGAGGAGGCCGACCCCGGGGCCCCGCAGGTCAGGGGGCTGCGTGGCAGGATGGCGGGAGCCGGACCCGCGCGGGCACGACCGCCCGCCCCGGCCGACCGGGAGGACCACCGTGGGACTGCTCGACCGAGGCCGCCGCACGAAGGACGCGGTCCAGGACACGCGCTCCGCGCTCGAGCGAGCGGCCGAGTCCCCACAGGACGACGGCGTGCTGGGCAGGCAGGCCGTCCGGGTCGTCGACCAGATCCTCGACGTCGGCATCGACGGCAAGGGCCCCTTCGACTCCGCGGCCAAGGTCGCCGAGGCCGCGCTGCGGTCCGCCGGCGGCGACCGCGAGAAGGCGGTGTCGGCGGTCGTCGCCTCGCACTCGCGCCTCGCCGGGGCCGAGGGCTTCGTCACCGGCCTCGGCGGCTTCGTCACCCTGCCGGTCGCGTTGCCCGCCAACGTCGTCGCGTTCTATGCATTGGCCACCCGGATGACCGCCGCCATCGCGAGCCTGCGCGGCCACGACATCGCCCAGCCCCAGGTGCGGGCCGCCGTCCTGCTCATCCTCGCGGGCGCGGACGCCGACGACCTCCTCGCCAAGGCCGGCGTGTCCGCGCCGGTCGGTGGGCTGGCCAACCTCGCCGCGCAGCGGCTCCCCGGTCCGGCGGCGATGGTCGTCAAGAAGGGCGTGTTCTTCAAGCTCGTCGCGAGCACCGGCAAGGGCGTGCTGTCGCGGTTCGGCCGGGGCGTGCCGCTCGTCGGCGGGGTCGTCGGCGCGGGCGTCGACGTCGTCCTGCTGCGCCGCCTCGCCGTCGACGCCCGGCGCGAGTTCCCGGCCGTCGCGGGGCGCATCGACCCGGCCTGACCGCGCACCCGGGAACCCCCGGCGCCGCCCGACCGTCGAGAGAGCGGGACCCCGGACCCGCCACCCCAGGAGGAGAACACCATGGCCAAGGCCCGCACCCTCGCCTACGTCGGCGCGCTCGGCCGGGCGGTGCGCCTCGCGACCAGGCCCGGTGGGCCGTCGCTCGGCGACCGTGCCGCCGCCGTGCCCCGCCTCGTCAAGGCCGTGCGCTCGGGGGAGTACACCGGCACCTCGGTCGGGCGCCTCGCGCTCGTCGCCGCCGGAGCGGCCTACGTCGTCTCGCCCGTCGACCTGCTGCCCGAGGGCATCCTCGGCGTCCTCGGCCTCGCCGACGACGCGATGGTCCTCGGCTGGGTCGCGACGACCCTCGTCGAGGAGACCGAGAAGTTCCTCGCCTGGGAGCGCGAGCAGGGGCGTGGCCCGCACCCGGCGGACACCGTGCCGTCCGACGTCGTCGGCTGAGGCCCACCCACCGGCCCGCGGGGGCCTCGTCCACAGGGCACCGAACCGGCCGTCGTCGTCCACAGATCCGGTCTCTGCTGTTCCACCGGGGCCGGCGCCCGGCGAGCGTGGGCGGATGAGCCAGAAGATCAGTGTCCGCGGGCCCGACCAGCTCCTCACGGTCCTGCCCTACCAGCTCGGCTACCACCCCCGGCGCAGCGTCGTCGCCGTGGCCCTCGCCGACCGGCGGGTCCACTTCGTCGCGCGCGTCGACATCCCCCCGGACCCGTACGTCCCGGAGACGGTGGCGGCCCTCGTCGGCCCGCTCCGGCGTGAGGCCTCGGGTCCGGTCCACCTCGTCGGCTACGAGGACACCCCCGATGCCAGCGGCCCCCTGCTGCTCGCGCTCGTCGAGGAGCTCGAGTCGGGAGGCACCGAGGTCGCCGAGGTGTTCGTCGTCCGCGACGGGCGCCGGTACTCACCGACGTGCTCGCGGCCCTGCTGCCCACCCGAGGGCGTCGCCCTGCCCCCGCCGGAGGCGGTCCCGGCCGTCGCCGAGCTCGTGGCGCTCGGCCGCGCCCCGCTCGCCGACCGTGACGCCGTCGCCGGGCTGGTCGAGGCCCACGACCCGGTCGCGGGGGAGGTCGGCCGGCGGCTGGGCGTCACGACCGGCCCGCCGCGCCGCCGTCGGGAGACGGTCCGGGCCTGGGCCGCGCTCCTGGACCGGGAGCAGGTCGAGCGGGGCGACTCCCCGCGCCCCGACCTCGTCGCCCGGGCCGTCGCCGGGCTCCGGGACGTCACCGTCCGCGACACCGTCATCGCGTGGCTGGCACCGGGCGTCATCCCCCGTGACGCCCTCGACCCCGTCGTGCTCACCCTCTGCGAGCGGTGGCTGCCCCGGTGGGGCGGGATGGGCCGGTGGGGGGCGCCGGACCGCGAGGCGGGCGAGCGAGACGCCGTGCTCGCGCGGCTGCTCGCCCTGTGCCGCTGCGTCCCCGACGACCGCCCCGACGACGCGGCGGCGGTGTGCACGACCGCCGCCCACGTCGCGTGGGCCGGTGGCGACGGGGCGGTGACGCGCTCGGCGCTCGACCGCGCGCTCCGGGTCGAGCCGGGGTACCGCCTCGCCCGCCTGCTCGCCCGGCTGGTCGAGCACGGGCTGCGCCTCGACCGGCCACCGGCCAGCCCGGGCGCCCTCGAGCGTGCGGGATGAGCGTCGACCGGGGCATTCGCGGAGGCACGGCGGGAGCCACTCGGGGTGCGGCGAGCGGCCGTTCGAGGAGCGGACGTCGCCCCGCGGGCCCAAGGGAGCGCAGGTACCATCGGGGCAGGTCATGAGTCCCAGTGCCAAACCCCGGTTTGCTGGGCGGCAACCCTCCTCGCGGTGGGGTGCCCCGGGTGATGACCCGGCCACGACACCCGTCGCGGCAAGCGCGAGTTCCGAGGAGTCCTGCGATGACCGCCACCCCGACCCGGTCGACCGGTGCCGTCTGGCGCCCCGGCGACCCCGTCGGCGACCGGCGCTTCGCCCACGTCGGCGACCTGCCGCTGGAGCGCGGCGGGGTGCTGCCGGGGGTGACGATCGCCTACGAGACGTGGGGAACCCTCTCGCCGGCCGGCGACAACGCGGTCCTCGTCGAGCACGCCCTGACCGGTGACAGCCACGTCGTCGGGGAGGCGGGGGACGGGCACCCGACCGCCGGCTGGTGGCCGGGCCTCGTCGGGCCGGGTGCCCCGCTCGACACGGACCGGTGGTTCGTCGTCGCGGCGAACGTGGTCGGCGGCTGCCAGGGCAGCACGGGGCCGTCGTCCCTCGCCCCGGACGGCCGGCCGTGGGGCGGACGCTTCCCGTTCGTCACGATCCGCGACCAGGTCGCCGCGGAGGTCGCGCTCGCCGACGCCCTGGGGATCGAGGCGTGGCAGCTCGTCCTCGGCGGGTCGATGGGCGGCATGCGCGTCCTCGAGTGGGCGGTCACCCACCCCGCGCGGGTCGAGCGGGCACTCGTCCTCGCCTCGACCGCGGCCTCGACGGCCGACCAGGTCGCCTGGTGCCAGCCGCAGCTCCTCGCGATCCGGCACGACCCGGACTACCAGGGCGGTGACTACTACGACACGGGGCGGGCGCCGCTCACCGGGCTCGGCATCGCCCGGCGGATCGCGCACACCACCTACCGGCACGAGGGAGAGCTCGACGAGCGGTTCGGGCGACGGGCTCGCGCGGGGGAGGACCCCCTCGGTGGCGGCGGCCGCTACGACGTCGAGAGCTACCTCGACCACCACGCCACGAAGCTCGCGCGACGGTTCGACCCGAACAGCTATCTCGTTCTCTCCGAGGCGATGAACAGCCACGACATCGGGCGTGGGCGCGGAGGAGTGGCGGCCGCCCTCCAGCGCTTCGAGGGGTTGCTGCACGTGGTCGGTGTCACCACCGACCGGCTCTACCCGCTGCGACTGTCCGAGGAGATGGTTCGCCTGCGGCCGGGGACCGGGCTCACCGTCATCGACTCCGCCCACGGGCACGACGGCTTCCTCGTCGAGGTCGACCGGGTCGGCGCGGTCATCACCGACGTGCTCCGCACGGATCCGGTGTCCGGCTACGGTACGGTCAACTGACAGCGACACCCGCGGCCGAGGAGGACATCGTGACGATCGTCGTTGGCTTCGTTCCGACGAAGGAGGGGCGGGCTGCCCTGACCCGCGCGGTCGAGGAGGCGAAGGGCCGCGGAACTCGGCTCGTCGTCATCAACTCGCACCGTGGGGGCCTCGATGCCGACACCGCGCGAGTGGCCGAGGAGGAGCTGCGCCGGGCCACCGACGAGGTGGTCGCCGCCGGAGCCGAGGTCGAGGTCCGTCAGCTCGTGCGGGGCAACGAGCCCGCCGAGGACCTCATCGCCGTCGCCAACGAGACCGGGGCCGACCTCATCGTCATCGGCCTGCGCCGCCGCACGCCGGTCGGCAAGCTGATCCTCGGGTCGAACGCCCAGCGGATCCTGCTCGACGCCCCGTGCGCCGTGCTCGCCGTCAAGGGCTGATCCCCCACACCGGTCCGTCGCGGTCCGGGCGCGCCGTAGCGGTCGGTCCGGGTCCAGGACGGCCGAGCCGTCGTCCGTTCGCTGCACCGGCCGAGCCGCTGCGCCGGTACGTCGCACCGGCCCTGTGCCGCTGTGCCGCACCGTCCGCCGCCCGGTCCACCGGGGCGCGGACGGTCCCCGTGCGCCGGTCCGATGTGCTCGGAGGCGCCGCGGAAAGTTATAATGGTAGGACGCACCTGGCCCGGGGGTCCTCGAGCCGCACGAGCCGGGGCGTCACCCCGGACCCTCATCGCCGCAAGCTCGGGACCTTCGCGTCCCGGTTCCGCGGTCCTCCGCGACGAAAGGTAGTCGGTGTCGCCTGTGTCCACGAAGTCCCCGCAGCCGAGCGCACTCCCCCCGGAGTTCTCCCACCAGGCCCTCCAGAACCTCGTGCGCCAGGGGAGCACCACCGGCTCGGTGACCGGGCAGCAGGTGGCCGAGGCCATGCGCGCCGCCGACGTCACCCCGAGCCGGGGCCGGGTCGTGCTGCGCGCGCTCGGTGACCAGGGCATCGAGGTACGCCACGACGACGCCGCCGGGGTGGCCGCGGCCGCGACGCGCACGGCGAAGAAGACCTCGACCGCGACGACCAAGAAGGCGGCCGCGAAGCCCGCCGCCAAGAAGGCGACGACCACGGAGTCCGCGCCGGCCAAGAAGGCCGCGTCGAGCACGACGCGCAAGGCCGCCTCGGCGGCCGCCGGTGGCGCCGCCACGAAGACGGCCAAGGCCGCGCCGGCCGCGAAGCCCGCCGCGAAGAAGACGGCCACGAGGAAGGCCACCGCCGGCGACGACGCGCCCGAGGACCTCCCGGAGGAGGAGATCGAGGACGGCGACCTCGAGGTCGACGACAGCGCCGCCGAGCAGGCGGCCGCGTCGGGCGAGGACGACACCGAGGACGAGTCCACCGGGACGGCCGCGAAGAAGGACGGCGAGACCGAGGACGCCGGCTTCGTCATGAGCAACGACGACGAGGACGCGCCCGCCCAGCAGGTCGTCACCGCCGGCGCGACCGCCGACCCGGTCAAGGACTACCTCAAGCAGATCGGCAAGGTCGCTCTCCTCAACGCCGAGCAGGAGGTCGAGCTCGCCAAGCGCATCGAGGCCGGCCTGTTCGCCGAGGAGAAGCTCAACTCCGGCGACAAGCTCGACATGAAGCTCAAGCGCGAGCTGTGGTGGATCGCCCAGGACGGCAAGAAGGCCAAGAACCACCTCCTCGAGGCCAACCTGCGCCTCGTCGTCAGCCTCGCCAAGCGCTACACCGGGCGCGGGATGCTCTTCCTCGACCTCATCCAGGAGGGCAACCTCGGCCTCATCCGCGCGGTCGAGAAGTTCGACTACACCAAGGGCTACAAGTTCTCGACCTACGCGACGTGGTGGATCCGCCAGGCCATCACCCGCGCGATGGCCGACCAGGCCCGCACCATCCGCATCCCGGTGCACATGG
>NZ_DAOLAC010000026.1:33074-55364 GCF_035325325.1 Phycicoccus sp. | reverse complement strand
CCTGGACCGAGTCTGGCCAGACACCGGCCCTGCCGAAAGTCTCTAGCAGCCCAGAAGGACGCATAGCATCGCTAGACGATACTATCGGGGTGCGATAGTATCTGGGCGTGGCCATCCAGTCCTTCGCGGATGCGAACACCGAGAAGGTCTGGCGTCGCCAACGCACGGCCCGGCTGGGCGCGGACATCCAGCGGGCCGCGCAGAAGAAGCTCCGGCTGCTCAACGCGGCCGGCACGCTGGGTGATCTGCGCGTTCCGCCGGGCAACCGCCTCGAGAAGCTGACCGGCAACCGGGCCGGTCAGCACTCGATCCGCGTCAACGACCAGTTCCGCATCTGCTTCACCTGGACCGCGGCCGGGCCAACCGACGTCGAGATCGTCGACTACCACTAGAAGGAGGCACTGCGATGACCAAGGCACACGACCCGATCACCGCGGGGGAGATCCTGCGGACCGAGTTCTTGGAGCCGCTGGGGATCAGCCAGTACCGGCTGGCGCAGGCAACCGGCCTGAGCCAGACCCGCATCGGAGAAATCGTCCGCGGCCGGCGGCGGATCACCACCGAGACCGGCCTGCGCCTCTCCCGCGCACTCGGGACCAGCGAGCGCTTCTGGATCAACATCCAGGCCGACTACGACATCGAAGTCGAGCACGACACCCACGAGGACGACCTCAACCGCATCGAGAGCCTGGTCAGCTAAGACCTACCACTGGCACGTCCTTTCGCCGCGAGTCGATCGCCTTGGTGATTCGCTGCTAGGGGCTCGAGGTCTGGCCACGGCAAGGATGTCCGCCCCATCTGACCAAGCAGTTGCCACCTCACCCCAGTCGCACGGCGACCAGAGGACCTGATTACGTCCGGGTGCCGCGTTGCCCGGGATAGGTTTCGGCTCGTGCCAGCCGTTCTGAGCAGCCAGGAGTTCACGCCGTATGCATCGCACATGTCGCTCTTCCTCAGCGACCGCGAGCACCAGACTGCGATCGACGAGGCAGGCTGGCGGCAGCCTGACGTGGCGCTGCGACGGGTACTGGTCGGGCCTTTCGATCTGCAGATCGCCACCGCACGCTACGACGTAGTCCCCGTCCAAATCCGAGTACTGAGCGGACCCCCCTCGGTCGAGGCTGGCGCTGAGCATGCCGTGGAGGTGGATCTACAGGTGCCCTCGGGCAAGCTCGTCTTGGAGACCGTCACCGAGGACTCGAAAGTCGTCCCTGACATCCCCGTCACGCCCGGCCGGTATCGGGTTCGAATCACCTACATGCCGCGAACAGAGCCACCACCCGAGGGGAGTGATTCCGAGGCATTCGGTGACCACTTCGACTATGGCATCGACCTCTGGCTGTCGCCCCGCCCTAACGACCCCGCAGTGCTCGTCCAGGGCCGCGAAGTCTGGGCAGGGTAGCCCTTACGGAACTGCCCCACACCGCCGCCAGTCCGCACCGTCGCGCGTCAATCTCTTCCTCCCCCCGGTTGCGGAGCCTCGCCCCAGGAGCCCATTTCTATGGGAACTGGTCTGCGGGTACCCCCAACAGCTGGCCTGCGAGCTGGGTGAGGACCCACTGTTCGTACTGGTCGATGGTCCATCCGGATTCGACGACGAGTTCTTGGTAGACGCCGACGGCGGCCAGGGCCCGGTAGACGGCCTGGGCGGCCGGCAGCGGCACGACCAGGTGGTCCTTGACGGAGTCGATGATGAGGTTCTGCACGTGATTGCGCCCCTCCAGCTTGGCGCGAAGCATGGCCCGGGTCTGGGGGTCCTCGGCGGAGGCGGCGTCGAACAGCACCATGACGTCGTAGCCGGTCTCGAACAACGCTCGCAGGAAGCGGGCGGCGAGGCGGAGGGTGCCCAACGGATCAGGTTCGTCGACCGCCGCGGCGACCAGCTCTCGAGCGTGCGCATCTTCGAGCCAGGTCTCGCAGATGGCGGAGAGGATTTCTCGCTTGGCTCCGAAGGCGGCGTAGACGGTGCGTTCGGCGACGCCGGCCTCTGCGGCGATGGCTGCGACCGACGTCATCCGGTAGCCCTGGTCGGCGAACAGTCTCCGAGCGGCGGCACAGATCCGGTCCTTCGTGGCTTGCGCCTGCTCCTCGCGGTACGTCCGCTTCGGGCTCTTGACGTCATCCACCATGACGAGGACAGTAGCAGTGAAGTCAATGCAGTATCGCTGCACTGGGTGCACTTACACTGAAGGGAGAGCGTCATGCCCAACCCGTACCCGGTCCTCTACCGGCTAGGAATGGACTGGTGGGAGGGCAACGAGGACACCGGGCCCTTGCCCGAGCTCGTCGCCCGACGCGGACCGGGGACGGCCTTGGACGCCGGGTGCGGAACCGGTCGGCACGCCGTCTGGCTCGCCGAGCAGGGGTGGAACGTCATCGGCGTCGACGGCGTCGACAAGGCCCTGCGCGAGGCGCGGGACCGGGCGCGGGCGGCTGGCGTCGCGGACCGCACCCTCTTCGTCCGCGATGACGTCACCCGCATGACCGCCGTCCCCACCACGCCACCGTACGACCTGGTCGTCGACATCGGCTGCTTCCACGGACTGCGCCCCGACGAACAGGCGGCTTTCGCCGCCTGGGTCACGCGGAACACCCGCGAGGACGCCGCCGTGGTCATCCTCGCGGTCGAGCCCCGAACGGGGATCGGCCCTCACGGAATCGACGAGGCGACGCTCGCAGCCACCTTCGGGCCCGGCTGGTCCATCACCACCACGCCGGCGACGACCACCGGCGGCGGGCCGCTGCGCCACGCGACCTTCCGCTGGTTCACCCTCACCCGCCCCAGCGCCCCGGCGCCAGAGGCCGAGGAGCCCCGGCCATGACCAGTGCACTGGCCCAGTTCACCCGCCTGATCGACGAGGGGTTCAACGCCGGCAACCTTGCCGTGCTCGACGAGCTCGTCTCACCGGAATTCGTGGAGCACCAGTTCGAGTCGCCAGGTCATCCCGCCCGAACCACCGGCCCCGCAGGCGTCGCTCGGATCATCACCGAACTTCGCCGAGGCGCCGACGACTTCCACCTGGCCATCGAGGACGTCAGCGTCACCGGCGACACCGTCTGGGCCCGCCTGCGCGGCACCGGCACAGACACCGGCGGACAGCTCGGCCAACCGCCCACGCGAAGGCCGTTCCAGATCACCGTCATTGACATCGCCCGCTTCGAGGGCGACCAGATGGTCGAGCACTGGGGAGTACCTGACCGACTCGCCCTCCTGCTCCAATTGGGACTGTTCAACGGCCCACACCGTGATAGCAACCGCGCCACAGCCGCGCCATAGAAGCGACTACCACCACGGGCCCGCGCCGCACCCACGACGCCACCGACCCACATTCAGAGCCGCCCTGATCGGCCGGTCCGGCGATAATCGAGACGTGCGTCTCTGCGCCGCGAGCCGGGCAGCTTTCTGGGGCGGTGCTAGGCGTCGTCCAAGGCCCAGAAGAGACCGAAAAGGCATCCCGCGCAGAACAGGCCAGCAACGAGCCCCTTCGCGTATGCGCCGTGTCCGACGTAGTCAATGGCCAGGCCGCCTCCAGTGACCGTCCCCAGACCTAGAAAGAGCCAGACGCGAAGGTTGATCGACTCGCGCCTGTTCTTGTCGTCCGGCAACCTCGACACCTCACCCTCGGCAGGCTGATGCGAGAAGAGTGCCACTTCTCGCTAAGGGCTGCCTGCGTGTCGACGGTTCGGCCCGCCGCCCTGCGTCCAGAAGTCCACGCGGGTGCAGACCTGTGTCTATTCGTCGCGAAGGGCCGTGAAGTTGCGGGGGAGAGGTCTGCTTCGAATCGGACTGCGTGGAGGCGAGATGGAGGATCGTTCGGGACACGGGCCCTTCGTGGCTTCAGCCAGGTGGCGTCCATGGGTCTCGACGTCCGCCATCGGGTAGGCCAAGCCAGCGACGTGTCTTCTCATCCGCGATCACGCCCTTGCCCCTGCCCGATTGCACAAGGAGTGGCCCTAGGCGTTCGAGGAGCCGGTCAACGCCGGGGTGGCCAAGGAGAAAGGTGAACCCGCGGTCGCGACTCGTCACCGTGACCGCGTCACCGACGTGGACTTGGTAATGGCCGAACACCTGGGTCACCTCGACCAAGGGGATGGTCTCGGTCTTGCCTCGGCATGTGCGAGCGAGGGAGCTCTGGTTGAGGGTGTACTTCGCAGGCGCGTACATGAACCACGCGGCAGCCGCCACCACGACCCACCCGGGGATAAGTAGGGCCAGGTTCCAC
Source organism: Phycicoccus sp. (assembly GCF_035325325.1). Classification (NCBI taxonomy): domain Bacteria; kingdom Bacillati; phylum Actinomycetota; class Actinomycetes; order Micrococcales; family Intrasporangiaceae; genus Phycicoccus; species Phycicoccus sp. Next base: position 51,141 of record NZ_DAOLAC010000026.1, on the reverse strand, counting down.
CAACCGCTGACCGGATCGGGGAGCAGCAAGACCACGACCGAGAGCGCCACCCCGTAGATGAGGCCTGCCCCCAGAGCACTTCCCGGCTCAGGATCCCACGCCGTCAGGGGAAGATTGTCCACTCTTGAGAGTGTGACAGCCAGCCCCCTACGTTGCCGCGATCCTTTGCCTTGTTCATGCGTCACTGCGCCGCCTGTCGACCGCCTCAGGGATTCAAGCCACTCCTCGAGTCGCTGCTTGACTTTGCTCACTAGTCCGTCCGGCGTTGGTGCTTCGCAAGCGTGTTGCGGTCTGCCCGGCCAAGGACGCCAGCGACATGATCAGCAATCGCGTCGGCCAGCCAGTCGAGCTGCTGCTTGTTCTGCGGAGGGTTAGCAAGCACGTCCCTATCTTGCAGAGCGTCCAGTACTGCTCGGTGGATGGCAACCCAAGCGTGATCGGTCACCCAGCCACTATCCCGGACCGGCTGCCAGCGAACGAGCGATCCAATCGAGGCCAACTGACCACGGTGAACGCGAGCCGCCCAACCCGGCAGCTAGCGCGTTCGAATCTCCGTCTATCCGCCGCGTAGCGACTGCGATCTCCGGCGGATGTGCGCGAACCTGGTTGCGCGCTAACCCACGAGCGCCGATGCTGTCCGCGTGAAGTCGGACGAGGGTCGTGTACCCATCGGGCAAGCGTTGTACGGGCTCTCCGTCCATCCTGTCCCCGAAGGATGGACTCCCGTGGCGGGCATCATCTTGGTCAAGTGCATCGACGACGAGGGCGGCTCCACGTGGGCCTTCCGCACCACCGACGGCATGAACGACGAAGAACTCTTGGGCGCGCTCACGGTGCGCACGGATCTCCTGCGCAAGGACCTCCTGCAGTCCTACGAGGACGACGAAGACGAGCAGGACTAGCCAGGCGACTGGCCCCTCATCGGCGCGAGCGGACGCTCGACATGCGTCTATCCGCCGCGTAGATCGCCATAGTCGGAGCCGTTTGGCGGACCTATCACCTGATGGCTGTGCGGCCGGTGATGGCCCCCGGTGTGTGCCTATGCGCGTAGAGGTTGACAGCGAGATGGAGGTAGCCGAGCGGGGGCAGGAGGAAGAGGAGCAGGAACCACCACGGCGGGTTCAGACCTAGCCACGGCCGCGACATGCCCCCGGACACATGCCTCGCGTAGGCCGCGATGGCGAGAGCTGCGACAAGGAAGATAGGCACGCTGACCCAGTTGATGTGGAAGTCCACGTCCATGCCCATGCCGGGATGCTAAGTCCCTCGGGAAGGAAGGCACGGCCTTTCGGCCAAGCAGTGCTCAGGACCGTTGCGACGTTGGCTGGGCCATCAGAGATTGCCCCTTCCGCCAGGAAGGTCTTTCCCGATCGGGTCGCGGCCAAGGGGGGCTCGGGCCGGGTGCATCCGGCCCTGTCGGTCGTAGCGCCGCGACAAGACGCGCACGGCCATGGGGTGGCGAGTCCGAGGGGCCGCTTCGAGTGGGCTGCCGGGGTGGGCTGCTGCGGGCGGTGCGGACACATCCACTTCCGTGTTGGTGCGCCGTGCCCGTCTGAAGGGCGGCGCGGTGTCGAAGGAGAACGTCGTGGACGACGTCCAGCGGGCGTTCTTGGCGACCAAGGCGAATCGGTGCGGTGTGGGAACTCACCCGAGGAGGGAGACTCCACGCAGAGTCAGCCGGCCCACGCCGTCGTCTTCGATGACGCCGACGAACCGGGCTCGCCGGCGGCGATCGGGACTGCTCTTCCAGGATCCGGTCCAGACGTACTGCAGGTGATGGGCCAGCGCGTGGTCGGTGAGCGACTCCACTGCCACCGGATCCCATGATCGGTGCCGTGCGAACTCGGTCAACGTCGCCGTCAACACGTCCAGCGCCACCAGCGCGCGGTCCCCGGCATCCAACTCGAGGAACTGGTCGGGGACGGACACATTGGCGACGTCGAAGCCATCGCCTAGGTCTGCCAAGACGGAGATGAGCACTGTCTCGTCGTCTCCGTCAGGCCTCTGGAATCCGGTTCCTGTCAGGAGGCGCACCGACGAGTAGGCGCTGTGGATCACTACGGCCTCCAAGGCCGAGTTCACCAGCTCCGAGACGCGGCGAGATGACTTGGCGAAGGCATCGTCTGCAGGGACCTCCGACCATGGTCGATCAACGAAGCCGGACCAGGGGTACACGTCGACGACCTTCAGTCGCGCCATCGGTCAGCTCCCAGGCTCGTGCAGGCCTTCATCCCCAAGAAGGCAAAGCGTAGGGGGACGGCAACGTCCTGCGAACCCGATCATCTCGAACTGCCCCACTCCGCCGCCTAGAGACGTGCTCGGGGTGGTGGGGCGAGGGCGTCTCAGCGGCGTTGGTAGATGTCTCGCCTATGCCCGACGGCGACGACGAGGACAAGGAGAACCTCGTCGCGGATCTCGTAGACGATGCGGTGGTCGCCGGTGCGGACCCGCCACTCCCCGTCCCCACCGACGAGTTTCTTGGCGCCACTCGGGCGCGGCTGGTCAGCAAGCAGCTCGATGGCCGCCTGGACGCGGCGCCGCGCGGCAGGGTCCAGTTTGCGGAGCTGACGCACCGCGGCGGGGGCGAGCTGGATCCGGTACGTCATGCCAGGCCGAGGTCGGCCTTGACCTGCTCCCACGGGATCGCCGGCTCGCCGTCCGCCATCTCGGCGCGGGCCGCGGCGGCGGCCTCGAGGTCGGCCAAGTCCTCCGCGGCCGCGATGAGCCGGTCCAGGTCCTCGGCGTCGATCACCGCGGCGACCCGCTGGCCACGACGGGTCAGGTAGACGGGGTCGTGTCCGACGCGGGCGGAGTCGACGACCTCGGCCAGCCGGGCCCGGGCGTCGCTCAGGGTGATCTCAGTCATGCCTCCACGGTACGCCGTAACCGCTGAGTTGTACATTTCAGCGGCCTGTGTGCAGGCCTCCGGCCACGCGTCCCCTGTCGACCCGCTCCGGCACACACATCCCCCACACCGCCGCGTGGTGCGTGCCTCGGGCCGCCTCTCGGCGTGCTCCCAGGCGCCACCTCGCCAGCTCGAGTCGACCACCTCCGGGGTCGCTGCAGATCGGCTCGGGTGCGACCCCGAGGGTCCCGGGGGTGCTGAAGGTGCCGACGTCAGCCAGTGTTCGCGTTGGGGTGGGCGAGCTTGTGTGCGGTGATCGTGCCGTCCGGGTCGCGCCAGAAGGCGGTCACGAGATCCGCGACCTGCGGGGCGGCCTGGAGCAGGGGTCCGACGTGGCCGGCGCCGGGCAGGATGACGAGCGCCCCGGTGCGGAGGTGCCCGGCGGCGGCGCGGGCGGCGGTCGTCGTCCACATCGGGTCGTTCGGGCCGGTGGTGAGGAGGGTGGGCGTCTGGAGCCGGTCCAGGACGTCGGTCAGGTCCGGACGGTGCAGGCTGAGCCAACGGATCGCGTCGTACATGCCGCGGCGTTCGGCCCGCGCGAACGCGTCGGCAACGATTGCCGCACCGGTGGGGTCCTCGGCCCGGGCGTCGGGGCCGAGGAGGGCGTCGACGAGGGGCCGAGACACGGAGCGGGGCCCGAGGGCGAGGTAGAGCAGCGACAGCAGGCGCGTGCGGCGCCGGTCCGCGTCGCTGTAGGCGTGGATCGGGGCGCCGATCGCGGTCAGGGTGCGGCACCGCTGGGGGTGCGCAGCCGCGAACAAGACCCCGACGTGCCCACCCCAGGCGTTGCCGAGCCAGTCGACGGGGCCGGTGATGTCCAGCTGGTCGAGGACGTCGACGGCGGCGCCGACGCAGTCCTCGAGAGTGAAGGGGCGTCGGCGCGGGGTGTTGGCTCCGTGGTGGGGGCCGTCGATGAGGACCAGTCGCCGCTCCCCGTCCAACTGGGGCGTGAGGCGAGCCCAGGTGGTGGAGTCGACGAACAGGCTGTGCCAGAGCACGGCCGGCGGACCGGACCCGATCGTGGCCACGGCGAGGGAGCCGAGCCGGGTCGTGACAGGGTGCGCGGTCGGTGGCGTCAGGTGGCTCATGGCGATCTCCCAACATGCTTCGGTGACCGAAGTTTCGGCCCCCGAAAGATATACTCGCGTCCCATGACGACGTCAAGGGAGGACGGGAGCGGCCGTCTGGCCATCGGGCAGCTGCTGGTCGGCCTGCTGCGGGAGTTCCGGACCGAGCTGTTCGCGCCCGCGGCGGCTCAGGGGTACGACGACCTGCGCGAGCCCCACCTGCACATCTTCGGCAGCGTGGGCGTCACCGGCATCCGACTCACCGAGCTCTCCGCCCGCGCCCAGCTCAGCCCGGCCACCACTTCGGAGCTGGTCACCGACCTGGAACGGCTGGGCTACCTCGAACGCCGCCCGGACCCCACCGACCGCCGGGCCAAGCTGATCTTCCCCACCCGTCGCGGCCGCCAAGCACTCCACGACGCCGGAACCCGGGTGGCCGAGATCGAGAGGCACTGGTCCGACCTCGTCGGCAACGCGCGCTTCGCCGACGCCTGCGCGACCCTTCAGGCGATCCTCGACGAGCTCGGCGAGGAGGGGTCGGAGTGACCAGTGGACGCCCCGAACCGGACGGGCCCGGCATCCCCTGATGGTGAACGGGCGCCACGACCCGCTACGGGTGGAGGGCGTCGAACTCGGCCTCGGCGACGGCCTCCTCGTCGGCGTCCAGGCGGACGTGCGCGAGCAGGCTCTGGACGACCCGGAGGGCAGCGGCGGCCCGCTCGCCCCAGTGCGAGAGGTAGCTGAACTGCCACCACCACAGCGCCTCGAGGGGCCGGCCCGCATCGTGGTGCTCGAGCCCGTGGGCGAGGGCCGCGGCGATGTCGACGAGGTCGTTGGAGACCGTCCCGACGCCGAGCTCGGGGGTGGTCAGCGGGTCGACGACGTCGGCGTACTCGTCGAGGCCCTCGAAGAGGTTGGCCAGGCTGTCGCGCAGCGGGTCGACCTCGGGGTCGGGGCCGGGGTCCGGCTCGAAGCGCTCCTCGGGCACAACGTCCTCGACGGCGCCGAGCCGGGCGCCCGCGACGAGCACCTGCGACAGCGCGAGGAGGAGCATCGGGAGGGCCGCGTCAGGGGCCGCGCCCGCCGCGACGTCGCGGAGGGTCACGAGGTAGGTGCGCGCGTCGAGCGCGGTCTCCTCGGCGAGCTGCGCCCAGTCGGCGGCGACCGCGCCGGAGGGGACCTCGGTGGCCTCGGGAGCCGTGGTCTCAGGCATCGAGCAGCCTCCGTCCCTCGAACGCCCGGCCGAGGGTCACCTCGTCGGCGTACTCGAGGTCACCGCCGACCGGCAGCCCGGACGCCAGCCGGGTGACCCGCTGGACGCCGATGTCGCGAAGCATCCTCGAGAGGTAGCTGGCGGTGGCCTCGCCCTCGAGGTTGGGGTCGGTGGCGATGATCACCTCGGTCACCGTGCCGTCGCCGAGCCGCGCGAGCAGCTCGCGGACCCGCAGGTCCTCGGGGCCGACGCCGTCGATCGGGCTGATCGCGCCGCCGAGCACGTGGTAGCGGCCGCGGAACTCGCGGGTGCGCTCGATGGCCACGACGTCCTTGGGCTCCTCGACGACGCAGATCGAGGTGTCGTCACGGCGCGGGTCGGCGCAGATGCGGCAGCGCTCGCCCTCGGCGACGTTGAAGCAGACCTCGCAGAAGCGCACCCGGGCCTTGACCTCGGACAACGCGTGGGTCAGCCGCTCGACGTCGGCGGGGTCGGCCTGCAGCAGGTGGAACGCGATCCGCTGGGCGCTCTTGGGTCCGACGCCCGGCAGCCTGCCGAGCTCGTCGATGAGGTCCTGGACCGCGCCTTCGTACACGCCCCGAGCCTACGGCCTGCGGGCCCGGGAGGGACGGTCAGCCGCGCCGCGCGCGCTCAGGCCTCGACGAGGTGGTAGTCGCCGGCCTCGTCGAGGGCGGCGGCGACCTGCGCGTCGGTGAGGGCCTGCTCGGCCGTGACGGTGACCGTGGACTCGCCGCCGCTCACCACCTCGACGGCGACGTCGCGGACGCCGTCGAGGGCGCTGAGCTCCTCGGTGACGGCGTGGGCGCAGTGGCCGCAGGTGAGGCCGGTGGCGCGGAACTGCTGGGTGCTCGACACGGGTCGGCTCCTCTCGGATCGGATACCTCCCCCCAGTATGCCGTCCGCGCCGCGGGACGTCGGTGGCGGCCCCGGCTCAGATGCCGACGGCGGCGCCCGTGCTCTCCGGAGGCAGCTCGTTGTGGGTGTCGGCGCGCTCCTGGCCGGTGAGCCCGGCGATGGCGTCCATCACCGCGTCGGTGAGGAGCCGGCGCGCCTTGCCGGCCGGCATCCCGGCGTACGGCTCGGGGCTGATCGGGCGGCCGAACGAGACGCGCACCCGGGCGAGCTTCGGGAAGCTGCTGCCGACCGGCTGCACCGCGTCGGTGCCGACGAGCCCGACCGGCACGACCGGCACCCCGGCGGTGAGCGCGAGCCACGCGACACCGGTGCGGCCCTTGTAGAGCCGGCCGTCGCGCGAGCGCGTGCCCTCGGGATAGATGCCGAAGGCGCGCCCGGCCCGCAGCACCTCGAGGGCGGCGTCGAGGGACTCCTGCGCTGCCCGCGACGAGTGGCGGTCGACGGGGATCGACTCGATGGCCTCGAAGAAGCCGCGGCGGACCATCCCCCCGAAGCCGGACCCGGTGAAGTAGTCGGACTTCGCGAGGAAGCTGACCGGCCGTGGCGCGACGATCGGGATGGCGAAGGAGTCGATGAACGAGAGGTGGTTGCTCGCGAGGATGACGCCGCCGGTGCGCGGCACGTTGCCGGTGCCGGTGACCGTGGGCCGCCACAGCAGCTTGGCCGTGGGCGCGATGACGAGATGGCCTGCGCGGTAGGCGAACCGGCTCACCGCGGCTCCTCGTGGATGACCGTGCCCCCGAGGATGCGCTCGACGACGGGCACCCCGACGTCGGCGAGGTCGTCGATGGACTCGTCGTCGTCGCTGATGGCGGTGTCGTCGACGACGTGCGGGGCGGCAGCGGTCTCGTCGACGGACTCGGCGGCGACGGCGGCCCGGGCCTGCTCGAGCGGGCTCGCCCACGCCGGGGCCGTCTCCGGGGGCGGCGGTGCGTCGGACCAGCTGGGTGCGTCGGCCCGCGGTGCGATCGGGGCGACGCCGACGTCGGGCGACGGGGGGCCGGAGGGGCTCGTGCCCGGAGGCCCCGGGCGTGCGCCGTCGGCGGCCGGCGCAGGGCCGCCGTCGGCATCGGCCGGCGGCTCGGGAAGCGGGGCGGCGGCGACGTCGCCCGGGCGGCCCTCGACCCGCGCGTCGACCCCGAGGACGTCGATGAGCGCCTGCCGCACGTACTCGGCGTGCGCGCCGCGACGGAAGGTCTCCGCCAGGCCGCTCGTCGAGATGGCGAGGACGACGCGCTCGCCGTCGTACTCGGCGACCTGCGCGTTCTGGGCGACGAAGGTCCAGGTGACCCGCTTGTGCCGGCTCAGCCAGTCGAGGACGTCGCCCCAGGACCGGCGCAGTGCGTCGGTGTCGATGCCGCCCGGGCCCTTCGGCGGCGCCGCCGCGGCGGGTGCGGCGGGAACCGGCTCGGTCGCCCGGAGCGGGGGTGTCGGCTCCGACTCGGCGACCGGGTCCGGGACCGGGACGGCCTCGGGTCCGGGATCCGGTTGGGCGGCAACCGGCTCCGGCGCGACCGGCACCGGCGGAGCGGGAGCCGGTGTCGGCGTCACCGGTGCCGCCGCGGGCGTCGACGCCGACGGTGCGGGGGTGGCGGCCGGGCCCGACACCGCGGCCGGGGCGGCCGCCGGTGCGGCGAAGGACGCCGCCGCCTGGGTCGGCACCCCGCCGACCTCGAGCCGCCGCTCGAGCCGGTCGAGGCGCGCGGCGTACCCGGCCTCCCCCGCCGCGCCCGGCAGCAGGATGCGGGCCGCGATGAGCTCGAGCTGGAGGCGCGGCGCGGTGGCCCCGGTCATCTCGGTGAGCCCGGCGTTGACGACGTCGGCGGCGCGCGACAGCGCACCGGCGCCGAAGGCCGACGCCTGCCGACGCATCCGCTCGAGCTGGTCCTCGGGGACGTGCCGGAGCACCTGGGCCGCGCCCTCCTGGACGGCGGCGACGACGATGAGGTCGCGCAGCCGCTCGAGGAGGTCCTCGACGAAGCGCCGGGGGTCCAGGCCGGTCTCGACGACGCGGTCGATGGCGCGGAACACCGCCGCGGCGTCGCCGGCGGCGAAGGCCTCGACCGTGGCGTCGAGGAGCTCGCCGTCGGTGAACCCGAGGAGCGCCGCCGCCGACTCGTACGTGAGCCCGCCCTCGCCGGAGCCGGCCATCAGCTGGTCGAGGACCGAGAGGGAGTCGCGGACCGACCCGCCGCCGGCGCGCACGACGAAGGAGAGCACGCCCGGGGCGACGGGGACGCCCTCCTTGGCGCAGAGCTCCTCCATGTACGACTGCAGCCGCGCGGGCGGCACGAGCCGGAACGGGTAGTGGTGGGTGCGGGAGCGGATGGTGCCGATGACCTTCTCGGGCTCGGTCGTCGCGAAGACGAACTTCACGTGCTCGGGCGGCTCCTCGACGATCTTGAGCAGCGCGTTGAAGCCCTGCGGCGTCACCATGTGCGCCTCGTCGATGATGTAGATCTTGTAGCGGCTCTGCGCCGGGCCGTACGAGGCGCGTTCGCGCAGGTCGCGGGCGTCGTCGACACCGCCGTGGCTCGCGGCGTCGATCTCGATGACGTCGACCGTCCCCGGCCCGCCGCGCGAGAGCGCGACGCAGGAGTCGCAGGTGCCGCACGGCTCGGGGGTCGGGCCGGCCTCGCAGTTGAGGCACCGGGCGAGGATGCGGGCGCTCGTCGTCTTGCCGCAGCCGCGCGGCCCGGAGAAGAGGTACGCGTGGCCGACGCGGCCGGTGCGCAGCGCCTGCATGAGCGGCTCGGTGACGTGCTCCTGCCCGATGACGTCGGCGAACGTCTCGGGCCGGTAGCGGCGGTACAGGGCGGTGCTCACCTCCATGACCCTAGCCGCCACGAAGGACACCCGGCAGGCCCGTCCCGGCCCACCGGGTGGGATGAGACGCTGGCCCGGTGACGGGCACCCGGGTCGAGGCGCGAGGCGCCGCCAAGCAGATCGACGGGGCGGTCCTCCTCCACCCCACCTCCTTCGTCGCCGACCCGGGGCGGTGCGTCGTCCTCCGCGGCCCGAACGGCGCCGGCAAGACGACCCTGCTCCGCCTCGTGGCCGGCGTCACCGCCCCGTCGGGGGGGACGGTCACCCTCGACGGTGAGCCGTCCGACGAGCGCCGGCCCGCCACCCGCGAGGCGGTGGCCGCCCTCCTCGGGACCCCCGCCGGGTGGCGCGACCTGACCCTCGTCGACCACCTGACCCTCGTCGACGCCACGTGGGGGCGCGACCCCGCCACCTGCCGCACCCGCGTCGCCGACGCGCTGGCGGAGGTCGGCATCGACCACCTGTCCGACCGCTTCCCGCACGAGCTGTCCTCCGGCCAGACCCAGCTCTTCCACCTCGCGCTGACGTGGTTCCGGCCCTCTCGGCTGCTCGTCCTCGACGAGCCGGAGCAGCGGCTCGACACCGACCGGCGGGCCCTGCTGGCGCGCCTCGTCGCCGCCCGGCGCGACGCCGGCACGACCGTCGTCATGGCCTGCCACGACCCGGCCGTCACCGAGTCGGTCGCCGACGCGGTCGTCGACGTGCACCCCGGCCCCCGATGACGACCGCCCCGCACGGCACCGACCGCGAGCGGCTCGAGGACGTCACGCACGTCCTCCACGGCCCCGAGGGGTCGGGCGGCTGGCGCAACCTCCTCTACGTCCTGTACGTCGTGGGGCTCCTCACCGGGATCTACGGCTTCACCGTCCTGCGGGGCGTCGTCGTCGTCCTCGACCTGCCCGCACGCGGGTGGGGGCTCGGGGTGACGGATCGGGTGGGAGCGCTCGTCCTCGTCTCGCTCGTCGTCCTCGTCGTCGCGCTCGTCGTCCTCGCCCATCTCGCGGGCCGCCGTCGCGGGCCGATCACGCCCGCCCTGCCGTGGCTCGACCACGTGGCCACCGCGCCGGTCGACCGCGCGCTCGTCCTGCGCGACGCCTGGCTCCTCCCCGCCACCGGCACGGTCGCCGGCTGCACGCTCGTCGGGACGGTCCTCGGGGCGGCCGTCTGGGGTGGCGGCGCGGCCGGACCGGCGGCGGCACTGGTCGGCCTGGGCGCCGGGGCCGCCGGTTCGCTGGCCCTCGTCCTCGCCTGGCTCGCCGGCCAGCTCGTCGCCGACCCCGTCGCCGCGGTCCGCCCGGTCGCGGCGGTCCGCCGGACCCTCCGTCCCGGCGCGGCCCTGCGCGCACTCGGCATCGAGGGCCTGCGCACCCACAGCGCCCGCTCCTCCCGGCTCGGCGGGGCCGCGCTCGCCGGCGACCCGCGCGCGGCCCGGCTCGAGGCGGCCGCACCCGTCCGGCGCGGGCGCCACCTGGCCCTGCGCTCGCGGGGCCCGGTCCGCACGCTCGTGTCCCGCACCGGCCTCACGGGGCAAGACCTGCTCACGGGGCGGGGCGGCGTGCTGCTGCGGGGGGCCGGGGGCGGGGCCGCCCTGGGCGCGGTCGCCGGCGGGGCGGCCCGAAACGTCGTGCCCGCCGCTCTCGCCGCGCTCGCACTGCACGTCGGCACTGGGCTGCTCTCCGAGGGGTTGCGGCTCCAGGGCGACACCCTCGGCTCGCCCCGGCTGCTCGGCGGCTCGGTCACCCGCGAGGCCCTGGCGCACGGCGTCCTCCCGTTCCTCGCCCTCCTCGTCGTCGGACTGCCCGCCGCGGTGGCCCTGGCGCTGCCGGCGAGCGCGGCCGAGGGGCTCGTCGCGGCCCTGGCGCTGGTCGGCGTGGGGGTCGTCGTGCTCGCCGGCCAGTGGCTCGCCGCCTTCCGGGTGCGCCCCCCGACCCTCGTCTTCGTCGCGGAGTCCGGGCCGGCCCTGCTCGTCGCCTGGCTGCTCCTCCCCCTCGTGCTCTCGGCGTCCGCCGGCGCCGCGGTCACCCGACTCGTCCAGGTGGCCCCCGGTGCGCCCGTCGCCGGGGCGTGGGCGGCGGCCGTCGCCGCGGTCCCGTGGCTGCTCGCCCGGCGCTCGCTGCGCCGGGCCGCGGGGGCCCACCGCGACTGAGGCCCGGGCCGACAGGTCCGTGACCTACCCTGCTCGGGTGCGCATCGACGTCTGGTCCGACATCCTCTGCCCGTTCTGCCACCTGGGACGGCGCCACCTCGAGCTCGCCCTCGAGCAGTTCGAGCACGCCGACGAGGTGGGCGTCGTCTGGCACAGCTTCCAGCTCGACCGGAACGCGGCCGCCGTCGACGACACCCCGCAGGTCGAGCGGATCGCCGCGAAGTACGGCACCGACCGGGCACAGATGGAGGCCCAGCACGAGCAGATGGCCCGCGACGCGGCCGAGGTCGGCCTCGACTTCGCGTGGCAGCGCCTCGTCGGCGGCAACTCCTACGACGCCCACCGACTCATCCACCTGGCCCGCTCGCTCGACCGCGAGCGCGAGGTCACCGAGCGCGTGCTGCGGGCGTGGTACTCCGAGGGCGCCGCGATCGGCGACCACGAGACGCTCGTCCGGCTCGGCACCGAGGCGGGGCTCGAGGAGCAGGCCGTGCGCGACCTGCTCACGTCCGACGACTTCGGCATCGACGTGCGCACCGACGAGGCGCTGGCCGGCCAGATCGGCATCACCTCGGTGCCCACCTTCGTCCTCGACCAGAAGTACGGCGTCACCGGCGCCCAGCCGGTCGAGGTGCTCCTCCAGGCCATCCGCCAGGTGTGGGACCTCCAGGGCACCGAGCCCGAGGTGCCCGCCGCCGGCGGCGGGTGCGGTGGCGGCTGCTGCGGCGGGGCCTGCGGGTCCGGCGCCGCCGAGGAGACCGCGGAGGCCACGGCCCCCGCGGAGGCGGCCGGCTGCGGGTGCGGCGCCGGCGGCTGCGGCGGCGTGTGCGGGCCGGACGAGCACGCCGAACACGACGCCCACGCCGACGAGGTCAGCCCCGCCACGCGCTGACCGGCGTCCCCGGACGCGAGGACACCCCGCGTACCTGGAAGAGCCCACCTGCCCTTGCTGCATTCCTGCCCTGGGGGAGTTCAGTGGGGTACCACCACGCGGGGTGCCGTCACCGATCGTACGGGGTGGCCACCGGGTGACGGAAATCCCCCGCACGGATGGCCCGCGGCCCCATCGCCGCCGGCCATCTGTGTCGTCGCGGGACACCCCCGAGGGCGCCCGGTCCCCCTACGGTCGTCGCTCATGTCCGACACCGTCGTCAGTCCCCGCGGCTCCGCGTCCCCGACGCCGACCCGCCCCAACATCGTCAAGATCGTCTTCGCCAGCGTCGTCGGCACCGCCGTCGAGTGGTACGACTTCTTCCTCTACGGCTCCGCCGCGGCCCTCGTCTTCGGCCGCCTCTTCTTCCCCGAGAGCGAGCCGCTGACCGCCACCCTCCTCGCGTTCGGCACCTACGCCCTCGGCTTCGTCGCCCGGCCGCTCGGCGGGGTGGTCTTCGGCCACTACGGCGACCGGGTGGGGCGCAAGAAGATGCTCGTCGTCTCGCTGCTCATGATGGGCGGCGCCACGGTCGCCATCGGGCTGCTGCCGACGTACGCGACGATCGGCGTCGGCGCTCCCCTGCTGCTGCTCCTCCTGCGGCTCATCCAGGGCTTTGCGGTCGGCGGTGAGTGGGGTGGCGCGGTCCTCATGGTCGCCGAGCACGGGAAGGACGAGCACCGCGGCTTCTGGTCGAGCTGGCCGCAGGCCGGCGTCCCCTTCGGCAACCTCCTCGCGACCGGGGTGCTCTGGCTGCTCGCGCTCTTCCAGTCCGAGGAGCAGTTCGACGCGTGGGGCTGGCGCATCCCGTTCCTGCTCTCGGCCGTCATGGTGCTCATCGGCCTCTGGGTCCGGGTCAGCCTCGAGGAGTCGCCGGTCTTCGCCGAGGCCAAGGCCGAGATCGAGTCCTCCGACCGGCCGCACCTGCCGATCCTCGAGGTGCTCCGGCGGTACCCGAAGGAGGTGCTCCTCGCCATGGGCATGCGGATGGCGGAGAACATCTCGTACTACATCTTCACGATCGTCGTCATCACGTACGTCACGACCTACCTCGGGGCGGAGAAGGGCGTGGTCCTCGGCGCGCTGCTCGCCGGCGCCGCCATGCAGTCCGTCCTCATCCCGGCCATCGGCGCGCTCTCGGACCGCGTCGGCCGCCGGCCGCTCTACCTCGTCGGCGCGGTCGGGGTCGGCGTGTGGGGCTTCGTCTACTTCGGGATGATCGACAGCCTGAGCGGTCCGCAGATCATGGTCGCCACGCTCGTCGGGCTGTTCTTCCACTCGCTGATGTACTCGCCGCAGGCCGCGTTCTTCTCCGAGCTCTTCGGCACCTCGGTCCGCTACACCGGCGCCTCGGTCGGCTACCAGCTGGCGTCCATCCTCGCCGGGGCCCTCGCCCCGATCATCGCGGTGGCGCTGCTCGGATCCGTCGACACCCGCAACACGACCGCGGTCGCGGTCTACCTCGCGGTGGCGGCGGCGGTCACCGTCGTCTCGGTGCTCCTCGCGAAGGAGACCCGGGCCAGCTCGCTGCGGCACGACCGCGTCCTCGCCGACGCGAACGACTGACCGGCCCCCCCGGCCCCCCCCCGGCGGCCGGGGAGCCCCCGGCGGGGGCTGAGCCGGGCCGCCGCCGTGCGCCGGGCGTTGACGCCCGGCCGGCTCAGGGCCATGATGACCTGCGGCGATACCTCTGTGACCCGGGTCACACCGACCCGGCACCATCGCGGTGACGGGTGCTGTGGGGCCCGTCCCCGCTCCAGCCGATCGACCGCGCCCGGACCCGGGGAGCACCCGCCGCGGGCGCCGCAGGGAGACAGCATGACCACACCCCGTTCCACCGTGCCCGGACGCCGCCTGCTGGTGGCCGCCGGCCTCACCGCAGCCCTCCTCGTCGTGCCGACCACGCCGGCCTCGGCGGGGACGCACCACGGCCCGACCCCGCCGAAGCCGGTCGTCCGCTCCGACCAGCTCGCCGCTCCGTTCAACCTCGACGTGTCCGGTCGCTCGGTCCTCGTCGCCGACGGCAGCCAGAACCTCGTGGGCACGCTGGCCCGCGACGGCTCGATCACGCCGATCGCCACCGACCAGCCCGGCGCCTCCGGCATCGCCCGCTCCGCCGACGGCCGGCGCATCGCGTGGACGACGACGGAGACCGACCCGGCGACCTTCGAGAACAGCGCGAGCGGCCTGACCATCAAGGGCCCGCGCGGCCGGATGGTCCACGCCGACACCCTCGCCCACGAGCAGTCCCGCAACCCGGACCAGGGCATCCACTACGGCGTGACCAACCCGAGCCAGTGCGTCGTCGACGCGTTCACGGCGGCCGGCTTCCCGGTCTCCTACGACGGCGGCATCGACTCGCACGCCTACTCCGTGGCCGCGACGAGGTCCGGATGGGTGGTCGCCGACGCGGGCGCGAACGACATCCTCGCGGTGTCGAACTCGGGCCGCATCCGCACGCTCGCCGTGCTGCCGGCCCAGCCGCTGACGATCACCGCCGACATGGCGGCGGCCCTCGGGCTGCCCGACTGCGTCGCCGGCGTGACCTACGCCTTCGAGTCGGTCCCGACCGAGGTCGAGGTCGGCCGCGACGGGATGCTCTACGTGACGACGCTGCCCGGCGGCCCCGAGTCGCCGGTGCTCGGCGCGCGCGGAGCACTGTGGCGGGTCGACCCGCGCACCGGCCACGTCCGCAGGATCGCCGGCGGGTTCCTCGGCGCGACCAACCTCGCGCTCGGGTCGCACGGCGAGATCTACGTCGCCGAGCTGTTCGGCGGCCGCATCTCGGTGGTCCGGCACGGGAAGGTCAGCCCGTACCTCGACCTGCCGGGGGTCGTCGCCGTCGAGACCGGCGGCCACGGCGACCTGTGGGCCGGCACCCTCGGCAACGAGGACCCGCCGGCGCCCGGGACGATCGTGCAGATCACCGGTGGCAAGGCGCACTGGAAGGGCGGCCCCCACCGGGTGGGTCGCTGACCGACCGGGTCGCGGGTCCACCCCCGGACGGGTGGGCCCGCGGCCCCCGGGTCGTCACCATCGGCGACCCCGGGTCGCCGGTGTCGGGGGCGTCACCGAGGATGGAGGCCCGACATCCTCCGGAAGGCACTGATGACCCCCGCCACGCTGTTCCCCGCCCTCGCCCGCGTCGAGGCGGTGACGTGGACCCTCCTGCTCGTCGGGATGGCGCTGAAGTACCTGACGCGCACCACCGAGCTCGGCGTCGCGGTCTTCGGCCTGGTCCACGGGGTGGTCTTCCTCGGCTACCTGCTCGTCACGGCGCTCGTCGCCGTCGACCAGCGCTGGTCGTGGCGGCTCACCCTCGTCGCGATGGCGGCGGCGGTGCCTCCGTTCGCGACGCTCTGGGTCGAGCGGTGGGTCGAGCGCACCACGCGGCTCGACAACCGGTGGCGCCTGGCGCCCGGCGGCGAGTCACCGGGCCACCCCGCCGAGCACGTCCTCGCCCGGGCCCTGGCCCGCCCGGTGCTCGCCGCGGCGGCGGGGGCTGCGCTGGTCCTGGGCACCACGGCCGTGCTCCTGGTCGTCGGCCCGCCTGGGGGCACCACCGGCGCCTGAGCCCTCAGAGGAGCCAGAGCCAGTGCGTCGACGCGGCCAGGGCGGTGAGCCCGGCACCGACGAGGATCGACGTGACGAGGGCGACGAGCACGCCGTTCCAGCCGCCCCGACGTCGCCGCCGGGCACCGGGAGCGCCGGGTGGTGGGACGGGGCGGATCTGCTCGAGGACGGCGTACGCGACGACCCCGAGGCCGAGGGTGACGAAGAGCTGCCAGATCCAGAACCAGCGGGTCCCCCGGGTCGGGGCCGGACCGACGACGATCGCGCCGAGGGTCATGAGGACCAGGGGCGCGGCGGCCCACAGCGGCCACTGGTCCCGGCCGTCGAGGGTGGGCGACCAGCGCGCCATCGTGGAGACCTGCGGGACGCCGGCCGCCCGGAGGGTCGCGTCGGCCCCGCCGGTGCCGTTGTCGAGGCCGTTGGGGTCGAGGACCCGGACCGGCGCGAACCAGCCGTCGACCCGGTAGGCGACGACGGGGTTGCCCCCGCCGATCCCCGGGTCGGCGTCCGCGCCGTCGTCCCCGGCGGCCCGGGGCACGACGGTGACGCCCTCGGACCACCCGACGACGGTGCCCTCGGGCGGCACGAGGTCGGCGAGCTGCCACGCGGCGACGCGGCCGGCGGCCAGGTCGGCCCGCAGCCGCGGCTCGTCGACGAGGCGGGTCTGGGTGACGACGGTGAGCACGAGCCAGGTGAGCCAGAGGGCGAGCAGGACGGCCCCGAACACCTGGTCGCTGCGGCGGTGCGGCCGGGGCGTGCCGTCGGCCGGCGGCGTCCAGGCGCCGACGGCCGGCCGGGTCACCTCGCCGACGGCGCCGTGCTCCCCCTCGTCCATGACCGGATGATGGCACCACCGGACGTGCCTGTCGACGGGCCGTGCGGGACCTCGCAGCGGCGGCGCCGATTTCGGGTCGACGACCGCCCTCGGGTAGCCTCCTCCGCGGAGGATTCGCATAGTGGCCTAGTGCGCACGATTGGAAATCGTGTTGGGGATGAAACCCCTCGCGGGTTCAAATCCCGCATCCTCCGCCAGCCGACGAGGCCCCCGAGCGTGCGAGGGGGCCTTCGTCGTCTGCGGAGGTGGGGGATGCCGGGAGCGCAGGGCGGGGGCGAGGAACGAGCCCACGGCCGGCGCGGAGTCGGCGAGGAACGAGCCCACGGCCGGCGCGGAGTCCCGCATCCGACCAGAACCCCGCACCCGTGGAAACCGTCGAGAGTAGAGAACACGCCGCGTGCCGGCGGGTGCACGCGGCGTGTTCTGTACCTTCGACGGCTGGGGGGCCGGAGAGGGCCGGCGCTCGGGTCAGGCGAGGGGGAGCCGCTCCCCCACGCCCGTGGCGGCGTCGTGCACCTCGACGAGCCGCTGCTCGTCCGGCCCGGGCACCGGCCCGGAGGCGCTGACCAGCCGGCACACGGCGAACTCCTCGCGCTCGGCGTCGTACGCGTCGACCCAGCGCAGCCACGACCGCTCGGCGACGTCGTCGTCGCACGGCCAGGACACCGGCAGGGCGGCCCTGCCGATGCGGAAGGGCTTGGGCGTCAACCGGGCCCGGTAGCTGCCGTGGGTCGCGCACAGCTCGACGTACAGCGGGTCGGACTGCAGCGCCGACAGGATGCCCCGGGCCTCCTCGGACGCCGGGGCGACACCCGCGCCGGTGACGACGACCCGCAGCCCGGCCGCCGTCCGGTAGACCCGCACCCCGAGCTCCGGGTGCTGCCGGGCGAACTCCCAGGCCGGCTCGGCGGCGAGGCACTCCGCGACCGACGGACCGCCCGGACCGGTCGCCGTGACGGCCCGCCCCTCCGCGCCCGGCAGGTCCGGGTAGGCCTCGTACCCGGGGCCCGGACCGCCGACCGGCTCGGGCTCGTCGAGCCCTGCGGCGTCCTCGCCGGAGCTCCCCTGCGGCGTCGGGTCCGGGCGGCCGAGGACGAGCCGCCGGATGAACCCCGCGACGCCGCGGCCGCGGTCGCCCGGCGTGGAGCGGGTCGCCCGGCGCCGCGCCGACGGCCGTTCGTCGGCCAGCTCGGGGACATCGACGTCGGCGACGAGGAGCAGGTCGGTGCACAGGACCTCGCAGCCCATCCGGTTGCGCGTCACCACCCCGAGCAGCCGCCCGTCGTCCGCGCGGACCTCCTCGAGCACGGGCTCGCGCAGCGGCGTCCGGGGGTAGTAGCCCCGGGTCGCGGGTAGCCGGCCCTCGCGTTCGACCCGGGCCAGCACCTCCGCCAGCCGTTCGTGGCCGACCCGCTCGGCGTCCTCGTCGGACTCGGTCGACCAGCCCCACACCGAGATCGGGCCACCGTGCCGCCCGAGGTGCGGGCTGAAGCCGTCGACCCTGACCCAGTGCTGCGGGATCTCCATGGCCGCAGAGTCTGTCAGTCGCCGGGCCCGGCGACGTGCACGTACTCCGGATGCCGCGGCAGGTCGCCGGGGGGGCTATGCATGGTGACGGGCAGCGGCGGCAGGTTG
>NZ_DAOLAC010000026.1:20186-33064 GCF_035325325.1 Phycicoccus sp. | reverse complement strand
GCGAGATCGCCTTGGCGATCTCGACGGATTGCTGCGCGGCGAGCGTCAGCCCGCCGTCGAGGGCACCGCCGACGGACCGCTCCACCGACCCGCCGCCACCGTCGACGAGGGCGTCGAGGGCCGAGCGGACCGCCGGTGCGGAGAACAGCCCGCCGGTGACGACGAGCCGGGGCGACTCGAGGCCGGCCGCGGCGGCGAGCAGCGAGGCACCCAGCGCGTGGCCGGCGGCGACGCACACCCCGGCCGCGACGGCGTCCCCGGCATCGGCGGCGGCGGTGACGAGCGGGGCGACCGAGGCGAGCACCTCGGGGGCGTCCGCAGCGGTCATCACCCGTCGTGGCCAGGTCTCGCACGGGCCGAGCACCGCCTCGGCCGCGGTGAGGAGCCCGGCCGAGCCGCCGTCGACCCCGTCGCGGGCCCGGAGCGCGGCGCGCAGGCCCTCCATCCCGACCCAGGCCGCCGAGCCGCGGTCGCCGAGCACGTGGCCCCAGCCGTCCACGCGGGTCCAGTGCGCGCCGAAGTCCGACCCGAACGCGACGGCGCCGGTGCCGGCCGCGACGACGGCGCCGGGCACGACCTCCCCCAGCGCCCCGACGAGGCTGGCGACCGCGTCGCTGACCACCGCCGTGCGTCGCGCCCGCAGGGCCGCCGAGACCGCCCGCAGCACGTCGTCGGGCTCGGCGAGGAAGAGCAGCCCGCGGGTGGACCAGCACACCGCGTCGGGGGCGTCGACCCCCTCGGCGTCGAGGAGCAGGCGCGCGTCGGCCGCGAGCGCCGCGACGTCGAGCCCGTCGGCCCCGACCCGGGCGCCGACCGCCCGTCGCCGCTCCCCGGCCACGCCGTCCCGGCAGACGACCAGGCGCAGCCCGCTCCCGCCGACGTCGACCGCCACGACCGTGCTCACGGCCGTGAGCCGATCACTTCGCCATGCCCGCGGTCAAGCCGGCGACGATCTGCTTGGTCGCCACGAGGAAGAGGAGGATGAGCGGGATCGTCGTGATGACGAGACCGGCGAACACGGCGGCGTAGTTCGTCGCGTTCTCGCCGAAGAAGGTCGTGAGGCCGACCGGCAGCGTGTACTTGTCCTGGTTGCGGAGCAGGACGAGCGGGAAGAGGAAGTCGTTCCAGATCGGGACGAACCGGAAGACGGCCACCGTCGCGACGGCCGGCCGCACGAGCGGCACCATGACCCGCCAGAAGGTCTGCCACGCGTTCGCGCCGTCGAGGGTCGCGGCCTCCTCGAGCTCGGCCGGCAGCTGCCGGAAGAAGGTCGTGAGGACGAAGATCGAGAAGGGGACCCCGGACGCCCCGTACATCAGGGCCAGCCCGAGCCGGGAGTCGATGAGGCCGACCCCGTCGAACAGGTAGAAGATCGGCAGGATCGCCAGGTGGATGGGCAGCATCAGCCCGGAGAGGAAGAGCGACTCCAGCCAGCGGAAGACGCGCGAGCGGCCCCGGGCGAGGGCGTAGGAGGCCATCGTCGCCACCGTGGTCGAGAGGGCGACCGCGCCGAGGGTGACCATGAGGCTGTTGCCGAAGTACGTGGCGAAGTTGCCTGCGGTCCAGGCCTCCCGGTACGCGTCGAAGGACAGCGGCCACGGCGCCCCGAGCGGGTTCGAGATGAGGTCGCCGTTGCTGCGGAAGGAGCTGCTGACCATGAGGAGCAGCGGGACCAGCGCGAAGGCGGCGTAGACCCACAGCAGGACGCTCGCCGTGCGCCCGCCGACCGGCTTCTGCCGGCCACGGGTCGGTCGGCGCGAAGGACCACCCGGAGCGGCGACGGCGTCCGTCGTCGGGGCGCCTGGTGCGTCGGCGGTGCCCACGCCGGCGGGGACGACGCTCATGCCGTGATCCTCCGCTCGTGCCGGCGCAGCACGGCGGTCGCCGCGTACGCACCCCCGAAGATGAGGACGAAGAGCAGGGTCGCGAGCGCCGACGAGGTACCGATGGCGTCGGTCGCGCCCGAGTCGAACGCGGTGCGGTAGAAGAGGAGCGAGATGAAGTCGGTCGAACCGGCGGGGTTGCCGGTGGAGCCGCCGAACGCGTACGGGAGGGCGAAGGCCTCCATCGCGAAGATGAAGGTCAGCACGCTCACCGTGCCGATGGCCGGGACGAGCAACGGGAAGACGACCTTGCGGAAGGCCTGGCCGTTGCTCGCGCCGTCGACGCGGGCGGCCTCGGTCAGCTCGTCGGGGACGCCCCCGAGCGCCGCCCCGTAGAGCAGCACCGGGAAGCCGATCCACTGCCACACGCTGACGAGGACGACGACCCACAGCGCGGTGTCGGGGTCGCCCAGCCACGGCAGCGCCCACGACTCGAGCCCGACCTTGGTGAGCAGCGTGTTGACCGGCCCGAAGGTCGGCGACAGGAGGAGGGTCCAGAGGTAGCCGATGACGATCGGGCTCACGAGGTACGGCATCGCGTAGAGCGTCTGCAGCGCCCGGCGGGTGCGTACACGGCGGTGCAGGAGGAAGGCGACGGTCAGCCCGATCGTGTTCTGCACCAGCATGGTTCCCGCGAAGAACAGGATGTTGTGCCACAGGGCACGCGGCAGGTCGGTCGTGAAGGGTGCCCGCGTGAAGAGCGCCGTGAAGTTGTCCAGACCGATGAAGCCGTGCCGGGCGGTGCCGGTCCACTCGTAGAAGGCGTACGAGAAGGAGGTGACCATCGGGTAGAGGACGAACACCCCGAAGAGCGCGAGGGCCGGGGTGACGAAGAGCAGTCCGGTGCGTCGGTTCATGGGCTTCCGGGGGGTCGGGGTGGGTGTGGTGCCGGCGGGCCGGGCGTGACGACCCGGGTCACCCGGCGGCCGGGCCGGTCGAGGCGCCGGCCGCCGGGGTGGTCGGGTGGGTCAGCTGGCCGGCTTGAACCAGGTCATGACGCCCTTGTTCAGCTCGGTGCTCACCGCGGTGGCGTCCTTGCTGCCGAGGAAGAGCTCCTGGACGCCCTTGCCGAGCAGGTCGGTGCCGGACGGCGACCCGTAGCGGAAGTCGGTGAGCAGGAGGTACGGGGAGCCGCTGGAGTCGAGGTTGCCCGCGACGTCCTTGAGCACCGGGTCGGAGTACGAGACGCCGGGGACGGCCGAGATCTGCTTGACGTCGTCGGCGACCATCTGGCCGAACTCCTTGGTGGACATCCACTTCACGAGCTCCATGGCCGCGTCCTTGTGCGGCGACTTCGCGTTGACCGCGAAGTTGCCGTCCGCCCAGCCGGCCGTCGTCCCGGTGGCGCCGGCCGGGGCGCCCGGAGGCGGCGGCACCTGGAAGACGCCGAGGTCCATGTCCGGGTTGGCCTTCTGCAGCGTCGCGAGGTCGTACGAGCCGCCGGGGTACATCGCCGCCTTGCCCGAGGAGAAGAGGGTCATCGCGTCCGTGACGGCGACGCCGGTGACGCTGTTGGGCATGTACTTCTCGAGGGTCTTGAGCACCTCGACGGACGCGACGAAGTCCGGGTCGGTGAAGTCCTTCGCGCCCGACTGGACTGCCTTCTGGAACTCGGTGCCGCCGAAGCGCGAGCCGGCGAGGATCTCGTGGACGATCGGCAGGGTCCAGTCGTCCTTGGCGCCGACGGCGAGCGGCGTGATCCCCTTCTTGAGGAAGGTCTCGTTCGCGGCGATGAACTGGTCCCAGGTCGTCGGGACCTGGACCCCGTTGTCCGAGAACATCTTCTTGTCGTAGAACAGGACGGTGGCCTGGCGGGCGAGCGGCACCGAGTAGAGCTTGCCGTCCTCCTTGCCCTTGGCGCCCGCGACGATGTTCTCGTCCCAGGACGACAGGTCGACCTGGCCGTCGAGCGGCACGAGGGAGCCCGAGGCGACGGTGGTCTGCAGGCCGCCGTAGGAGCGCACCTGCGGCACGTCCGGGCCGTCCGAGCCGGCGAGCCCGGTCGCGAGGATCTTGTTGTACTCGGTCGCCTTGAACGGCTTGAAGTCGACGGTGACCCCCGGGTGCTCCTTCTCGTACGCGGCGAAGATCTTCTCGTACGCGGCCTTGTCCTCGACGCGCCACGACCAGACGGTGAGCGTCGTCGAGCCGCCGTCGCCCGAGCCGCCGCCCGAGGACGACGACGGTGCACACGCCGCGAGGGCGAGGACACCGGCGCCGAGGGCGAGGGCGAGCCGGGTCCGGTGGTGTCGGGTGGTCATGCGGGATCTCCTGTCGGGACGTGGGCCGAGGGCCTGGTGGTGGTCGTGTCGGGGGAGCCGGTGGGGGTGCGGATGGCCGTCAGGGCGCGTGCCACCGACCCGTCGTGGGCGGCGAGCGCGGTCCGGGCGGCCTCGGCGTCGACGCCCGCGAGGAGCGTCACGAGGGCCGGCTTGAGCTCGCCGTCGGTGGCCTCGAGCGCTCGCCGGGCCTCGGCCTCGGAGGCACCGCTCGCCTCGCGGAGGATGCGCACCACCCGGCCGCGCAGCTTCGCGTTCGTCGCCACGACGTCGACCATGAGGTTGGACCAGGTGCGCCCGAGCCGGATCATCACCGCGGTCGAGAACGCGTTGAGGACGAGCTTCTGCGCCGTCCCGGCCTTGAGCCGCGTCGACCCCGTGATCACCTCGGGCCCGGTGTCGACGGCGAGGCAGTGGTCCGCGAGCGGGGCGAGCTCGGGCTGCGGGTTCGAGGTGACGAGGGCGGTCACGGCACCGCGCTCGCGGGCCAGCTCGAGCGCCCCCCGGACGTAGGGCGTGCGCCCGGAGGCGGTGAGGCCGACCACGACGTCGCCCCCGCCCACGGCGTCGAGGTCGGCCCGCCCCTGCTCCGCGTCGTCCTCGACGTTCTCGAGGGCGCGCAGCAGGGCCTCCGGACCGCCCGCGTGGTGTGCCACGACGAGCCCGGGCGGGGCGTTGAAGGTGGGGAGCAGCTCGGCCGCGTCCAGGACGGCGAGCCGGCCGGAGGTGCCGGCGCCGACGTAGTGGATGGTGCCGCCGGCCCGCACCGCTGCGACGGCGGCGTCGACGAGGGCGGCCAGCTCGGGGAGCACCTGCGCGACCGCGGGGGCGACGAGGGCGTCCTCGGCGTTGACGAGCCGGAGCACCTCGAGGGTGCCCAGGCCGTCGATGCCGACGGTGCCCGGGTGTCGCTCCTCGGTGGGTGCCATGACGGTCGCCTCGGTGCTCACCCAGGCGATGTTACTTTCCTACGTCTGTGTCGTCAACGGTGTGAATAAGTGACACCTTCAGTACCGGACGTGGTGCCCGGCGACCGCCCGTCGCGTCTCCTCGACCGCCGACTGCGCCCGCGCGAGGTCGTGCTGGGCCACGGCGATGTAGAGGCAGTCGACGACGGTGAGCGCCGCGATGCGGCTGGCGGTCGCGCCCGACCGCAGGCTCGACTCGCGGGCCGCGGTGGCCAGGACGTGCTCGGCGCCCTCGGCGAGCCGGGACACCGGGAAGTTGGTCACGGCGACGGTCGTCGCGCCCCGCGAGCGGGCCAGGGCCAGCGCCTCGACCGTCTCGGTCGTCGTGCCCGAGTGGGAGATGCCGATGGCGACGTCGCCCGGGCCGAGCAGCGTCGCGCTGGTCAGCGCGATGTGCGGGTCGTTCCAGGCGAAGGCGACGATGCCGATGCGGTGCAGCTTCTGCTGCAGGTCCATCGCGACGAGCGCGCTGGCCGCGATGCCGTAGACGTCGACCCGCTGCGCGCCGGCGATCGCCGCCGCCGTCGCGGCCAGCGCGGTGCGGTCGATGGCCTGCGCGGTCTCCTCGACGGCACTGGCGTCGGCATAGGCGACCTTCGCGATGACGTCGTCGACGGTGTCGTCGGCGCTGATGTCGCTGGTCGGCGCCGCCGGTCGCCCCCCGGTCGAGGCCTCGGCGAGGGCGAGCCGCAGCTGCGGGTAGCCCCGCAGGCCGAGCCGCTTGCAGAAGCGCAGGACGGTGGTCTCGGAGGTCGCGGCGGCGACGGCGAGCTCACTGATGGTCAGGCCGGCGGCCGCCCGGGGGTCGGCGAGCACCTGCTCGGCCACCCGGTCCTCGGCCGGCGACAGCGAGGGCCGGACCCCGCGCAACCGGACGAGGAGGGAGGGGGCGCCGTCGACGGGCTGGCTGGACATGGGGGACAACCTAGGCGCCGCGGTGCACGACGCTCCACCCCGCCGTCACGAACCGGTCACCGTGACGCTCCCCGTCGAGGAGCACGCGGTGCCCGCCGGTCACCCGCACGCCGTCGACGAGCACGCCGCGGCCGAGGTAGAGCGCGTCGGTGGCCATCCGCCAGCGCAGGAGGAGGTGGCCGGCCGGCAGGTCCGCGCGCGCCTGCATCCAGTGCCGGCCGTGCTCGCCGGAGATCGTGCCGTCGGTCTGCTCCTGCGGTCCGCGGTCACGGACGGCGAAGGGCAGCGGCGACCACGTCGAGCCCCCGTCCGCCGAGGTCTCCAGGGTGAGGACGTCCGTGCTCTCGGTGTCGACGAAGAGGTCGAAGCCGAGCCGGGCACCCCTCTCCGGCACCGCGACCGGCGCCGTGAGGGTGGAGGTCGTCCCGTTCTCGCCGCCCGAGTACCACGCGGTGCGGCCGCGCCTCGGGTCGACGGGCATCGCCATGGCCAGGCCGTGGGCCCACTCGCGACGAGCCTGGTTGTTGCTGCCCCAGTCGCGCGAGGGGTGCACGCGGTTGGTCAGGAGGATGGCGAACGAGCGGCTGTCGAAGTCGATGACGATCGAGGTGCCGGTGTAGCCGGTGTGCCCCGCGGTGTGCGGCCCGGAGAGGCCGTCCATGTACCACCGCTGGTCGAGCTCGAACCCGAGCCCGTGGGCGTCGCCGGGGAAGGACTCGTTGAAGTTCGTCACGAGCAGCTCGACGCTCTTCCGGTCGAGGATGCGGTGCCCGCGGTAGGTGCCGCCGTCGAGCAGCGCCTGCGAGAGGACGGCGAGGTCGTCGGCGGTCGAGAAGACGCCGGCGTGGCCCGCGACACCGCCGAGCGACCAGGCGTTCTCGTCGTGGACCTCGCCCCACACGAGCCCGCGCGGCGGGGCCGTCTGGTACTCGGTGGCGGCCGTGCGCCGCTTGTCGGTCGGGTTGTAGCCGGTGTCGCGCATCCCGAGGGGTGCCGTGATGCGGTCGTGGACGACCCGGTCGAGGGTCTTCCCGGTGAGCCGCTCGACCATCACCCCGAGCGTGATGAGGTTGAGGTCGCTGTAGAGGTAGGTGGAGCCGGGCGGGTTGGTCAGCGGCTGCTCCATGACGGCCGTGATCCGCGACGCCTTGTCGGGGTACTTCGACCACAGCGGCAGCCACGAGGTGAAGCCGGAGGTGTGGGTCAGCAGCATCCGGACGGTGACGTCCTGCTTGCCGTTGGCGGCGAACTCGGGCAGGTAGCGGGCGACCGGCGCGTCGAGCGCGACCCGGCCCTGCTCGATGAGCTGGACCGTGGCGATCGAGGTGAACAGCTTGCTCACCGACGCGAGGTCGAAGACGGTGTCCTCGCGCATCGGGACCCGCTGGTCGGGCGGCAGCTCGGTCGTCGCGTCCTTCCACCGCAGGGCCCATCCGGTGGCGTGCCGGGCGACGACCTTGCCGTCGTGCCCCATGAGGCCGACCGCGCCCCCGTACATCGGGTGGCCACCGGCGGCCGGGGCCTCGACGTGCGAGTCGACGAGCCGCTCGGCCTCGGCGATGGGCGCCGGGTCGAGGCCGGCGGCGCGCGGCGAGGCGTCGCGCAGGACGGTGTTCGCGGGCATGAACCCCTTCTCGGGTCGGTCGAAGTCGTTGGCCAGGGCCGGGGCCGCGGTGGCGGCACCGGAGGCGACCACGGCGGCCGTCACGAGGACGGCCCACGTGCGGCGGCTCACCGGTGGCCCCCGCGGTAGAGGAGGTAGGGCCGGCGGCGTCGCTCGAAGGCGGCGAGCTCGGAGCGCCACGCCCCGACGACCTCGTCGGCCGACGCGCCGGCGTCGACCATCTCGCGCAGCCGGGTCGAGCCGGTCAGCTTGTCGACCCAGTAGGGCCGCTGCGGGTCCCAGCTGTCCTTGCGCCAGGCGAACTCGGGGTACAGCGCCTTCGCCGCGACGAGCATCTCGGCGCCGAGCCGCGGCCCGTCGAGCCGGCCGGGGTCGGTGACGTGCACCTGCACCCCGCCGCACACCTCGCCGACGAACTTGTTGACGACCGGGTTGAAGTACGCCTCGCGGAAGGTGACGCCCGGGACGTCGCGCGCGACGAGCCGCTCGGCCCACCGGTGGTCGACGAAGGGCGCGCCGACGAGCTCGAACGGGCGGGTGGTCCCGCGGCCCTCGGAGAGGTTGGTCCCCTCGAAGAGGCAGGTGCCCGGGTAGACGAGCGCGGTGTCGGGGGTCGGCATGTTCGGGCTCGGCAGCACCCAGGTGAGCCCGGTGTCGGCGAAGACCGTGTCGCGGCTCCAGCCGGAGACCTGGACCACCTCGAGCGCGTCGCCGAGGATCTTCCCCTCGTCGGCCTCGAGGAACTCGCCGTCGAAGAAGCGGGCCAGCTCGCCGACCGTCATCCCGTGCGCCTGGACGATCTCCTTGGCCCCGACCCCGGACGTGTACGCCGGCGTCATCATCGGGCCACGCGCGGTGCCGCCGATGGGGTTCGGCCGGTCGAGGACGACGAGGTCCGCCCCGGCGCGCAGGGCCGCGCGCATCGCCGTGTACATCGTCCAGATGTAGGTGTAGAAGCGCGCCCCGACGTCCTGGATGTCGAAGACGACCGTGTCGACGCCGGCCTCCCGCACCATCCGGGTCAGCGAGTCGGCGGTGGCGCCGTAGGCGTCGTAGACCGTCACGCCGGTGCGCTCGTCGGTGTACGTGCCCTCGGAGCCGCCGGCCTGCGCCGTGCCGCGGAACCCGTGCTCGGGCCCGAAGACCGCCCGGACGTCGACGGCACCCGAGTCGACCATCTCGTCGACGATGCTGTGCAGGTTCGCGAGCACGCCGGTCGGGTTGGTGACGACCCCGACCTTCCGGCCGGCGAGGACGCGCCACCGGGAGGCGGCGGCCCGGTCGGCCCCCGGGGTGACCCGGCGCGAGGGCCGGTGGCGGTCGTCCGCGCGAGCCGCCGGGGCCCCGGCGACGGCGGTCGCGGCGGCCCCGAGGGCGGAGGCGGCGAAGAGCTGGCGGCGGTCGAGGGACATGCGGAGGCTCCTGGTCAGTAGGTGAGGCCGTGGCCGAACGGGTAGAGGACGGTGTCGGGGTCGTCGGCGACCGGGATGTCGACCGGCAGCTTCCCGACCGGCGACACCGCCCCGGCGATGACCCGGGCCGCGGCCTGGAGGGCGACCGGGCTGTAGCTGTAGGTCGCGAGGTAGGTCTCGGCGTCGCCGAGGTAGGCGATGTCGTACGGGTCGCGGACGGCGACGACGACGACGGGGACGCCGGTGCCGCGCAGGGCCGCGACGAGCTTCTGCTGCCCGCGGGTCTTGTCGGTGACCGTCGTGTCCCAGGCCTTCATCGTCGTGACGACGACCGCGTCCCGGCCGGCCGCCGCGGCGACCGCGGCCGCGATCTGGGCGTCGGTCGGCGAGGACCCGGTCTGCTGCACCGTGGTCGTCGCGCCGTGCTCCTCGAGCGCCGCGGCCAGCGTCGCGGTCGTGCTCACGCCGTAGCCGGTGACCAGCAGGTCCTTCCCGGAGGTGTCGAGCGGCAGGACGCCGGCGTCGTTGCGCACGAGCGTCGTCGTGCGGTTCGAGATGGCGTCCGCGGCCGCGAGGTGCGCGGCGGTGCCGACGACGCGGTCGAGCCGGCGGGGGTCGGCGAACGGGTGCTCGACGACGCCCTGCCCGGCCTTGAGGGTGAGGATGCGGCGCACCTTCGCGTCGAGGTCGCGGCGGCTGATCCGGCCCGACTCGACGGCCTCGAGCACCGCCCCGAACGCGGCGTCGAGCGCCGGCGACATGAGCAGCTGGTCGGCGCCGGCGAGGAGCGCGCGCACGGCCACTTCGGCGTCCCCGTACTTGTCGCGCACGCCCTGCATCTCGAGGGAGTCGGTGATGATGACGCCCTCGAAGCCGAGCTCCTCGCGGAGCAGCCCGGTGAGGATGGGGTGGCTGAGCGTCGCGGGGTCGCCGCTGTCGTCGAGCGCCGGGAAGGAGAGGTGCGCGGTCATCACCATGTCGATGCCGGCCGCGATCGCCGCCTTGAACGGGGGTGCGTCGATCCGCTCCCACTCCTCGCGGGTGTGGGTGATGACCGGGAACGCGACGTGGCTGTCGGTCGCGGTGTCACCGTGGCCCGGGAAGTGCTTCGCGGACGACATGACGCCGCCGTCCTCCTGGTAGCCGTGCACCTGGGCGGCCGCGAGCTCGGCGGCGAGCGCCGGGTCGGACGAGAAGGACCGCGTGCCGATGACCGGGTTCAGCGGGTTGACGTTCGTGTCGCACACCGGCGCGAAGTTCGTCGTGAGGCCCATCGCGCGCAGCTCCTGGCCGGTGATCGCGGCGGCGGTCCGGGCGTCCTTCGCGCTGCGGCCGGCGCCGAGGGCCATCGAGCCGGGGAACTGGGTCGCCGGCGGCCCGATCCGGGTGACGATGCCCTGCTCCTGGTCGACGCTGACGGTCAGCGGCACGCGGGCCTTGGTCCGGCGGCTCAGGGCGGCCTTCTGGAGGCCGTTCGAGAGGGCGAGGATCTGGTCCGGGTCGTTGACGCTGTCGGTCCACGCGAAGTAGATGACACCGCCGAGCGCGTACTTCCGGACGACCTCCGCGGGGGTGGCGACGCCGTAGAGGTCGGTGTTCTCGGTGCGGGCGGTCGTCGCGGTGCTGCCGTAGACCTGCTGGACGAACAGCTGGCCGACCTTCTCGCGCAGGGTCATCCGGGCCAGGGTCGAGGTGACCCAGCCGTGGTG
Organism: Phycicoccus sp.; assembly: GCF_035325325.1. Lineage (NCBI taxonomy): Bacteria > Bacillati > Actinomycetota > Actinomycetes > Micrococcales > Intrasporangiaceae > Phycicoccus > Phycicoccus sp. The sequence continues at coordinate 22,274 of NZ_DAOLAC010000026.1, read as the reverse complement.
GTGGTCGTGACCGTGCTCGTGGTCGTGGCCGGGGCGGTGGCCGTGCGCCGAGGCGACGGGCGCGGTGGCGCCCGCGAAGGCGAGGGCCAGGCTGCCGGTGAGGGCGGAGCGGCGGGAGAGCGTCCAGGTCACGGGAACCTCCAGGTGCGTAACTTGTTCACGTCGTTGTGGGATGTTGCGTAACTTAGTCACGCATCCGGACCCCGGCAACCGGAGCGCCACGCGCACCGGCGTCAGCGGCGGGCGCGGTAGCGGCCCGGCGACACCCCGACGAGGGCGGTGAAGTCGCGGGTGAAGTGCGCCTGGTCGTACCACCCGTACCGGTGCGCGAGGTCGGTCAGCGTGCCGTCGTAGCCGGCGTCGAGCTCGGAGACGACGTCGTGCATCCGGTACCGGGCGAGCACCCACTTCGGCCCGACCCCGACATAGTGGGTGAAGAGCCGCTGGAGGCTGCGCGGCGTCGTGGCCACCCGGATGGCGACGTCGGCCACGGTGAGTAGCGAGCGGTCGGCGAGCATCACGCCGACCACCTCGAGGAGCTCGGCGTGCCGCGGGTCCTCGCCCGCGCCGAGACCGACCAGCCCGTCCTCGAGCGCCCGCGCCCACGCGCCGGGGTCGTCGACGAGCGCCGGGTCGGCGAGGGCGGCGACGAGGTCGGCCGGCAGCACCTCGCGCGCCGGCACCGAGCGGTCGACCCAGCCGGCCGCCCCGACCCCGGTGAGCGCCGTCAGCCCGCCCGGCCGGAACCGCACCCCGAGCACCACTCCGTGACCCCGGACGTCGACGTCGAACCGTCGGGTGCACACGCCGGTGACGACGACGTCCTCCCCCGGCGGCAGGTCCGGGCGGCGGTGGCTGCCGACCTCGACGGTCAGCGAGCAGGTCGGGTGCGGCAGCACCTCGCTCGCGAAGTGGCGCCCCTCGGGCAGGGACCACCGCAGGGCCCAGTGGTTCTCGACCCACGGCGCGACGGCCGACCCCGCCGCGCCCCGCTCGAGGTGGACGTGCCGGGCGAACTCCTCGGGCCGCAGCACCCCGGCGGTCGAGGCCGTCGCGTTTGTCCTAGCGGGCACGGCGCCAGCCTACGGAGGATGGGTGACACCGACCGCTCCCGACGAGAGGATCCCCATGGCCACCGCCGCCCTCAAGATGGTCACGCTCGACAGCTCCGACGTCCGCCGCGACGTCGCCTTCTGGCACGCCGTGCTCGGCTGGGACGTCGCCCACGAACAGGACGAGTACGGGATGCTCACGAGCCCCGACGGGCTTGCCCTGGGGTTCGGCCTCGTCGAGGGGTACCGGGCCCCCGGCTGGCCGAACGAGAACGGCAGCAAGCAGTTCCACCTCGACCTGGCCGTCGACGACCTCGACGCCGCGGCCCGGGAGGTCGTCGGGCTCGGCGGCACGCTCCCGGACGAGCAGCCCGGCGAGACCTGGCGCGTCCTGCTCGACCCGAGCGGTCACCCGTTCTGCCTGACGCAGGCGGCGAACTGGGGCTGAACGGCCCGGGCCGCCCCGCTCGGCGCACGCCACCGGCCGTCCACGGAGACGTCGGTCACGACCCGTGGACGGCCCGCGCGCACCCGCCCGAGGATGGAGCCATGAGCACCGGCGCGTACGCAGCGGCCCACGAGCAGTCCATCGCCGACCCGACCGCCTTCTGGGGCGCGGCGGCCTCCGCCATCGAGTGGAGCACGCCGCCCACCACGGTCCTCGACGACTCGAACCCCCCGTTCTACCGGTGGTTCCGCGGCGGGCGGCTCAACACCTGCTTCAACGCCCTCGACCGGCACGTGCGCGACGGCCGTGGCGACCAGCCGGCGCTCCACTACGACTCGCCGGTCACCGGGACCTCGCAGACCTTCACCTACGCCGAGCTGCTCGACCGGGTCGCCCGCTTCGCCGGCGCGCTCGCGTCCCTCGGCGTCGAGAAGGGTGACCGCGTCGTCGTCTACATGCCGATGGTCCCCGAGGCGGTCGTCGCGATGCTCGCCTGCGCCCGCCTCGGCGCCGTGCACTCGGTGGTGTTCGGCGGGGTCGCGGCCCACGAGCTGTGCTCTCGCATCGACGACTGCCGCCCCCGGGTCC
>NZ_DAOLAC010000026.1:0-20176 GCF_035325325.1 Phycicoccus sp. | reverse complement strand
GGCGCGGTGCGCGGGGTGGTGTGCGGGGGGTTCGCCCCCGCCGAGCTCGCGGCCCGCATCGAGGACGCGCAGCCGAAGGTCATCGTCTCCGCCTCGTGCGGCATCGAGCCGAGCCGGGTCGTCGAGTACAAGCCGATGCTCGACGGCGCCCTCGACCGCAGCCACCACACCCCGGAGTCGGTCATCGTGCTCCAGCGTCCCCAGTGCCTCGCCTCCGTCGGTGAGCGTGACACCGACTGGGAGGAGATGACCTGGGACGAGGTGGTGGCCGACGCCGAGCCGGCCGACTGCGTCGACGTCGAGGCCACCGACCCGCTCTACGTCCTCTACACCTCGGGCACGACCGGTCGGCCGAAGGGCATCGTCCGTGACAACGGCGGCCACGCGGTCGCGCTGCGCTGGTCGATGGAGAACGTCTACGACATCGGCCCGGGCGACGTGTGGTTCACCGCCTCGGACGTCGGATGGGTCGTGGGTCACTCCTACATCGTCTACGCGCCGCTATTGACCGGCGCGACCACCGTTCTCTACGAAGGGAAGCCGGTTGGCACCCCGGATGCCGGCGCGTTCTGGCGGGTCATCTCGCAGTACGGGTGCAAGGCGATGTTCACCGCGCCCACCGCCTACCGGGCCATCAAGCGCGAGGACTCCGCGGGCGAGCTGATGAAGCAGTACGACCTCTCCTCCCTCGAGACGGTGTTCCTCGCCGGCGAGCGACTCGACCCCGACACCTACGAGTGGGCCTCGTCGGTCCTCGGCGTCCCCGTCGTCGACAACTGGTGGCAGACAGAGACGGGATGGCCGATCGCGGCGAACCTGCGTGGCCTGGAGCCGATGCCGATCAAGGCCGGTTCCCCGTCGGTGCCCGTGCCGGGCTACGACGTGCAGGTCCTCGACGAGTCGGCGAACCCGGTCCCTCCCGGTACCGAGGGCGCCATCGCGATCCGGCTGCCGCTGCCGCCCGGGACCCTCCCGACCCTGTGGCAGGACGACGAGCGGTACGTCGCGAGCTACCTGTCGGTCTACGACGGCTACTACCTCACCGGTGACGGCGGGATGATCGACGAGGACGGCTACGTCTACGTCATGGGCCGCACCGACGACGTCCTCAACGTCGCGGGGCACCGCCTCTCGACCGGGTCCATCGAGGCGGCGCTGGCCGGCCACCCGGCGGTCGCCGAGTGCGCCGTCATCGGCGTCCACGACGACTTCAAGGGCCAGGTGCCGCGCGGGCTGGTCGTCCTCAAGGGCGGCATCGACGCCGAGGCCGACGGCGAGCGCATCCGACGCGAGCTGGTGCAGCGGGTGCGGGACGAGGTGGGCGCGGTGGCGAGCCTCAAGCAGGTCGACGTCGTCGGCGCGCTGCCCAAGACCCGCTCCGGAAAGATCCTCCGCAAGACGATGCGCGAGATCGCCGACGGGAAGACCCCGAACGTCCCCGGCACGATCGAGGACGCCTCGGTCCTCGACGCCCTCGCCGGCGTCCTCCGCCCGGGCGACTGACCCGGCTCGTCCGACGGACCGTCCTGCGGGCGCTCAGTCCCGCGCGTACTTCGCGTGGAACTCGAGGAAGGCGTCGTGGGCGCGCGGCCCGTACACCGTCGCCGGGCCACCGGACATGAGGATCGACACCCCGATGGCCTCGGCGACCTCCTGCGGCGTCGCGCCCTTCATCGCCGCGCCGCGGGCGTGCGAGGCGATGCAGCCGTCGCACTGCTCGGAGACGGCGATGGCCAGCGCGATGAGCTCCTTGGTCCGTGCGTCGAGGGCTCCCGGCTCGAGGGCCGCGCGGTGCAGGGCGGCGAAACCGGCGTAGACCTCGGGCACGGCCGAGCGCAGGGCCTTCGACGGGTCGCGCAGCTCGTCGAGCACCTCGGCGCCATGACGGTGCGACATCGTGGGGCTCCCTTCTCGCCGCCATCCGGTGGCGTACCCCCCACCGTATCGGCAGCGGACCAGCCGAGGCGTGCGGACGTGAGACGACGCACGATCGGCGGGCTCGCACCCTGCCGCCGGGGACCGCTGCGGGGTGAGGATGGGACGGTGATCTCCGTCGAGCTCGCCCGCGACCTCCTCGCCGCCGGGGTGCTGTGGGTGCCCGCGGCCGGCGACCGCTTCGTCATCGACGCCGAGCTGCTCACCGGCGAGGTGTTCTGGATCTCCGACCTCACCGTCGAGGTGCGCTCGTACGGCGGCCGGTCCGTCCTCGGGTTCAACGGAACGACGGAGTGGGCCCTCGACTCGGTGACCCTCGACCAGGCGCTCTGGCTGCCGCGCGAGGACCAGCTGCGCGAGCTGGTCGGCGACCGGCTCTCCGCCGTCGTGCGCACCCGCGAGGGGTGGCGGGTCGAGTACGCGACCGGGCCGGGCGACCTGCACTCGGTCGAGGACGCCGACCTCGAGTGCGCCTACGCCCGCGCGGTCCTCGCGCTCTGACCCGCGCCGGAAGGGACGGGCGACGGGCCGACGACACGGACGACGTCGCCGAGCGCCGCCCGTGCGAGAGCCACGCGGTCGAGCGCGGTCCGTGTCGTCCGCCCGCCTGTGGATGACGACGCGGCCGGTCGGGACCCGAGCGCCAGACTGCCGGGATGGACGCGGTCGAGACAGTGCGCCGGCTCGGCGGCGTGGCCGGCCGGCGCGAGGTCGAGGCGAGCGCCGGTCGCGCGGACCTGGAACGCGCCATCCACGCCGGGACTCTCGTCCGGGTGACCCGGGGGCGCTACGCGCTGCCGACCGCCGACGAGGCCCGCTCCGCCGCCCTGCGCCTCACCGGCACCGCGGTGCTGCTCAGCGCCGCGGCGCACTGGGGCTGGCGCACCAAGCGACCACCCGAGCGTCCGCAGGTTGCGGTGCCACGGGGCCGCCGCGTCGCCCGCGCGGTCCAGGACGAGCTGGACGTCCGCTGGCGCACAGTCCCACGCCAACACGTCGTCGACGGCTGGGTCACCTCGCCGGTGCGGACCCTCCACGACTGTTGCGTCCTGCTGTCCTTCGACGAGGCACTCTGCGTGGTCGACTCGGCCCTCTCCGACCACCACACCGACCTGCGCGGCCTGCACGACCTCACCGGCGTGCCTCCCCGCCTCCATCGTCGGGTCGCCCACGTACTCGGGCACGGCACCGACCTGTCGTCCGGACCGTTCGAGTCGGTCGTCCGCGCCGTCGCGCTCGGCGTGCCCGGACTGACCGTTCAGCCCCAGGTCCGCATCGCCGACCCGGAGGGCTTCGTCGGTGTCGTCGACCTCGCCGACGAGCGGCTGCGCATCGTCATCGAGGCCGACAGCCACGCGTTCCACTCCGGGCCTGCGGACTTCGCTCGGGACTGCGAGCGGTACTCGCGCCTCACGGCCGACGGGTGGCTGGTCATCCGGGTGTCGTGGCGGATGGCGATGGAGGAGCCGGACCGGCTGCACCGGCTGCTGACCCGGGCGGTCGAGCAGCGGACCCGGTGCCCGGGCTGTTCTCCGTGCCCCTGACGACGGGCCGGTCAGCGGCGCCTGGTCGTGCCGAAGACGGAGCGGGTGATCTCGCGGCCGAGGACGGTGCCGGCCGAGCGGAGCATCGAGCGGAACGCGGACGACTGGACCACCTGCTCGACCACGCCGGGCTCGTTCGCCTTCCGGCGGGCCTCGGCCGCCGCGGCCTTCTCCGCCGCGGCCCGCTCGCGCTCGGCCGCCTTCTCCGCCGCGGCCCGCGCCTTCGCGGCCTCCTCGGCGGCCGCCGCGTCCGCCGTCGCCCGCTCCGCCGCCTCGGCAGCGGCCTGGTCGGCGAGGACCCGCTCGGCCGAGGCCTTGTCGAGCATCTCGAGCGCGGAGTCGCGCTCGACCGGGGTGCCGTACTGCGCGAGGAGGGGCGAGGCCGCGACGATCGCGTCGACGGTCGCATCCGGGGAGGGCGCCATCAGCGACTCCGGCGCCCGCATCCGCGTCCACGCCACTGGGGTCGGCGCCCCCTTCTCCGAGAGCACCGTGACGACCGCCTCGCCGGTGCCGAGCGTCGTGAGCAGCTCCTCGAGGTCGTAGGCGGTCTTCGGGTACGTCTTGACCGCCGCCTTCAGGGCCGCCGCGTCGTCCGGGGTGAACGCCCGCAGCGCGTGCTGCACCCGGTTGCCGAGCTGGGCGAGCACGTCGCCGGGCACGTCCTTGGGTGACTGGGTGACGAAGAAGACGCCGACGCCCTTGGAGCGGATGAGCCGCACGGTCTGCTGGATCGCGTCGAGGAAGTCCTTCGAGGCGTCGTCGAACAGCAGGTGCGCCTCGTCGAAGAAGAAGACGAGCTTCGGCTTCTCGACGTCACCCACCTCGGGCAGGTCGTGGAAGAGGTCGGCCAGCAGCCACATGAGGAAGGTGGAGAACAGCTGCGGCCGGTCCTGGACGGCCGGCAGCTCGAGCACCGAGGCCAGCCCCCGGCCGTCGGCGGCCGAGCGGAGCAGCGCGCTCGTGTCGAACTCGGGCAGGCCGAAGAACGCGTCGGCGCCCTGGTCGGAGAAGGTGATCAGCTCACGGAGGATGACGCCCGCCGTCGCCGACGACAGCCCGCCGAGCTCCTTGAGGTCGGCCTTGCCCTCGTCCGAGGTGAGGTGCTGCACGACGGCGCGCAGGTCGGCGATCGTGTCGAGGTAGTAGCCCCGGGCATCCGCGTAGTGGAAGACGAGACCGAGGCTCGACTCCTGGGTCGCGTTCAGCCCCAGCACCTTCGAGAGCAGGGTCGGGCCGAAGGTCGACACCGCGGCCCGGACCGGGATGCCCTTGCCCTGGCCGCCGAGCGAGTAGAACTCGACCGGGTAGGCGGTGGGGGTCCACGTCATCCCGACGTCCTGCGTCCGGGCCGCCACCTTGTCGTTCGGCTGCCCCGGGCTCGCCATCCCGGACAGGTCGCCCTTGATGTCGGCGAGGAACACGGGCACGCCCTGGGCGAGGAGCTGCTCGGCCATCAGCTGGAGGGTCTTGGTCTTGCCGGTCCCCGTGGCGCCCGCGACGAGGCCGTGCCGGTTCATCGCGGACAGGGGGATGCGCACGACGGCGTCCGGGTGGGCCGTGCCGCCGTCGGAGACCGCGGCCCCGAACTCGAGCGCCGGCCCCTCGAAGGCGTACCCGGCGCGGATCTCGTCGACGATGCTGTCGGTGCTCTCGGTCACGGGCGCCAATCTACCGCCGGGGCGGGTTTCGCACCCCTGGGCGCGGGTGCTCTCCACCTAGAGTGTCCCCGTGATCTTCAAGGCCGTCGGCGACTCCCGCCCGTACCCCGACCACGGGTACTCGGGCCGGCAGTGGTCGACCGTGCCCCCGCGGCTGGTGCGCCTCGACGAGCTCGTGACGACCAAGCGCGAGCTCGACCTCCAGCAGCTCCTCGCCGAGGACTCGACCTTCTACGGCGACCTCTTCGCCCACGTCGTCGAGTGGGAGGGCACCCTCTACCTCGAGGACGGCCTGCACCGCGCGCTGCGGGCGGCCCTGCACCAGCGGCCCACCCTCCACGCCCGGGTCCTGACGCTCTGAGGAGGCCGCGGTGAGCGAGTACACGAGCGAGTCCCCCGCCTCCGTCGAGGCCCGCCGCCGGCGCCGGCGCTCCGTGGTGGTGATCGGGGTGGTGCTCCTCGCCCTGTTCTTCGCGTTCTGGTACGGCCTCTCGTACTACCGGGCGGACGAGAACGCCCGCGCCTCCAAGCCGCCCCCGCCGACCTGCCGCCCGTACGACGCGGCGGCGCGCACCCCGGAGCAGGTGACGGTCAACGTCTTCAACGCCACGACTCGGCCCGGGCTGGCCGGCAAGACGGCGGTCCAGCTGCGCCAGGACGGCTTCCTCATCGGCCTCGTCGCGAACGACCCCACCAAGCGGCGTCCGCCGAAGGTCGCCGAGGTGCGCTACGGGCCCACCGGCAAGCCGGACGCCCAGCTGCTGCTCAAGGTCCTGCCCAAGGGCTCCACCTCGACGATGGACACCCGCAAGGACGCCACCGTCGACGTGGCCCTCGGCGCCGGCTTCAAGGCGCTCGTGCCCTACGTCGTCGCGAGCGACCAGCTGCCGATGTGCCCGCAGCCCTCCTCGTCCTGACCCGTCGCGGTCAGGCGGCCTGCCCCTCGCGGGACCGGCGGCGGAGGTGGACGACGACCGCGCCGACGACGACCAGGCCGACGACGACGAGCGCCCCCGTGCCGAGCCACTGCTCGAGCCGCTGGTAGGACCGCCCCGCGACGTAGCCCCCGACGACGCACGTCAGCCCCCACGCGAGACCGCCGATCGCGTTCCACAGCAGGAACGTCGGGTACGGCAGCCGCGAGGAGCCGGCGAGAGCCGGCACCACCGCGCGCAGGAACGCGGTCCAGCGGGCGAGGAAGACCGACACGGCGCCGCGCCGGACGAGGAAGGACTGGGCGCCCTCGACCCGGGAGCGGGCGCGCCGGAGCATCCGCAGCTCGACGACGCGCGGTCCGAGGAGGCGGCCCACCTCGTAGCCGACGCTGTCACCGACGATCGCGGTCGCGACGACGACCACCGCGACCCAGGGCAGCGAGGTGTGGCCGAGCACGGCGGTCACGCCGCCGAGGATGGCCGCCGTCTCCCCGGGCACGACGAAGCCGACGAAGAGGGCGTCCTCGACGAAGACGAGCAGGCCGACGACCAGGTAGACCACCCAGGCCGGCTGTCCGAGGATCTGCTCGAGGAGGGCGCTCACGCCCGCCATTGTCCGGGTGCCCGCTGGACGTTCGCTGGATGCCGCGCCGCGGCGGGCGGGCGTCGAGGGGCGGGGGCGCCTGCTCCAGGTCTCGCGACATGCGGACGAGCGGAGCCGAGCATCCGCATGTCGCGGGACCTCGACGGTCGCGCCGCAGGACGACGGTCGCGCCGCCGGTCGAGGGTCGCGTCGCAGGTCGATGGTCCGTCGTCAGTCGGGAGCGGGGGCGGCGAGAGCCATCCGGACCGCGCCCTCGACGAGCCGGCGGGCGTCGACCCGGGCGTGCCGCGCGACGACGTGGAGGAACATCCCCTCGAAGAGCGCCGCGACGACCAGGGTGGCGAAGTCGGGGTCCGGGGCGCCGAGGGCGGCGAACGCGGGGGTGACGGCCTCGGCCATCCTCGCCCGGCCTCGGGCCAGCGCGGCGCCGAGCACCTCGTCGTGCCCCGCCTCGACGTAGAGCGCGAGACGGGCCGCAGTGACGACCCGCTGCGGACCGGTGAGCACCTCGAAGAGGGCGACGAGCGCCTCGACGAGCTCGGCCTCGTCGGACACCGCGAGCGCGGGACCGACGACCGGCAGCTCGCGGGCCACCATCTCCTCGACCACCCCCTCGACGAGCGCGGCACGGGTGCGGAAGTAGTTCGACGTCGAGCCCCGTGGCAGCCCGGCCCGCTCGTCGACCCTGGCGTGCGTCAGGGCTCGCACGCCCTGCGTGCCGAGGAGGTCGATCGCCGCCGCGAGCGCTCGGTCCCGCCGCGACACCTCCATCCCGGCACTATAGACGTAGTGACCAATCACTACGAACGTAGTACGGTCGGTCCGTGGTCGTCTTCGTGCTCGGCGCCTGGCTGGTCCAGGCGGGCGTGGGCGTGCTCCTCCTGAGCCGGTGGGTGCGCCACCGACCGCGCGGCGCCGACCCGGCCGCCCGCCGCGGGGGCAGCCGCGTCGTCCTCGGGCACCTCGCCCTCGCCGTCGGCGGCCTCCTCCTGTGGACTGGGTTCGCGGTCACCGGTGAGGCGCTCCTCGGATGGAGCGCCCTCGGCGCCCTGACCCTCGGGAACGTGCTCGGCGACACGATGCTCGTCCGCCGCTCCCGCCGGATGTCCGGGTCCGGCGGATCCGCGGCCAGCGACTACGCCCGCGCCGTGGGACGGGTCCTCGCCGGACGGTTCGACGCTCCCGTCACCGTGCACGCCCTCGGCGCCGGCGTCGTCTACTTCGGTGCCCTCGCCGCGTGCCTCGCGGCGTGACGACCCCCGCCTGACGAGACCCGCACCCGCGCACGTGCCCGCCGAGATCGCGCTCCAGGTCTCGCGACATGCGGATGACGCGACCCGGCCGTCCGCATGTTCCCGCGACCTGGAGGCGGGAGGTGGCGCGAGGTTGCCCCGCGATGCTGGCGCGGCCGCCCTGGACCCGGGCGCCGACAGCCGAGAACGCCCCCGGTCGCAAGCTCCCGGGGGCGTTCTCGGTTGGCGGTGGCGGTGGGATTTGAACCCACGGAGGGCTTGCACCCTCACACGCTTTCGAGGCGTGCTCCTTAGGCCGCTCGGACACGCCACCGCCGGAGAGGGTACCCGAGCGGCGCACCGGCCCCGAAATCGGGCGAGGGCTCAACCGCGGTGGTCCTCGAAGAACCGCCGGACCACCGCGCCGCACTCCTCCTCGAGCACCCCGCCGACCACCTCGACCCGGTGGGTGACCCGCCGGTCGCGCGGCACGTCCCACACCGAGCCGCACGCCCCGAGCTTCGGGTCCCAGGCGCCGAGCACGACCTGCGCGACCCGGGCGAGGACGAGCGCGCCGGCGCACATCGGGCAGGGCTCCATCGTCACGACGAGCCGGCAGCCCTCGAGCCGCCAGGTCCCGAGCGAGGCCGCGGCGGCCCGCAACGCGACGACCTCGGCGTGCCCCGTCGGGTCGCCGACCGCCTCCCGCACGTTCCAGCCCTCCCCGAGCACCTCCCCGGTGCGCGCGACGACGAGCGCGCCGACCGGGACGTCACCGGCCGCCGCGGCGCGCTCGGCGAGCCCCAGGGCTCGCTCCATGAGCACCAGGTCGGCAGGGTCGGCGGGCGGCGTCACGCGCTAAGTTTCACCCATGCGCGTGATCAACCCGGACCACCGGCTCATCGCCCACAAGCTGACCTACCTCCGGGACGAGCGGACCGACTCCCCCACCTTCCGCCGGCTCGCCGAGGAGCTGATGACCCTCCTCGCCTACGAGGCGACGCGAGAGGTGCGGGTCGAGCCGTTCGAGATCGTCACGCCCGTCGCGCCGACGACCGGCATCAAGCTGAGCAACCCCAAGCCGCTCATCGTCCCCATCCTCCGGGCCGGGCTCGGGATGCTGGAGGGCATGGTCCGGCTGCTGCCGAGCGCCGAGGTCGGCTTCCTCGGGATGCAGCGCGACGAGGAGACCCTCGAGGCCGTGACGTACGCCAACCGGCTGCCCGACGACCTCTCCGGGCGGCAGGTCTACGTCCTCGACCCGATGCTCGCGACCGGCGGCTCGATGGCCGACGCCATCCACTTCCTCACCGACCGCGGCGCCGACGACATCACGGCCGTCTGCCTGCTCGCCGCTCCCGAGGGCATCGCGCACCTGGAGGAGTCCGTCGCCGGGCTCACCGCGCCGGTCACCCTGGTCACGGGCGCCATCGACGAGAGGCTCAACGAGGTCGGCTACATCGTGCCGGGTCTCGGCGACGCGGGGGACCGCCTCTACGGCGTCGCGCAGTAGCCTCGGCGCCAGCCCCGACGACACGCCCGGCCCACCGCCTCATCCGTCACACGAGTCACATCTGGGACGATCGTCCGCGAGGCGTGCACCCGGCCCGCCCGCACGCAGGAGGACACGTCATGCCCCCGGTCAAGAAGATCGTGATGTGGCTCGTCGTCGTCTTCCTGCTCTACGCGATCCTCACCTCCCCCGACTCGGCCGCCAACATCTTCGGATCGGCCTGGGACGTCGTCGCCGGCGGCGTGAGCAACATCGGGCGGTTCTTCGACAGCCTGCTCAGAGGCTGAGCCGTGCCGCGGGTTCACGCCGTCACGGACGGGACCCCGGAGAGCGTCGAGCGCGACCTCGCGGCGATGCCGCGTCGCGTCCAGAACAGCCTGCTGCGGCAGCTCGCCGAGGGTGAGCGCATCGTCATCCGCACCCGCCAGCACCCGGCCGTCCTCGTCCGGCCCGCGGTGTGGCCGACGGCCGCCCTCGTCGCCTACGTCTGGTTCGACGTCGGGCTGCACGTCGCGGCGCCGCTGCTCCGGCTCGTCGGCATCGCCCTCCTCGTCGGCCTCGTGCGGCTCGCGTGGGCCGAGGCCGACCGCCGATTCCGCTGGATCGTCGTGACCAACAAGCGGATCCTCAAGCACGAGGGCGTCCTCGACACGAGCGTCCCGATGATGCGGCTGACGAAGGTGACGGACATGACCTTCCGGCGCACCCTGCTCGGCGAGCTGGCGGGCTTCGGGACGATCATCATCGAGAGCGCCGGCCAGCAGCAGGCCATCCGCGAGCTGACCTTCCTGCCCGAGCCCGAGGCCGTCAACGCGGCGCTCAACTCGGAGATCTTCGGCGAGAAGCCGCGCGAGAAGCGTGGCGCCCGTGGGCGCTCGTGGCCCAAGCTGCCGCGCCGCGGGCGCCGGCGCGACGACGGGCCGGACGAGGACCCGGGCGGCGGTCCCCCACGCGGGCGCGGGCCGGGTCCCTCGGACAACGACCCGACCGTCCCCGGCGGCGGCGTCGACGTCTCCCCGGCCGGTCATCCGACGATGCACCGCACCACGCAGGAGTCCTGGTACCGCAGCTCGAACCTCCCTCGCCCGAGCCGCCTCGGCGACACCGGCGAGATCCCGGTCGTCCGGGCCGACGACCCGTCCACCGACGGCCACGCCCGGGAGATCCCGCTCTACCCGCCCCGCGAGTGGGTCGAGGAACGTCCCTGAGCCACACCGCAGGAGGCCCGGCGCCCCGCCTCAGGGGCGCAGGACGGCCTCGGCCGCGCCACCTCCGGCGGCCGTCGGCACGCCCTCGACGTCGAGCACGGGGACGTCGAGCAGCGGCGCCTGCCGGTGCGGGTGGCGCTCTCCCACGGCTCGCCCACCGCCGGAGCCCTCGTCCTCGATCGGCAGCTCGAGCTCGAGCACGCCCTTCCCGAGCCGCCCGTCCTCGGGCAGCGCGACGGGGTAGACCCCGGAGAAGCACGCCGTGCACAGCCGCTCCCGCGGCTGGCCGGTGGCCTCGACCATCCCGTCCTCGGAGATGTAGCCGAGGGAGTCGGCCCCGATCGAGGTGCACACCTCCTCGACCCCGAGGCCGGTCGCGATGAGCTCGGCGCGGGTCGCGAAGTCGATGCCGTAGAAGCACGGCCAGCGCACCGGCGGCGACGAGATGCGCACGTGCACCTCGGCCGCGCCGGCCTCGCGCAGCATCCGCACGAGCGCCCGCTGGGTGTTGCCGCGGACGATCGAGTCGTCGACGACCACGAGGCGCTTGCCCTTGATGACGTCGCGAAGAGGGTTGAGCTTCAACCGGATACCCAGCTGTCGGATGGTCTGCGACGGAGCGATGAAGGTACGCCCGACGTACGAGTTCTTGACGAGGCCCTGCCCGTAGGGGATGCCCGACTCCTGCGCGTACCCGATGGCGGCCGGCGTGCCCGACTCCGGCGTCGGCATCACGAGGTCGGCCTCGACGGGGTGCTCGCGGGCCAGCGCGCGGCCCATCTCGACCCGTGCCTCGTGGACGACCCGGCCGCTGATCGTCGTGTCCGGGCGGGCGAGGTAGACGTACTCGAAGACGCAGCCCTTCGGCCGGGCCTCGGCGAACCGCTGCGAGCGCAGCCCGTCCTCGTCGACCGCGATGAGCTCGCCCGGCTCCACCTCGCGGACGAACGAGGCACCGACGATGTCGAGCGCCGCGGTCTCGGACGCGACGACCCACCCGCGCTCGAGGCGGCCGACGACGAGCGGGCGGATGCCCTGCGGGTCGCGGGCCGCGTAGAGCGTGTGCTCGTCCATGAAGACGAGGCAGAAGGCGCCGCGGAGCATCGGCAGCACCTCGAGGGCGGCGGCCTCGACGGTGCGGTCCGGGTCGGCGGTCAGCAGCGCGGTGACGAGCGCGGTGTCGGTCGTGTTGCCGCGGGCGAGCTCGCCGCGGTGGCCGTCGACCCGGTGCCCGGCCACGACGTCGCGCAGCTCGGCCGAGTTGATGAGGTTGCCGTTGTGGGCCAGCGCCACCGTGCCGCCGGCGTGCCCGTCGAGCGTCGGCTGGGCGTTCTCCCAGGTCGAGCCGCCGGTCGTCGAGTAGCGGCAGTGGCCCACCGCGAGGTGCCCGCGCAGCGACGCGAGCGAGCGCTCGTCGAAGACCTGCGACACGAGCCCCATGTCCTTGTAGACGAGCAGCCGGGTGCCGTCCGAGGTCGCGATGCCCGCCGACTCCTGGCCGCGGTGCTGCAGGGCGTAGAGCCCGTAGTACGTGAGCTTGGCGACCTCCTCGCCCGGCGCCCACACCCCGAAGACGCCGCACGCGTCCTGGGGACCCTTCTCGCCGGGAAGGAGGTCGTGGCTGAGGCGTCCGTCTCCGCGTGGCACGTGCTCCATCCTCTCACGCGCCGCGCGACCGGGGTCAGGAGCGGCGGGACGCCCGCTCGATCGCGAGCGCGAGCAGGGCGGCGAGGAGGGCGAAGAGGCAGGCCCCCAGCAGCCCGAGGTAGCCGACGGCCGTCGTCGGCGAGTACTGCATCTGGGCCAGGGGGCCCGAGGTGTCCTCGAGCCACCCGAAGTCGGCGACGGCGGCACCGACGACGAACCCGAGGACCGCTCCGGTGAGGATGAACGGGAGGAAGCGGGGACGGCGAGCAGGTGTCACGCTGCTTACGGTAGGCGACGGGGGCTCCCGCGCCGCACGCCGGACCCCGAGGATGGGGGGATGCCGTCCACCCCGGTGACCTCGAGACCATCCGCGAGCGCTCGCGGTTCCGAAGTCCTCCCATGAGCACCGCACCGCAGTCCGCAGCCGCCCGGCGCCCGCACGGCGCGTGGTACGCCCTCGGCGCCCTGCTCGGCGCGGCCGCGGGCGCCGGGCTCGGCCACCTCGTCGCGGGGCTCGTCTCACCCGAGGCCTCGCCGGTCCTCGCCGTGGGGTCGACCGTCATCGACGCGACCCCGACCCCGGTCAAGGAGTGGGCGGTCTCGACGTTCGGCGCGAACGACAAGCCGATCCTCATCGGCTCGGTCACCGTCGTCACCCTCCTCCTCGCCGCCGCCGCCGGCCTCCTCGCCCGCCCCCGTCGCACCCTCGGGCTGGCCGCGCTCGGCGTGCTGGCGATGCTCGCGGTCGCCGCGGCCGCGCTCCGGCCGACCGCGAGCCCCGTCGACCTCTTCCCCGGTCTCGTCACGGCCCTCGTCGGGGTGCTCGCCGCCGGGTGGTTCCTCGGGACCCTCGACCGCTGGGGCACCGCGGCCGCCGACCCCGCCGCGGGCGCCGGACCGGACCGCACGGCCCGTGGCGACGGCACGAGCGGGCGCCGCTCGGTCCTCCTCGGCGCGGCCGGCCTCGGGGTCGTCGCCGCTGCCGGTGGCGGCCTCGGCCAGGTGCTCGTGCGCCGCGCCACCGCGGTCACCGACGTCGCCCTGCCGGCCGCCGCCGACCCCCTGCCCGCCCTGCCCGCCGGCCTCGAGCAGACCGTCCGCGGCGTCTCGGCGTTCACGACGCCCAACGACTCCTTCTACCGGATCGACACCGCCCTCGTCGTGCCGCGGGTCAGCACGACCGGGTGGGAGCTGACCGTCGACGGGATGGTCGACTCACCCTTCTCGCTGACCTTCGACGAGCTCCTGAAGATGCCGATGATCGAGAAGGACGTCACCCTGACGTGCGTCTCCAACGAGGTCGGCGGCCCGTACATCAGCAGCGCCCGGTGGCTCGGGGTGCGGGTGCGCGACCTCCTCGAGCGGGCCGGCGTGCAGCAGGGGGCCGACCAGATCTTCAGTACCTCGACCGACGGGATGACCATCTCCACTCCCGTCCAGGCGCTCATGGACGACCGGGACGCGCTCGTCGCGGTCGGGATGAACGGCGAGCCCCTGCCTCCGGTCCACGGTTTCCCGGCCCGGCTCGTCACCCCCGGCCTCTACGGCTTCGTCGGCGCGACGAAGTGGCTCACCAGGCTCACCGCGTCGACCTACGCGAAGGACACCGCGTACTGGACCGAGCGCGAATGGGCGACGGACGCACCGATCTACACCGAGAGCCGGATCGACACCCCGCAGCCCCTCTCGACGCTGAAGACCGGCCGGGTGGTCATCGGCGGTGTCGCGTGGGCGCAGCAGCGCGGTATCGCGAAGGTCGAGGTGCGGGTCGACGGCGGGGGGTGGATGGAGGCCCGCCTCGGCCCCGACGCCGGCATCGACTACTGGCGCCAGTGGTTCCTCCCCTGGGACGCCCTGCCCGGCCGGCACACCCTCGAGGTGCGGGCCACGGACGAGACCGGCCAGGTGCAGACCGAGAAGCGACAGACGCCGTTCCCGATGGGCGCGACGGGCTGGCACTCCGTCATCGTCACCGTGGAGTGACGCCCCTCCCCCACCGCGCCTGACGAACGGCCGGCACCTCCGGGTGCCGGCCGTTCCCGCACGTCATGGCCCAGTGCGCGTACCGACGAAAAAAGTTGCCCGGCAACCCATCCGCTGATGGCAGAGCACCGAACCACCGGTGCACGCAGGACAACACCACCGCAAGGAGACATCCCCATGCGCACCACCCGTCTGACGGTCGCCGCCCTGGCGCTCGCCCTCCCCCTCTCCCTCGCCGCCTGCGGCTCCGACGACAGCGGCTCCGGCTCGGGCTCGAGTGACACGATGACGAGCTCGGCCCCCTCGGCCAGCCCGTCGGAGTCGATGACCGAGTCGATGGACAAGCCGTTCGGCTCCGCCTGCGCGTCGGTCCCGACGAGCGGCGCCGGATCGTTCGACGGCATGGCCAAGGACCCCGTGGCCACCGCCGCGAGCAACAACCCGGCGCTGAAGACCCTCGTCGCGGCCGTCGGCAAGGCCGGCCTCGGCGACACGCTCAACTCGGCCAAGGACATCACCGTCTTCGCGCCGACCGACGACGCGTTCGCCGCCCTGCCGAAGGCCACCCTCGACGCCGCGATGGCCGACCCGAAGGGCCTGCTCACCACGGTGCTGACCAACCACGTCGTCGAGGGCCGGCTCAGCCCGGACCAGCTGGCGGGCGAGCACAAGACGCTCTCCGGCAAGTCGATCAACGTCATGGGCTCCGGCGAGGACTTCACCGTGACCCCCGGTGACGCCAAGGTCGTCTGCGGGAACGTCCAGACCGCGAACGCGACCGTCTACATCATCGACAAGGTCCTCGTCCCCGCGAGCTGACGCCTGAGCGATGATGGACGACATGACCGCCGCCTCCCCGGGACAGCCCTCCGCCGTCCCCGGGGAGGCGGCTGCCACCGCGGCTGACCTCGCCGACCTGCTCCGGCGCTCGGCCCGGGGCGACGAGCCCGCGTTCGCCGCCCTCTACGACGCGACCTCGCGCCGCGTCTTCGGCCTCGTGCTGCGCATCGTGCGCGACCACGCGATGTCGGAGGAGGTCACCCAGGAGGTGTACCTCGACGTCTGGCGGACCAGCGCCCGCTTCGACCCCGCGAAGGGCAGCGCGCTCTCGTGGCTGATGACCATCGCGCACCGGACGGCCGTCGACCGGGTCCGCTCGAGCGAGGCGTCCCGACGCCGCGACGACGCCCACGCCGCCGCGACCCAGGTCGTCGACTTCGACCAGACGGCGGAGGCGGCCCAGACCTCGCTCGAGGGCCAGCGCGTGCGCCGGGCCCTCGCCACCCTCACCGAGGCGCAGCGCAGCGCCGTCGAGCTCGCCTACTTCGGTGGCTACACGCACACCGAGGTGGCGCGGCTCCTCGACCTGCCTCTCGGGACCGCGAAGACCAGGATCCGGGACGGCCTCATCCGTCTCCGGGACACGTTGGGAGTACCGGCATGAGCCCCGACCTGCACCACCTGAGCGGGGCGTACGCGGTCGACGCCCTCGACGGCGACGAGCGCACCGCGTTCGAGCAGCACCTCACGACCTGCGCCGCCTGCCGCGCGGAGGTCGGGGAGCTGACGGCCGCGGCGCACACCCTCGGCGCCCTCACCGAGGTCGACCCGCCGGAGTCGCTGCGCGCCTCGGTCCTCGCCGGCGTCGCCCGCGTCCGCCCGTTGCCGCCCCTCGTCGGCGCGTCCACGCCCGACGAGCCCGCCGTGGTCCCCACCGCCCCGCTCGCCGGGGAGGGCGCCGCGACGGCCCTCGGGGCCCGGGTGGTCCCGCTGTTCCGCCGGACGAGCACGTGGCTGGCCGCGGCGGCCGCCGCCGTCGTCCTCGCCGTCGGCGGGCTGGCCTGGAGCCCGTGGTCGGGCGACCAGCCGGCGCTCACCGCCGTGCAGCAGGTCGAGCAGGCCTCGGACGCCGCCACGGTGACGAGCCACAAGGGCGACACGACCGCGACGCTGGCCTACAGCCGGTCGCTCGACCGCTCGGCCATCACGGTGACCGGCCTGTCCCCGGCGCCGTCCGGCAAGGTCTACCAGCTCTGGTACATCACCGCCGACGGTGCCCGCTCCGCCGGGTTCATCAGTGCGGCCGACGACGGCACCGGTGAGGCCGTCCTCGGCGGCAGCCTGAGCGGCGCGCAGCAGGTCGGGGTCACCGTCGAGCCGGCCGGCGGCTCCGCCGCGCCGACGTCGGCGCCGATCATGGCGATGGCCCTCACCTGACCGACCCCCGCCGGCCCCCACGACCGCCGCGTCCGGACGTGGCTCAGCCGCCGAGCGACCCCGCCACCTCCTCGAGGACGGCGGGGTCGCCCGCGTAGGGGCCCTCCGCCCGCGGCCAGTGGCAGACGACGTCGGTGAACCCGAGCTCGGCCGCGCGGCCGGCCATCTCGGCGTACAGGCCGGCCGACTCGAGCGAGAACCGGGGCGAGGAGTCGAGGGACAGGTAGCGGTCGAGGGGCCCCCGGCCGGTCGCGTCGACCGCGTCGTCGAGCCGCGCGACGAGCTCGGCGACGTGGGCGAACCACTCGTCGAGGGTGTCCCCGCGGCCCCCGTAGGTGATCCAGCCGTCGGCGTGCTCGGCGGCCAGCCGGATCGACCGCGGGCCGTTGGCGGCGACGAGCAGCGGCACCCGGTGGCGCACCGGCCCGGGCAGCGTGCGGGCGTCGCGCGTCGTGTACCAGGCGCCGTCGTGGTCGACGTGGTCCTCGCGCAGCAGCCGGTCGAGGAGCGGGACGAACTCGTGGAAGCGGTCGACCCGCTGGCGCAGCGCGAGCTCGGCCCCGAGGAGCCGGGCGTCGAGGTCGCCACCGGTGCCGACGCCACAGAGGAACCGGCCACCGGTGAGGTCGTCGAGGGTGATGACGTCGCGGGCGTAGGTGTAGGGGTGGTTCTGGTTCGGCGAGGAGACGAACGTGCCGAGCGCGATCCGCGAGGTGACACCCGCCGCCGCGGCGAGGGTGGGCACGGCGCTGAACCACGGGCTGTCCGGCAGACCACCCCAGACGAGGTGGTCGTAGGTCCACGCGTGGTCGAAACCGAGCTCCTCGACGGCCCGCCAGCGTGCGGCCGTCGACGCCCACGGCTCGTCGGTGAGCAGGACGACCCCGTGCCGCAGCCGGGCGCTCACGGGCCGACCTCGCGGGTCAGGGGCAGCAGCCCGGAGAGGTCGGCCCGGGTGCCGCTGACCCGCAGCGAGCCCGTGGCGAGGGCCTCCGCCCACGTGGTGGAGCCCCAGACGAGGGCGAGCCAGGTCTCGCCGTCGGACTCGACGACGTTCGGCGGGGTGCCGCGCGTGTGCCGGGGGCCCTCGACGCACTGCACGACGCCGTAGGGCGGGACCCGGACCTCGACGCTGTTGCCCGGGGCGCGCTCGGCGAGCTCCTCGAGGGTGAAGCGCACGGCGGCGGCCCGGGTGGCGCGGTCGGTGCCCTCGGGGTCGGCGTGCCAGTGGCGCAGGGCGTCCCGGCCCAGCCGGGGGTCGGTGCGACGTCGGGGTGGCATGCTCCGACGCTACCCGCGGGCGCCGACCGTAGCCTTCTCACGTGGGTGAGCTGGTGGTCGAGGTCGAGCGGTCGGTCGCGACCGTGCTCGTCGGCGGGCTCCCGCAGTCCGCGGTCGACCTCGACGACGACCGCGTCCTGCACTTCGAGTACGTCCAGCACCTCGCCCTCGCCGTCGACGCCCTGGCCCCCGCCGGGCCACTGCGGGTCACGCACGTCGGCGGGGGCGGGCTCACGCTCCCGCGCTGGGTGCACGCGACGCGGCCCGGCTCGCCCCAGATCGTCCTCGAGCCGGACGCCGCGCTGACCGAGACCGTCCGCCGCGAGCTGCCGCTGCCGCGCGGGCACCGCATCCGGGTCCGGCCGGTGGGCGGCGAGGAGGGGATGGCGGCTCTCGCGGACGACAGCGCCGACGTCGTCGTCCTCGACGCCTTCGTCGACGGCCGCGTGCCGGCGGGGCTCACCGGCGTCGAGTGGCTCGACGCGGCCCGGCGCGTGCTCGGGACCGGCGGGCTGTTCCTCGCGAACCTCACCGACGAGCCGGGGCTGCGCTGGGCCGCGCGGGTCGCGGCCGGCGCGCGGGAGTCGTTCGGGCACACCGCGTTCGTCGGCCTCCACGAGGTGCTCAAGGGCCGGCGGTTCGGCAACGTCGTCCTCGTCGTCTCGGCCGCGCCACTCGACCTCTACACCCTGCGCCGGGCAGCGGCCTCGGCCGCGCTGCCCACCGGGGTGATGCCGTGGAGCGACGTCGCCCGCCGGGTGCCCGGGGCACGGCCGATGCGCCTCGCCGACGGCACGACGACCCCGTCCCCCGTGCCACCCGACCCCCGCGGCTGGCGGGTGCGTTGAGCCGGGACGAGCACCGTCGCCGTCAGCGAGCGGGTCCGGTCACGGTCAGCCGCACCTCGCGGCCGAGGTAGCGGCCCATCGCCTCGGCCTCGGCGTCGAGGGCGCGGCGCTCGGCGGTGCTCAGCGGCCGGTGGGTGGCGACGTCGACCGCGACCGCCGCGCCGCGGGCGCTGCGGCGCGCCGTCCCGGCGATCTGCGAGTCGACGACGAGCAGCCCGATGCTCGGCTCGCGACCCACGGGGTGCTGACCCGCGACGTCGACGACCCGCCGTGAGTCCTGGTAGCCGCGGTACCACTCGTCGAGGAGGTGGATGAGGTGCACCCGGGGGGTCCGCGAGCGGCGGGGCGGCCCGTCGCCCGCGGCGTGCCAGAAGGTGCGCCCGTCGTGCTCGAACGACTCCAGGTGTTCGGCGGCGCCGGCCAGTCCGGCCCGCACGTCGCCGAGGGGAAGGGTCGCCCAGTACGCGAGGTCGCGCTCGGTCGCCGGGCCGTGGCCGACGACGTACCGGCGCGCCAGCTCGACGAGCGCCTCGTGCCGGTCCGCCATCGGGGACGTCGGGAGTCGTGGTGCCAGAGGGGAGTAGGTGTGGACCCCCGTTCCTCCGTCGGGCACCGGTCGCCCACTCCCGATCCGCAGGTCTAGCTCGAGGACGACGAGCAGCACCATGAGCTGCATGCCGCTCAGCTCGTGACCGGCCGCCCGGAGCGCTTCGGCCAGCTGCTCGCGCGTGCGGTCGGGGTCTCGGGTCACCGCGTCCTCGACGACGTCGCCGAGCCGCGCGACCCGTGCCGGGGACAGGCCGAGGTCGCGCTCGAGCTGCCGGCCGACCTGCTGGCGCACCCGGGGGCCGGTCAGCTCGAGGAGCCACCGGGCGTCGTCGCGGTGGGTCAGGTGCCACGTCGGACGCAGCACGTGGGTGCGGACGAGCTCGCCGGACCCGATGAGGCCGGCGAGCCTGGCCGGGGTGAGGCCCCGGGTGCGGGCGGCGAGGGCCCATCCGGTCTGGTCCAGGTTCTCGGCCTGGACGGCGAGGAGCGAGCGGACGGCCGCGGGCGCGTCCGGCGCGGAGGCGCCGTCGAGGAGCAGCGTCCGGAAGCGCCACCGGGCGATGCCGAGGTCGTCGACCACACCTCCCCCTCTCGTCGGCCCACGTACGCACGAACGCTTGCGGATGGACGGTACGGGAGACCTGTCCCCGCGGCCGCCGCGGCGCGCGGTGGCCGCACGACGCGGCCGGACCACCAGTGCGCGATGTGGCGAGGGCCATGCTGTGAGGCCGGTCTCCTCGAGGGTGCCGCACCGCCCGCCAGCAGGACGATGAGGTCGGCCACGGGCGGGCGCGCTCCCCGATCCCGACGGGCGCGGCGACCGGCCGGGGACCCGTCGAAAGCTGCGCCGTGATGAACGCGAAGGGACACATTCGGAGGACACGAACCCACCTGCGGACCGCCCTGCCCGGAGCAGTGGCGGCCCTCCTGCTCCTGGCCACCCCGGCCTGGGCCGCCGGCCCCGGCGGCGGAGGGGGCGGGGGCGGGGGGGGGGGGGGGCGGGGGCGGGGGGACGACGG